>CAJFMW010000037.1 GCA_904392525.1 uncultured Eisenbergiella sp.
TTCCGCAAGGATGAGCTGAGCCGCGTTGCTCACCATGAAATACTGCTGATAGATTCTCAGAAGCTGTCCGGCCTCATCGCTGTCATCGGGATACAGGAAGAGGGTCAGATTTCTTCTGATATCATTTTTGTCAAAATTGATTCCATTTCCAATAATGTTTTCATCCACGCTGTCCAGGTCGAACAGATGCAGGCGGTTGCAGCCGTTCTGCTGATACCCCGGCACGTCGATGTCGTACATGGTGGAAGTCACGGTGAAGTCTTTGAAAGGCACTTCAAAATGGCGTTCCGTCCGGGTCAGCCAGCTTTCCGGCGTGATCCAGGGATTCTTTTCCTCATCCTGCTTGTTGTCCTTGAATTTCTGCAGGAACAGGCCGTCGTGATAGTTCAGTCCCACGCCGTCTCCGGGCAGCCCAAGCGTCGCGATGGAATCCAGGAAGCAGGCAGCAAGCCTTCCCAGGCCGCCGTTTCCCAGAGAGGGCTCCAGCTCGATCTCCTCAATCTCGGTAATGTCCTTCCCGTACTTTTTCAGCACATCTCTGATTTCCTCAAACAGCCCCAGATTGATCAGGTTGTTGGAAAGCAGCTTGCCGATGAGGAACTCTGCGGAAATATAATACAGCTTCCGGCTTCCCTCGTTTCTTTTCATTCCTTCCATTCTCTTTTTGGTGATGCCCAGAAGCGCCGCATAGATTTCCTCATTGGACGCATCCTGAATGGACTTTCCGAATTTTTCCTGTAAAAAAAGTTCCAGTTCTTTTTCCATCTTTCTTCTCCTTTTCCAAATCTGTTCCTCTGTTGTCTCTTTATTGTACCACATCCGCCCCGGCCTTAACACCGCCTGGGCGGAAGGATTTTCCATTTAAAGTCCGCTTTGCGAAGCCAAATCGCCTGTCGAATCATATCGGCTCCTGACCGTTATTCTCCAGCGCGTCATACACCCGCAGAATCTCTCCCACGCTCCAGGCCTGGGCGAAGCAGCCCTTCGACGAAACCGGATTTTCTCCGTCATAGATCTCCGGAAGCTGTCCGATGCAGCCCTCCCGCAGGGCGGGCTCCAGGGTTTCCAGCTGCTCCTTCACCGTCTGTTTCGCTTCTTCGCTGTAGTCATGCACTTTCAGGTACGCCAGGTAGTAAGCGCCGAGCGGGAACACCCATACCGTCCCCTGATGGTAAGCCATGTCCCGTTCCTCCATGGGGCCGCCGTAGAAGGGATGAAACTCCCTGTCTCCCGCTTCCAGCGTCCGCAGGCCATACGGCGTATAAAGCTTTTCAAAAACCGTTTCCACGATCTGTCGTTCCTTATCCCGATCCAGCATGGTGAAGGGGAGGGATACCGCCCAGATCTGGTTGCAGCGAATCTGATTCTGTGCATGGACGCTCCCCGTCTCCACGGAATCCTTTTTTGCATCCATCGCGGAAAGCACATCCTTCAGGCAGCCCCGTTCCTGATCCCAGAACTTTTCCGTGAAGGAACGCTTCACCTGCTCCGCCAGAGCCCCGTAATCCGGGCCGCAGCCATCCGCCTTCCCGGCTTTACGCCCAAGCGCTTCCATGATCCGCAGGGCGTTGTACCAGTAGGCGTTGATCTCCACCGGCTTTCCGTGACGCGGCGTGGGAAGGATCTCTCCCACCCGCACATCCATCCAGGTCACCTGGTCCAGTCCCTGCCCTGCCGCGATCAGACCGTCGGTGTCCATGTGGATGCCGAAGCGGGTGCCCTGCATATAGCCCTTTACAATGCGCTCCATCACCGGATACATCTCCTCCACAAAGGCTGTATCCCGGGTTTTCCGGAAATACAGGTACACGCAGTTGATAAAGAGCAGGGCCGCGTCCGCCGTGTTGTACATGGGCTCATTTCCGCCCTCCGGGAACAGATTCGGCATCAGGCCGTCCCGCTCATTCACCGCAAAGGTGCGCAGGATGCTTTTTGCCGTTTCATACCTTCCCGTACTCAGACAGATGCCGGGCAGAGCGATCATGGTATCCCTTCCCCAATCCTCAAAGAAGGGATAGCCTGCCAGAATGGTTTCCCCTTTGGTGGAATCCCTTCTGGAAACGAACTGATCCGCAGCCGCAGCGAGCGCACCCGCCGTTTCCGACTGGAAATGCGCCTGCTGCCGAAGGGCCTTTCTTCTCTCCTTCATGCCCGTGATGATCCAGCCCGCGCTTCTTTCCGAACGTTCCGTCTCAAAGACGATCTCCAGCGTCCGGCTCTCTCCGGCCGGAACCGCAATACGAATCCGATGATCCGTCTCCGTCCGTCCCGTCTCACGTCTTCCGTCGCAGGCATCATAACTGTAATACAGCTTTTCCTGAACCCGTGGGATGCTTTCCAGCTCCCCGTTGGTGCGAAGATACAGATCCGGACAGCCGGACGCAGCATTTTCCGCATGAACCCGTCCGGAGGGCATGCTCACGATCCGCTGCCTCTCTCCCATGTCCTTTCCCTTGGGAACGAACTGGTAAAAAGGCGTCACCTGCAAAGCCGCTTCCCTGCGGCTCCGGTTTGTGATCTCGTACCGGAGAGCCGCCCGGTTGGAGCCGTGTTCCAGCCCCGCCTCCTTGATGATCTCCACGCCGTCCGCAAGAAATCTCCACACCGGCGCATCCTCCCAAGAAAAGAAGCTCAGATAACGGCAGCCCGTTTCCGGCTCACCTTCGGCAAATTCCTGGGTGGAAAGCATCCTCCGGATTTCCTGTCCCGCCCCGGCATCCGCTTCTGCACGTTTTTCGGCATCCGCTTCTGCGCCGCCGTCCTTTTCCGGAAAGATCAGCTCCTCCTTCAGACGGTGCACCAGATTGTACCGGTGATTGGGAGCCTGTACACAGGCCATCAGAAAGGCATGGTCATTGCGCGCCGCAGCGCCCGTCATGGTCAGGGATGAAAAACCGCCCAGCCCGTTGGTCATCAGATAACAGTTTTCCAGCCCGCGGGATATCAATTTCCAATCCTGTTTTCCATAGTTCCATTTCATGATTTCTTTTACCTCTTTCCCAGCACCAGAATGCTCACCGGGCCAGCCTGCGCTTCCTTCCGAATCTGCTTTGGATTTTTCCACAGGAAGCTGTCTTTTCCGTCCGCAAGCACCTCCCAGCCGTCACCCTCCAGGGGTACGCTCACCGGCTCTTCTTTCCTGTTATACAGAATGCAGAGCGTTTTCCACGTATCCGGCGCGCCTTTGCCCCGGTTATCCACAAAAAATCCCACGAAGCCCTTTCTTTTCCACGCCGTTCGGATCCGTTCCGCCGCCTGGGGACTCTTGTCGCACAGTCCGGGAAGCTGTTTTCTCAGCGCGATCAGGCCTCTGTAGTAGTCCGCCAGCTCCCTTTCCTCCCAGGCCCGCTCCCAGTCCATCCGGTTGATGGCGATGGGCGCGTTATAGGAGTCCTCCAGCCCGCCCTTGGTGCGGGCGAATTCTTCCCCGGACAGGAAGAAAAGCCTTCCCTGGCAGGTCAGATAAATGCCCGCTGCCAGCCGGTACTGCCGTCTTCTTTTTTCCTCATCCGGCGTGGTTTCCGCCAGCTTATCCCAAAGCGTCTGGTTATCATGGGCGGAAATATAGGTGATGGTCTGGGAGGGAGCCAGCATGCGGGCTCCCCGTTTTCCCTGCCAGGCCTTCGCGCTGTTGAGGATGGCACCCTCCATCCCCTGCGCCCCGCTTACGAAGCCGGGTTCCTTCAGCCGGAACACGCTTCCCCGGACCGCATCCCTCGTTCCGTCGGAAAAAACGCCGATGTTGACATCCAGGTGCCTCACATTATTTTTGACCGCCTGACGAAAGCCCTTCTCCATCGCCGTGTATCCGGCCGCCCAGGGCTCTCCGTACACCAGCTTTTCCCCTTTTCCGAACCGCTCATCCAGCGCGCGGCGGATCCGGTTCATCAGCTCCACATCCAGAAGCCCCATCAGGTCAAAGCGGAAGCCGTCCATATGATATTCTTCCGCCCAGTAAAGCACGCTCTCCAGAATGAGCTTCGCGCACATGGGCCGCTCCGACGCCACGTCGTTTCCGCAGGCGGAGCCGTTTGACAGGGTTCCGTCCTCCTTCACCCGGTAATAATACCAGGGAACCGTCCTCTGCATGGCCGTATCCAGGCTGTAGGTATGGTTATATACCACATCCATGATCACCCGGAAGCCCTGCCGGTGCAGGCTCTGCACGGCCTCCTTCAGCTCCCGGATGCGGACCTCGCCGCGGGCGGGATCGGAGGAATAGGAGCCCTCCGGCACATTCCAGTTCATGGGATCATAGCCCCAGTTAAACTGCAGTGGGTCTCCCGCTTCATCCACAGAGCCGTAATCATAGACCGGCATGAGCTGAACATGAGTGACGCCGAGCTCCTTCAGCCAGGAAAGTCCCGTGGGATGAACGCCGTCTCCGTACAGGGTGGTGTCTCTGCAGCAGAAGGCCCGGTATTTTCCCCTCGTCTCTTCCGGAAATCCGCCCGCAGGGTCCCAGGAAAATTCCTTCACATGGGTTTCATAAATCACCTGCTCCGGCCCGTTCTCCGGCGCTTCATCCTTGTCCCAGCCTTCCGGGTCCGTCCGGCGGAGGTCCACCGCCATGCTGCGCTTTCCGTTGATTCCGCAGGCCTTTGCGTACACGTCCGTCGATATCACAGCTTCGCCATCGATGCAAAGCGCAAAATCATAATAGATACCGTGGAGATCTTCCTTCGCCCGGTATTCCCATACGCCCTTTTCCAGGCGCTTCATTTCATAAGCCGCAAAGGCATCCCCTTCGCTTCCGTCCCGGTAAAATCGGATCATAACCGCTTCTGCGAAGGGACTCCATATGCGGAAAACACTTTCATGGAAAACGTTTTCCTCGTTTTCATAAAAAAAGCCAAGCTTCCCTTCGTACAAATATTCCCTGTGAAAATCCGGACTGCTGTAAATTTTTTTCCATTCCAATGCTGCTTTTTTCATTCTGCGTTCCTTTTCGTGACGAATCCTTTTCAGGAAGGAAAAGAGGCCGGGTACAGACCGGAAGTATCCGCATGAAGCGCACCGGAATGCACCGCAGCCTCTCGTCAGTCATTTCATTTTCTAAATTTTGTGATTCATGGGCAGCCAGGTCTGCGCATGAGCCATCAGCCCTTCACCGCTCCGGACACACCGTCCACGTAGAACTTCTGTAAGCTCAGAAACAGAATGGCGATGGGGATGGAGATCAGCACCGCTCCGGCAGCGAAGCTGGTGTACCAGCTGTCGATGTATTCCTTCTCCAGCATCTTCCACAGACCGATTGCTACCGTGTACTGGTCAGAGTTCGCCCGGCAGATCACCCTTGCGAAGATGAAATCCAGCCAGGGGGACATGAAGGCGGTCAGCACCGTGTAGATGATGATCGGCTTACTCAGCGGAAGCGTAATCTTACTGAAAATCTGCCATCTGGTGCAGCCGTCCAGCAGCGCGGCCTCGTCGATGGCGAAGGGTATGGTATCGAAGAAGCCCTTCGCGATCTGGAAGCCCAGACCCGCGCCTCCGGAATAAACCAGAATCAGCGCCACTCGGATCAGATTTCCTTCCGTCAGCCCCAGCGCCTTCAGAATGAAGTACACCGCGATCATGGACATGAAGCCGGGGAACAGGCCCAGAATCATCGCCATGTTCATATAAGGCTTGCGCAGCCTGAAGCGCAGCCGGGACAGGCAGTAGGACACGGCAAGCGTATAAAACGTCGCCAGAATGCAGGAGCAGATGGAGATGAACAGCGTATTCATGAACATCTGCGGGAAGTTCAGGATCGTGGTATCCGTGAACAGCTTGATATAGTTATCCAGCGTATAGGACTGCGGGAAAAAGGTGGATACATAGGAGCCCTTCTCCGCACGGAAGCTGGTGAGGATTACCCAAAGGATCGGGAACACCCAGATCACGGCCAGGATGGCAAGGATCACATGAACCACCGTATTGTTGATCAGCCGTTTTCTCTTTGCAGAAGCATATTTCTTTCCGTTCATGGCTTAAAATCCCCCTTCTTCTTTGTAGGACTTGCTGTTGCGGTAGGTGAGGAGCGCGCCGACCGCCAGGATGATGAACGTCAGGATACCGATAACCGAACCCACATTGTAGTACTGTCTGTCGATGGTCAGCTTATACAGCCAGGTCACCAGCAGGTCAGTGCTTCCGGCTGTGGAGGACAGATTCGTGACCGGATCGCCTCCCGACAGCAGGTAGATGACGTTGAAGTTGTTCACATTTCCCGTAAATGTCGAAATCAGATACGGCGTCGTCACATAGAGCATATAGGGCAGCGTGATCTAAAAAAAGATCTGGATCGTATTCGCGCCGTCCACGCGGGCTGCCTCATACAGCTCAGCGGGAATGTTCTGGAGCACGCCGGTCAGCTGAAGCAGCGTATAGGGAACGCCGACCCAGATGTTGACTACAATCACCGTCACCCTCGCCCAGGTGGGATCGGTGAAGAAGGGAAGGCTCGCGTCCGGAGCGATCAGCCCGATGTTGCGAAGCAGCACGTTCACCGCGCCCTCCGGCTGGAGCATGGTGCGCATGATTAAGAGGGAAACGAACATGGGCACCGCGCAGGAAAGCACGAAGCAGAATCTCCAGAAGCCCTTGGCTCTTGTCCCTTTTCTGTTAATCATCAGAGACAGAATCATTCCGAAAATATAGTTGGTAAAGGTGGCGAAAAACGCCCACACCAGCGTCCAGATCAGCACGGACCAGAATGTGCTTCCCAGAATGCTTGTCGAATCAAACAGCGTCCGGAAATTTTCCAGTCCCACCCAGTCAAACAGCATCAGGTGGTTGTCGATCTTGCTGTAGCTGGTAAACGCCATGCAGATCATGAAGATCAGCGGCAGAATGGTGAAAGCAAAAATAAAGATCATCGGCGGCGTCATCAGAAGCCGGTACAGATTTTCATTCAGCAGGCTCTTTATATCCTGAGAAAAGGTATTGATATGTTTTCTCTGCTTCGCCAGACATTCCACCCGGTACGCGCTCTTTAACGAACCCCTCCAGGCCCAGAACATCAGAAGCGTCAGAAGCACTGTCGCCACGCCGTACAGGAGGATCAGGACGGACTGGTCGCCCCTGGTATAGATATAAACCTGATTTACCTCATCCCAGATTTCCTCCTGGGGAACGCTTCCCAGAGAAGGAAGCATCTGTAGAAATCCGATTCCGTTCACCGCCATGAACACCAGATAAGCCACTTCTACTGCCAGAAACAGCAGACCCTTTATTTTCTGGCCGTGTACGAAATTCCCAAGCCCCATCACCACCATGGAAAGCTTTGTCTCGATTCCGCCCTTTTTGATGGCGGCCATGCAGGTATAAGGGGTCGTAAATTCATCCGCTTTTTTCTTAAAACTGATTACACCCATCTTTTCCACCTCATTTAGATTCCATCACTGTTCATTGCGCTGTTCATCTGTTCCGTCTGGTCCGCCGCATTCTCATGGGTCACGCTTCCGTTGCGGATGGATTTTCCCATATTCTCCACGGGCGTCCAGCAGTTGCTCATTTTTGAAACGAAGGGCTGAAGGATGGACGTATTGTTGAAGGTATCGTTCTGTGCCGTCACTACCTCATCCGCCTGTACCGCTTCCTCTTCCAGAAGCTGTGTATTACAGGGAACCACGCCGCACATCTCATAATGTGCCTTCTGCGCTTCGGGAGACCCGAGGAACACCGCGAGCTGTACCGCCGCGACCATGTTTTTGGAATTGGGGTTCACGCCGATCGCCTTGGAACCGGCATACGCCAGCATCTGCTTTTCTTCCCCATTTAAGGTGAACGTGGGAAGGGAAGCCACACCCATGTTGTCGCCCAGCGCTTCCTTCACCGCATTGGCGTCCCAGGAGCCGGAAAACATGGCATTGATGCTGCCGTCACGCAGTCCTGCGATTCCGGATCCATCCGCGTCAATCCGGAAATTGGGGTTGTTCTTCAGATCGATCAGATAGTTGGTCACATCCACCGCCTTCTGCCCGCCAAAGTCTACGCCCGCCGCCTCATCCGTTCCGTCGCCGAACAACGTGCAGCCGTTCGCCAGATAGAAGGCCGGAAGATACCAGGAATTGGTGAAGGGGAAGGAAACAACGCCCTTTTCCAGCATGGTATCCAGGCTCTTAATATCCTCTTCCGAAAATACGCTCTTGTCATAGTACATAAACCAGGTATTCGTTGTGAACGGAACTCCATACAGGTTATCGTCCATCGTGAGTGAATCGATTACCTCCTGAGAGTTCATTCCCTCGATCTGTTCCCGGTATGTTCCGCCGAATTTTGCCAGCGCGTTGGCGTCCGTCAGCGTGGTCAGCGTATCGTTGGCGTACATGAACACATCCGCGCTCGCTTCCGGATCCTGTGATACCTGCCCGGCTGCGCTCGCCTCATCCGCCACGCCGTATACAAAGGTGATATCCCATTCCGAATGCTCCTCTGCAAAGGCTTCACACATGGTCTGAAGCCATTGCCCGTTGTCCTTCGACTGATCGTTCTGCGGAGACCACACCATCAGCCTTACCTTCTCTCTTCCAGACGAAGTCTCCCCGGAAGCCGCACCGCATCCTGACAGTCCTGTAACGGCCAGCGCCGCTGCCAATAAAAGTGCCACTCCTCTTTTCCTCATTTTCTCCTCCATTCCAAAACGTCCTTTGCCGCCGCTGCGGCTTTTCGGCTTATTCACTTTTAAAAATCCCGATTGAAAACCGCGGCTTTTCAATCCGATTCTTAAAAATGTTTCGTAATGTTTCGCTGTAATCTCATACTACCCCTCTCTGCCTGATTCGTCAATGAAAAAACACTGTACCATTGATAAATTCTCTCTTTTCGCCAGTTTTCCATTTTCGTTTTTATGAAAAATGCCGAACCTGAAAATTCTATTTTCTTAACTTTACGAAAAATACCGTTTTTCAGCTTTGTTACAATTGCTTTTCCGGCCCTTCTTTTATATAATGGATTCAGAATCAGTTTTTATTCTTTTCGAAAGGGGATGGTCTGAAGTGGCAACCATACAGGATATAGCGGACAGGCTCGGCGTTTCCAAGGGAACCGTCTCCAAAGCGCTGAACGGAGCTCCGGATGTGAGCGAAACTTTACAAAAAACAATTCTGGAAACTGCGGTTGAAATGGGATACACCATCCGGAAGCGCCGGGAAAAGAAAAAGCTCTGCATCCTCACGGAAAACCTGGAGTATGAAGAGCCGCATCAGTTCGGATATGATATTGTTCTGGGCTTCCGCCAGATGGCTGAGCCCGCAGGATATGAGGTGGAAATCATCGACGTCACGGAAAAGCTTCAGAAAGCTTCTTCCTACGACGTCTTTATGCTGAAAAACGGCTATGTGGGAGCCTTTGTCCTGGGATTTTCTCTCAACGATCCCTGGATGAAGGATTTTCAGACCGCCAAAACTCCCGCCGTCCTTTATGACAACTATATTCCGGCCAATCCGAATATGGCCTACGTGGGGATCGACAACAGCGAGGGAATGGAGCTTGCCGTCTCCCACCTGAAAAGCCTTGGCCACAAAGACATCGGCTACCTGAGCGGCGCTCTGGGCTCTCACATCATGCAGGTGCGCAATTCCGCCTTTTTTCACGCCATGCGGCAGAACGGGCTGAAGGCCGGCCCGGCGCAGACCGGAAGCTCCTACTATATCACCCAGTGCCTGGAACGCCACCTTCCCCGCCTGCTGGATATGGGAATCACCGGCCTCATCTGCAGTCATGACCTGCTGGCCAATGCCGCCATGATCCAGTGTCAGCAGCTCGGCCTGCGCGTTCCTGCGGATATCAGCATAATCGGCTTCGACGATCTGCCCATGAGCGCTTACACTTCTCCTCCCATGACCACAATCCGCCAGGAAAGAGCGCAGCTCGGAAAAAGCGGCTACTATGCTCTGGCCAGCCTGATGAACGGTATTGCCATCGGCACCCTGCTGCTGCACGCCAGGCTGATGGTGAGAAGCTCCACTGCCAGACCGGCTACATAGCGCAGAAATCATTTCCTGAGCTCTTCTGCTTTATGACAGCTCTTTTAAACGGAGAAGGAGGCAGAAAAACTGCCTCCCCGCTCTGCTTTTACTCCTGTCATACCTGCCTGTCCTGCAGCCGGATCTCCTGGATCCATTCCAACACCCGCTCAATGCCGGCATCCCAATATTTCCATTGATGATCTCCGTCCGCGTCTTCAAAAGTCAGATCAAAGCCCTTTTTCGTAAGAAAATCTCTGAGCCTGATGTTGTCCTGATACAGGAAATCCTGTTTCCCGCACCATTGATAGAGTTTTGGCTGCTTTCCGCCTTTTTGTGCCGCAAGCTCTGCCAGCTCAAATAAATCATCCCTGCTGCCTCTGATCTGCCTATTTCCATATACCGGCCCAAATGCATCTGGACCTCCCTTCGCTTCTTTCCGGATCCGTTCTGCCAGAGAAGCCACATCCACTGCGCCGGAAAGCGAAGCCGCTGCCCGGAACCGCTCTGGGAAGGCAAGAGCCAGCTTCAGGGCTCCGTATCCGCCCATGGACAGCCCTGCCGCAAACGTCATTTCCGGATTATCCGTCATATTCGGGAAAAGATCCTTACAGATCCCGGGAAGCTCCTCCGAAATATAGGTCCAATAGCGGAATCCGTTCTCCATATCAGAATAAAAACTCAGATGCGCTCCCGGCATGATCACAATGATGCCCTTATCAGCCGCATACCGCTCCACACTTGTTCTCCTGGCCCATACCGTATGATCTCCATTGTAACCGTGAAGCAGATACAGCACCGGATAAGGTGGCTTAAAATGTCCTCCGTTGACCGGATTTATGATATTGATATTCTGCGGAAGGATTACATTGAGATTCACACTCATGTGCAGCACTTCCGAGAAACAGTCCACCGTAAGAAAAGCCATGGAATATCCCTTTCTTTTATGATTCAAACGCTTCCGCCGCAAGGTCCGGACGGTTCGTAATAATACCGTCGCAGCCGGCCAGAACCAGCCCTTCCATTTCTTCAGTCCTGTCGCAGGTATAAGGATTCACACCGATTCCACGGTCATGCATCTCTTTTACCAGATCCGGATTTTCCAGAACACTGTGATAATCCGGATGCAGATAATCCGGCCTGTAGGGCAGACTGTCCACCAGCTGAATCAGCGTATGAGATTCTCCTGCCCTCTCCAGAACCGCTTTCACATCTGAAACCGGATACTTTGCGGCAAAGACTGCCGAAAACTCCCTGAGAAGCCCCTGCATTTTTCCCTGAAAGGTAAGAAGTCCAACTTTGCATGTACTGTCCTTTTCCTTCAGCTGTCCAAGCAGATCCGCGTCAAAGGACGAATAGATCACACGGTCCGTGAGCCCGCTTTTCTGGACAATGGAAAGAACCTTCCCCGCGAAATCAACACCTTTATCCAGATGAGATTTCAGTTCCAGATTGATCACTTTCATATCCTTCAGAATGGGAAGCAGTTCTGAAAGCGTCAGAATCCGTTCCCCTTCAAATTCTTTTCCCTTATAGGAGCCAAAGTCATACTGCTTCAGCTCCTCCAGCGTCTTCAGGAAAACAGCGCCCTTTCCATCTGAGGTATTATCAATAAAATAATTATGATGAACGACAATTTCTCCGTCAGCCGTAAGCTGCAGATCCGTTTCAATTCCGTCTGCTTTCAGACCGTATGCCTTCAAAAACGCAGCTTTCGTATTCTCGGGGGCATGAAAGGATGCCCCTCTGTGTGCCATAATCCGTATCTTATTCATTCAGCAGTTCATTTCCTTTCGCTTCCAGCTCAGCCAGCGTGGTATCCACATCGGCATCATTCACCATAATTTCCGCCATCGCATCCGTCAGCTCCGCCTGAAATTCCACATAGCCCGGATTGTTCGGCCGTCCGGAAGCAATTTCAAGCTGATCCAGCGCCACCTTATACTGAGGATACTGCTCATACCATTCCACCATCTTATCATCTTCCACAGCGCTCTTTCTGGTCGCAAGATATCCCGTTACAATGCTTGCTTCCACCGTTTCATCTATGGAAGTCATGAATTTGATATATTCCCATGCCGCATTCTGCTGTTCCTCGGACAGTCCGCTCAGCATGGCAATGTTGCATCCGCCGGTAGTAACGCCATACTGGGTTCCTTTCGGAATGAACGCCGTCTGCAGTCCAAAGCCCAGCTCATCTGCAATGGAAAGCATCTGGCTCAGTCCTCCGGTGGACTGGAAGAAGAATGCCGCATCCTGATTCATCAGATCCGCACTCATCTTATCCGCCTCCGCGTAAGGATAAAGATGCGCCAGTCCTCTGTCACGCAGATCCTTAAAATAATTGATAACCGTTCTGTCCACATCATTGTCCACCGTACACTGAGTCTCATCCTCATTTACCGTAAAGCCTCCCCAGGTCAGCATGAACGCTTCATGGAACCAGTAATTAATCGGCATGGAAATTCCGTATTTTCCCGTTGCTTCATGAACCTTCTCGCTCGCCTCCGCAACATCATCCCAGGTCTCTATATCATCCGGGTTTACGCCGGCCTCTTCCAGCAGGGTGGTGTTCATATACAGAATGGATGTGGAGCGCAGAAAAGGAAGGGCATAGAAGGAATCGTCGATATAGCAGTTATACAGAAGCCCGTCATGGAAGTCGCTCATATCCAGTCCATCCGCTTCAATTCTGTCATCCAGGCTCTGTATCATGCCGCCTTCCGCGAACATTCCCACCGCTCCGATTTCCAGCACCGTAAGCTGAGGTGCTGTTCCGGCAATGTAAGCCGCCTGCAGCTTCTGATGCAGATCCGTATATTCTCCCTGATATTCCGCTGTCACATGAATTCCCTTTTCAGCGCCAACCGTGCTGTTAAACCTTTCCGTTGCTTCACCGATATAGGTTTCCACCGTATCGGAGTTGGCAAACCAGAAAGTCAGTTCAATGGTATCCTGGCTGCCGGAAGCATCAGCCTCGGTGGAGGCACCGGTGGTTTCTGCAGAAGAGGTCTGCGTTGAGGCCGTTTCTGAAGATGCCGTGCTGCTTCCTGCTGCATTTGCGCTTGCGCTTCCGCAGCCGGCAAGGGATGCAGTCATCGCTGCCGCTGCCAGTAATACCATGGATTTTCGAATCAATCTGTTCATTTTCTCTTTTTTCCTTTCTTTACTCCGCGTATCTTCGCAGTTTTTCAGTTTCTGGCCATGCCAGGCCATCTATTATTTCACACCAGTATAGGCGAAAGCTTTCAGAATCTGCTTTTGCGCGATGACAAAAGCAATCAGAATCGGCATCATCATGATCAGATTTCCCGCCATAATGATGTGATTGGCCACGCCTCCGTCCACATCGCTCAATGCCGTAATTCCCACCGGAAGCGTGCGTACCGCGTCGCTGGTCGTCAGCACCTTGGCCCAGAAATAATCATTCCAGGTTCCGATAAAAGTCAGGAGCGCCAGCGTCGCTACCGTGCTACGCGACATGGGAAGCATGATTTTAAACATGATTTTCAGCTCCCCTGCTTTATCCAGCCGCGCTGCTTCAATCAGCTCTTTGGGCACCTGCATGAAATTCTGGCGAAGCATAAAAATGCCAAACGCGCTGGCCGCCTGCGGCAGGATCAGAGACCAGTAAGTATTAATCAGATTCAGTTTGCTCAGGATCAAAAACACCGGAAGAAACACAAGCTGAGCCGGTATCATGGTAGTGGCAAGAACCGCTCCGAACAGTATTCCTTTTCCCCTGAACTCATATCTGGCAAAGGCATAGGCCGCAGGAACAACCGTAACCAGCTGCAGTACCAGCACGCCGACCGTTACGATCACGCTGTTCCTTAAATAGTGGAGAAAATCTATGGACTCAAACGCGGTTACAAAATTAATAAACTGGGGATTGGATACCCAGAAAACCGGCGGCGACTGAAGCGTCTGTCCCAGCGTCTTGATGGATGTGAGAGCCATCCAGTAAAAGGGAATGAAAAAGATCATAAACAGCAATGCGTTAATGATCCATCTCCCGGATTTTTTTGCTATCTTCTTCATTTCTGCCTCCGAATCTATTTATTGGTAATGCACTTTTTTCTGAAGCAAACTGAAATAAATCAGTGTCATAAAACCGACGATCAGCATCAGGACCACCCCCATAGCAGACGCATACCCTGTATGGTAATAGACGAATCCCTGCTGATAAAGCTCATATACCATCGTATTTGTTGCGTCGGCAGGTCCTCCGGCCGTCATCAGAGACACACATTCAAAGGTCTTAAACGAGCCGATAATGCCTGTCAGGATGAGGAAAAAGAGGGTAGGAGACAGCATGGGCAGCGTAATCCGGAAGAAGGTGGATACCGGCCTTGCCCGGTCCAGGGCCGCCGCTTCATACAGATATTGCGGAATCCCCTGCAGAGCAGCCACAAAAATCAGTACATAATACCCCAGGCTTTTCCATACATTCACAATCACCAGCGACAGCATCGCCACATTCGGGTCTCCCAGCCAGTTGACCGGATCCACGCCGAACAGGCTCAACACAAAGTTGAACAATCCTCTGTCCTCATCCATCATCCACATCCAGATAAAGGAAATGGAAACCAGAGAAACGATGTTCGGCATAAACATGACGTTTTGAAGAATTCTGTTAATCCTTGTATTTCTCTTCAGATAAAGGGCGATTGCCAGACTCAGAACGATGGTTGCCGGAACCATCATCAGCATAAATCGGAAGGTGTTCCCCAGCACCTTCCAGAATTCTCTGTCCGTAAACATGTCCAGATAATTCTTCAGGCCAATAAACTCCATGTCCGCAATCATGTTCCAGTCAAAGAAGCTGACATAAAGCATATAAAATACAGGATAAATAACAAACACCATAAAAATTAGCATTGCCGGAAGGATCATCAGATAAGGGAGCGTCCAACGCAGAGCCGTATTTCCCATTTTTCTTTTTCCGGCAGTCCTGCTCTTTCTTAAAGGCAGGGGCTTTACCAGCATCCCCGGTGTTTTTACCAGATTTTCAGTCGCGTTCATTCCTGCCTCCTTTACGCCCTCATCCGGTTTTCACTCCGGTCGAAAAAGCAGATCTCCTTCCTTGGGATCCACATCACAACATTGTCCTGATAGCGGTCATCCGTATGATAGTCCCTCGCATGGATGCAGCCAAATGCAGTATCGATTTTATAGAGGATCTCCGCACCGAGCATTTCTCTGGTGAGCACTCTTCCTTCCATCCGGATGCTGTCCGGGATTTCCTGGAATTCCACATGCTCCGGCCGGAATCCTGCCCATGACGCTTTTTCCGGGAAGTTCCATGTTGCCAGACAGTTTGCCGCCTCTATCAGATTCATGGGAGGCGTTCCGATAAACTTTGCGGTAAACACATTTTCAGGATCTCTATAAATTTCTTCCGGACTTCCCTGCTGCATAATTTTCCCTTCATGCATCAGTATAATGTGCGTTCCCATTGACATCGCCTCCGCCTGATCATGGGTCACATAAACAAACGTGCTTCCCAGCTTTTGATGCAGCTCAATCAGTTCTGTTCTGAGCTGTGCTCTGAGCTTTGCGTCCAGATTGGACAGTGGTTCATCCATCAGAAAAACCTTCGGATTTTTCACCATGGCTCTTGCCAGCGCCACCCTCTGACGCTGTCCTCCGGAAAGCGCGGCGGGCTTTCGGTTCATATACTCATTCAGTCCTGTAATCTCTCCGATTTCCTGAATTCTGCGGTTCCTCTCCGCTTTCGGTATTTTCGCGTTTTTCAGACCAAATTCAATATTTCCCCTTACTGTCATCGTGGGATAAATCGCATAATTCTGAAAAACCATCGCGATATCTCTCTCCCCCGGGGGAACGTCCTTCATATCCTCTCCATCAATGGAAAGCTTTCCTCCGCTCACATCCTCCAGCCCTGCAATCATCCGTAAGGTTGTGGATTTTCCACAGCCGGACGGTCCCAGAAGAATGGTGAAGCTTCCTTCCCTGATGTCCAGATTCAGATCCTCTATGACCTGAACCCCTTTGTCATAAACCTTATCCACATGTTCCAGACTGATTTTGTTCACACTGCATCCTCTCTTTTCTTATCAGTACGGTTTCTGTACAATACAAATGCAATTCATACTGCCAACTCTGCCATCATAGCATTGCATGATTTTTCCTTCTATCAATCTCAGGTAAAGTAGTGTAAATTTTTGAGCAGGACTGTTAAGATTATTAAAAAAATTAGTGAAACAGGAAAAAATTTGTAAATTATATTTATAAAATTAGATGTATCTTCCTAAATTTTCACATAAAAAAGAAGCGGATTTTTCTGTTCCGCCTCTTCTTTTATTCTACTTTTTCAGTTAGCCGCCGTTTTACCGTTTCCCGGACAGAGAAGTGTTCTTCCGGTCTTTCAGATAATGCTCAAGCCCTTCCCGGGCAGATAAAAAATGAATTCCCGCATACAGCGTTTTTTCCGGAGCCATACACAGATTACGTGGTCCATTGCTTCCTTCCAGCGCTTCGACCAGCCCTTCCGCTCCAAATTCCTCCATGGTGTCTCTGACAATCTCATATATGCTTCCACAGGCCGGGCTTCCAAAATTATAGATGCCGGCCGGAAGCTTCCACGCCGTTTCCATATTACACACTACTTCCCATACGTCTGTCACCCCTCGATAATCTGTTTTGTAAAAACTCTGCGATTTCCCTTTCCTGAGCATCTCCTCCAGCATATCGGCAAGATTCCTTCTTCCTTTCCGCTGCTCCTCCTCCGTCAGTTCCCCATACATCCATGTGAGACGCAGAATGACGCTGTCAGGCTGCTCCTCGAAGCAGGCCGCTTCCGCCAGAAGCTTATGCTTCCCATAGACGGGAACCGGGCTGCAGTGCTCCTCCTCTCTGTGAGGGCGCAGATATTCCTCCAGGCTCTCCTTTGCTTCCTTTTTCCGAAAATATACCTGATCCGAGCTGCACATGATCATGCGCGCCCCCGTCACTTTACAGGCCCGTGCCAGATATCGGGTTCCTTCCACGTTCACCCGCATGGAAAGCTCCGGATCCCTCTCACATGCGCCCACATCGGAAATGGCCCCGCAGTGAACCAGCACATCCGGATGGAAGTCCTGCACCGCTTTCCGCGCACTCTCCTCCCGTGTAAAATCCAGTTCCTTATGAGACGGCGCCCATACTTCATATTTTTCTCTGTAATATATAAACAGGCGGCTTCCGAGGAAACCGCCCGCTCCTGTCAGCATGATCCGCATGCCTGCCTCCTTATCGAAGCGTTTTACGCCAGCATTTCATCCTTCTTTGCCAGGATCTTCTCTACAGCCGCACAGGCAGGACAGTCGCAGTAAACCGCTCCGGCTGCCTTGATTTCCTTTCCGTGGGCCGCAACCTCCTTCGCCTTCTCCGCTCCGAAAATCTTCACGCCCATCTCCGATTCCGCAAGGCCGATCAGACCGTCCACAGTGACGATGTCCTCTTCCAGCTCAGCGATGTACTTCTTCGTCTCCTCAGCCTCGTTCTCCGTTCCAACCGCATCCAGCCAGGCTATCGCCGCATCCTTCGCTTCCCGGCTGCAGCTTGCCGCGTTCATCAGCGCATGCGTCTGTTCAACCACATAATCCAGAACTTCTTTTTTCATTGGAAGATCTCCTTTCTTCTTCATTGATAGCATCATTGTAGCAGGAAGCCCGGCGGAAATCCAGCACGAAATCCGTCAGTCTGCGCTCACCGCATGCAGATTCTTCATGGAAATATCCAGAATCGGCGCGGAATGGGTCAGCGCTCCACTGGAAATATAATCCACGCCGATATCCATCAGACGGGCGATATTTTCCTTAGTCACATTGCCGGAGCATTCCGTTTCCGCCCGGCCCGCGATCAGTTCCACCGCCTTCTTCATCTCCTCCGCCGACATATTGTCCAGCATGATGATATCCGCTCCCGCCTCCAGAGCCTCCTGCACCATATCCAGATTCTCCACCTCCACTTCGATCCGGCGAACAAAGGGCGCGTATTCCCTCGCCATCTGAACGGCCTTTTTCACGCTTCCCGCGGCACCGATGTGGTTGTCCTTCAAAAGAACGCCGTCGGACAGATTATAGCGGTGATTATAGCCGCCGCCCACTCGCACAGCGTATTTTTCAAAGATCCGCATATTCGGCGTTGTTTTTCTCGTATCCAGAAGCTTCGTCTTCGTTCCCGAAAGGAGCTTCGCCACAGAACGGGTATAGGTGGCAATGCCGCTCATCCGCTGCAGGAAATTCAGGGCGACCCGCTCTCCGGACAACAGACTACGGATATCTCCTTTCACCTTGCCCATGAGCTGTCCGCAGCTCACTTCATCTCCGTCCTTACAGTAAAACTCACATTCCACCGCTCCGTCCAGAAGCTGAAAAACTCTGGCGAACACTTCCAGTCCGGCGATCACCCCGTCCTGCTTGCAGATCAGGTCCACCTCACCGGGTACGGCTTCCTTCATAACTGCGTTGGTGGTCACATCCTCACTGGAAATATCTTCCTTCAGCGCTTCCAGAATCAGATGATCCGCCTGGAGCGTCATGGTGATTGGATTCATAATTGTTTTTCCTTTCCGTATATTATTCTGTAGAACTAGGGAACTTTTTTAAAAAAATCCCTCATAAGGGAACATCTGATATTCGAGGACAATTTCCCCTTCCAGCCAGGAACCGAATCCTTCCACTCTACAGCAGCTCCACAGCTCCTCGTTGTCCGGGTTCTGAACCGCAAAAATCATGTCTTCGCCGTCCCGGCCTCTTGTGTCCGCCCTGCATTTTCTTCCTGGTTCTTTCCATACAGTCCTGCTGCTGTCACGGCTGCCGCGGCAAGCAGGACCAGGACTGCCGCTGTCACGATCAGTCTTTTCATATTTACCTCCATGCCGAAGCGTTTTACGCTGAGGCCGCGAGGAGAAATCACGCAGGTGATTTCTCCTCTGCGATCACAGCAGTTTTGTGCTTCGGCGCAAAACTGCCGATTGAAAAATAAGCCTTGAAAAATAAGCCATCGGGCTTATTTTTCAATCTTCCCCCTCTTCCTGCCCCTGAAAGTAAATTCAGTATAGCACAGTTTCATGGAGGATTGCATCTGTCTGCCGTATTTCCTCCACATTCTGATAAAAAAGGGAGGCTCACACCTCCCTTTACCCACGTTATTCCTGTTCCAGCATCCGGATCACCCGGCATGGATTGCCCACGGCCAGGCTGTTCGGCGGAATGTCCTTCGTAACCACGCTTCCCGCTCCGATCACGCTGTTATCCCCGATGGTCACGCCGGGCAGTACGATCGCTCCCGTACAGATCCAGACATTGTCACCGATGGTAACAGGGTGGGTATATTCCAGCCCCTGCGCCCGCTGTACAGCGTCCATCGCATGCTCTTCCGTAATGATGCTCACATTCGGCGCAATGAATACGTTATTCCCGATCGTGATTTTCCCGCTGTCCATCAGCTTGCCATATACGTTCATGAAAAAATTGTCGCCCACCGTGGTATTGTAACCATAGGTGCAGAAAAGCGGCTGCTCCACTACACAGTTTTCTCCCGCTTTCCCCAGAATCTCCCGAATGGCAGCTTCCCGCCCGCTGCGGTCCAGCGGGTCCATGTTATTGTATTTCTGCAGCTTTCTTACCGTCACGTCACGATCCGCAGCCAGCTCCGGGTCACCCGGCTGGTACAGCAGCTGTGCGTATGATTTTTCCCTTTCCGTCATCGCTCGTCCTCTTTTACAGCACCTTCGACAGAAACTCCCTCAGTCTTGGATTCTTTGGATTTTCAAAGAATTCCTTCGGCCCGCTCTCTTCCTTGATCCGGCCGTCGTCCATGAACAGGATACGGCTTCCGACCTCTTTTGCAAAGCCCATCTCATGGGTGACGATCACCATGGTCATGCCGTCCCTTGCCAGCTCCGTCATAACCCCCAGCACCTCTCCCACCATTTCCGGGTCCAGCGCGCTGGTGGGCTCGTCAAATAGCATCACGTCCGGATGCATGCACAGAGAGCGCACAATGGCAATTCTCTGCTTCTGACCGCCGGAAAGCTGAGAGGGATAGGCCTTTGCCTTCTCCGCAAGCCCGACCAGCTGCAGAAGCTCCATGGCTTCCTTTTCTGCTTCCTGCCTGTTTTTCTTCAAAAGCTTGATCGGCGCCAGCGTCAGATTCTGCAGGATTGTCTTGTTGGGGAACAGGTTAAAATGCTGAAACACCATTCCGATATGCTGACGGTATTTGTTGATATTCGTCCTGGGATCCGTGATATCCTGTCCCTCAAAAAGGATCTGCCCGGCGGTCGGCTCCTCCAGCAGATTCAGGGAGCGCAGGAAGGTGGATTTTCCCGAACCGGAAGGGCCTACGATTACCACAACTTCCCCCTGTGAAATTGTCGTGCTGATATTTTTTAACACCTCTGTGTCCCCGAAGGATTTGCAGAGATTCTTTATTTCAAACAAAATCTGTCCGTCAGCGCTCACTGGTACGCAGCCTCCTTTCCAGTCTGGACACTCCCGCTGCAAGTAGGGATACGATCGCCAGATAAATCAGCGCCACCGCGATCAACGGCATGAAAGCAGAATAGGTCTGGCTTCGGATGACGTTTCCTCCATGTGTCAGATCCGTCAGCGCTATGTAACCGCTGATGGAGGTTTCCTTCAGCAGAACAATGATCTCATTTCCCAAAGCAGGAAGCACATTTTTAAACGCCTGAGGAAGAATGATATGCCACATGGTGGCAGGATAACCCAGTCCCAGACTTCTTCCGGCTTCAAACTGACCGATATCGATGGCCATGATACCGGAACGGACGATCTCCGCCACATAGGCTCCGGAATTGATGCCGAAAGCCAGGATCGCCACGATCCGCTTGTCAATATTAACGCTTCCAAAGATGACATAGTACATGATCAGCAGCTGGATCATGGTAGGCGTTCCACGGATCACCGTCAGATACACCTGGCAGATCAGATCCACCAGCTTAAACAGATAATAGCCTGCCATCTTCCAGAGCCAGATTCCCTTTTCCTTCATGTGCGGCGGCTTCCTGATTCCTCCCCGCACCGCGCTGGAACGGACGATGGCCGCCAGAAATCCCAGCACAAGTCCGAGGATAACCGCAAAAAAGGTGATGAGCAGCGTCGTCTTCAAACCATCTGTCAGATACTGCCATCTGTCATCCTTGATAAAATTGAGATAAAACTGATCCTTAAAATTCTGCATTCCATCCTCACTTTCCGGAAAGGATAAAAAATGAAATTTCCTGTTGTATCAAAAAGGCTCCAAAGCTTTGCTTCGGAGCCTTTCATCTGTCCGATTCTTACTCTTTTACAATGATAACCTGCTTGGAGGTCGCATAGGAATCCGTGAAATCCACGCTCTGCTGACGGTCCTCCGTCACCGTGATTCCCGCCACGCCGATATCAGCCTTTCCGGACTGGATGGCGTTGATGATGGCATCAAACTCCATATCCTCGATCACAAGCTCGTAACCCAGCACATCGCATACCGCCTGGGCCATATCCGCATCGATTCCGACGATCTTGTCGCCATCATAATACTCATAGGGCTCAAAATATGCGTTGGTCGCCATAACGAGCGTTCCATTGGAACGGTCCACATCCGCGGGAGATTCATAAGGGGACTGTCCCTTCGTGTCGTCGCCGATGTAATTGCTCACAATGCTGTCCAGTGTCCCGTCCTCCTTCAACTGCGCGAGCGCACCGTTGATCGCCGTCACCAGCTCGTCGTTTCCCTTTGCCACGCAGATGGCATATTCCTCTTCCGCAAAGGGCTCATCCAGAATCTTGAGCCCTTCCGTATTCGCCACAAAGGCCTCGGCAGGCTGCTCATCAATGATCACGCAGTCTATCTTTCCCTGAAGCAGCGCCTGAATGGCATCGTTTCCCTTGTTGAAACGCTCGATCGTGGAGCCTTCCTCCTCATAATCGGATGCATAAATATCACCCGTCGTTCCCAGCTGAACGCCGATGGTCTTTCCCGGAAGATCATCGATGCCCGTAACCGCGCTTCCCGTGGAAGCCGTATCTGTTCCCGCTGTCTGTGTGCTGCTTCCGCATGCGGCCAAAGAGATGGTCATGCATACGGCAAGCGCTGCTGCAAATATCTTTTTCATAATCTCCTCCTCACGCCCTGGGCGTTGATGCATAATTATACAACATTTAATACTTATATTAGCATAGTTTCTGCAAAGGCAAGCGTTAATTTTCACAAAAACTTCACAAAAATACGCCCCACAGCCATATTAAATGACTGTTAAGGCGTTTTTCACACAGGCCTGAAAGCGATCCGCATATTCCTTTTTACCATTCCATCACGATGGAACCCCAGGACAGTCCTCCGCCGAAGCCGGACAGCACAATTTTATCCCCTTTTTGCAGCATGCCTTTCCGGTTAATTTCATCCAGCAGAACCGGAACGCTGGCCGCAGACATGTTGCCACAGTGGTCCAGACCAATGGGGAACTTCTCTTCCGAAACATGAAGTCTTTTTGCAACCGACTGGATGATTCGGAGATTCGCCTGATGCAGCACAAAATACTTCACATCCTCCACCTTCACATCCGCATCTTCCAGAGCCTTCTGAATGGATGCCGGAACCGTCGTTACCGCAAAACGATAGACTTCCTGGCCGTCCATGTGCACATAATCCACGATCTGCTCCTCTTCGGTCAGCGGATTATGATTTTTCCGGTTCACGCACAGCAGAGCGCTGCCCTTTTTTCCGTCGCAGCCCTGATCATATCCAAGGATACCAGTTTCCGCCGGTTGCAGGACAGCGGCTCCTGCGCCGTCGCCAAACAGCACACAGGTGCTTCTGTCGCTCCAGTCCATGATTCTGGACAGGCTTTCCGCGCCGATCACAAGCGCGTTTTTGAATCTCCCCGCCTGCAGAAAGGCGTCCGCCGTCTGAATGGCAAACAGAAATCCGGAACAGGCGGCGTTGATATCAAAGGCCATCGCCCGATCCGCTCCAAGCCTTGCCTGCAGTTCGCAGGCCGCTGAAGGAGTGACATGGTCCGCTGTCACGGTCCCCACCACGATCAGCTCCAGATCCTCCGCCGCGACAGACGCCTGCTTAAGGGCGCGCACTGCGGCTTCATACGCCATATCTGTCGTTGTCTCTTCCTTCACAAGATGCCTTTCCCGGATCCCGGTTCTGGTCCTGATCCACTCGTCGGATGTATCCATAATCCCGGAAAGCCAGTCGTTCGTCACACAGGTTCCAGCCAGACAGCTTCCCGTTCCCGTAATTCTGCTTGTCATTTCCACTCCTCTTGCTGCCCACAGGGCAGCATTTTATTCTATCTGCTTCAGGCAAACTCTGCCATAATGTCCTTCACATGCTCCATTTTCCGGGCGCGCCAGGCGTTGCTGCCACAGAAAATCAGACCGTTATCCACATCGCCCTTCACCGCATTCACAAGGGCTTCCGTAATGCAGTAAGGCGTGTCCGCCGGGTTACAGGTTTTAATACAGCCATGACAGGGACCATGAGGAATTTTCCCCTTCTCCGCCCTTTCAAGAAAAGCGTTCCGGATCGCACGTCCCGGCATTCCCACCGGACTTTTTACCAGAACGATATCTTCCTTTTCCGCCTTCAGGTAAGCGTCCTTGTAGGCCTGCGCCGCGTCACATTCCCAGGTCGTCACAAAACGGGTTGCCATCTGCACGCCGTCCGCGCCAAGCTCCAGCCAGGGCTGCGCGTCCCGCCTGTCATAGATTCCGCCCGCCATGACCACCGGAATTGTCTTGCCGGCTTCCTCCGCCCGCCTTCCCACTGCGGCCAGAATTCGTTTTACCTCTTCCTCATAGTGCAGAGCCGCGATATCTTCCAGCTGACTCCGGTCAAAACCCAGATGTCCTCCGGCCAGAGGTCCCTCAATCACGACCAGATCCGGCAGGCGGTGGTATTTTTTCTCCCAGTAGTGAAAAATGACCTCTGCGGATTTCAGACTGGAGCAGATCGGAGCCAGAAGCGTGCGGCCCTGCGCTCCGATTTCCTCCTCCGCTTCCCGCACCGCCTGAGGAAGCGTAACGGGAAGGCCCGCTCCGGAAATAATCAGATCCACACCTGCCAGGACGGCCTGGCGTACATATTCTTCATAGCCCCTGGTGGCAACCATGATGTTCACGCCGATGATTCCGCCGGGTGCAAGCTGCCTTGCTCTGTGAATTTCCACAGGGATCTGCCGCAGATTCGTCTCATGCGGATTCCTGTCATAGCCCGGCTCCCGATAGCCGATCTGTGCTGTTGAGATCACGCCGATCCCGCCTTCTGCCGCCACGGCTCCCGCAAGGCCGGAAAGGCTCACTCCAACGCCCATTCCGCCCTGAATTACAGGAATACGGGCTTCCAGCCGTCCGATCTGAAGTGGTTTAGGTTCCATATTCATCCTCATTCCGGATCCGTCACCGCAAAGGTGAGTTCTGCTTTTGCAACCAGCTTTCCATTTACGGTCGCTTTTGCGCTTCCCACACCGATGGGACCCTTACGCTTGATAATCTCGGTTTCCAGCATGAGCACATCGCCGGGAACCACCTTTCCCTTAAAGCGAGCCTGATCAATGCCACCGAACAGAACAAGTTTTCCCTTATTTTCCGGAAGGCTTAAGATCGCCACCGCTCCTGTCTGTGCCAGCGCCTCCAGAATCAGCACGCCAGGCATCACCGGCTCCTGGGGAAAATGTCCGGCAAAAAAGGGCTCGTTCATGGTCACGCATTTTTTCCCCACAGCGCGCACGCCCGGCTCCAGCTCCTCAATGGTATCGATCAGGAGCATGGGCTGTCTGTGCGGAATGATTTCCATAATCTGTCTCGTATTCAGTGCCATAAAAATCCTCCATTCCGGAGCAAAAGCTTCGATTTGCCGGCAGGCGCGGCGCCTGCCGGGCTTTACGCTCCTATTCCGTGTATTTTTTTACCAGAAGGCTTGCGTTATGGCCGCCAAAGCCGAGGGAGTTGGTCAGCGCATAGGGGACCTCCTCCTGTACCGGCTCCTTACAGTAGTCCAGATCGCACTCCTCATCCGGTATTCTGTATCCTACTGTAGCATGAAGATAATTTTCCTGCAATTCCTTGACACAGGTGATGAATTCCACAGCTCCCGCCGCTCCCAGCAGATGGCCGATCATGGATTTGGTGGAATTAATATGCACATTTTTCGCATGATCCCCGAAGGCCAGCTTGATGGCTCTGGTTTCAAACAGATCGTTCAGTTTGGTTCCGGTTCCATGCGCATTGATATAGGTCACTTCCTCCGGAGAAACGCCCGCATCCTTCATGGCATTCTCCATCGCCTTTGCCGCTCCTGCTCCGTCTTCCGCGGGAGAGGTAATGTGGTATGCGTCCGAAGAGCAGCCATAGCCAACCAGCTCCGCATAGATCTTCGCGCCGCGCGCCTTCGCATGCTCCAGTTCCTCCAAGATCACCACACCGGCGCCTTCCCCCATAACAAAGCCGCCTCTTTCCTTATCAAAGGGAATAGAACAGCGCTCCGGATCATTGCTGCTGCTTAATGCGGTCAGAGCGCAGAAGCCCGCCACACCGATGGGCGTAATGCTGCTCTCGGCGCCTCCGGCCACCATCACATCCGCATCCCCGTACTGGATAGTGCGCATGGCTTCCCCGATACAGTTGGTTCCGGTGGTGCATGCGGTCACCACATTGATGCTCTTTCCCTTCAGCCCGAACTGAATGGATACGTTTCCGGACGCCATGTTGCTGATCATCAGAGGCACCATAAGCGGGTTAATGCGGTTCGGCCCCTTCTCCAGGAGCTTGCTGTGCTCTCTCTCCATCGCCTGCAGGGAACCGATTCCGGAACCTACCGCAACGCCCACGCGCCAGGGATCTTCCTTTTCCATATCCAGTCCGGAGTCCTCCAGCGCCTCTTTTGTGGCAGCCACCGCATACTGGCAGAATGCTTCCATCCTTTTGGCCGCTTTGAAATCCATATAATTTTTGGCATCAAATCCCTTTACCTCAGCGGCAAGACTTGCCTTATATCCTTCCGCGTCAAATTTTGTAATCGGTCCGAAACCGATTTTTCCTTCCTTCACGCCATTCCAGAACTCTTCCACACTCAGTCCAAGAGGCGTAATCGCTCCCATCCCTGTCACAACAACTCTTCTGCTCATTTCTTCCTCCAAACTTGCCGTCTGCACCGCATATTCGCCGAAACGCATTCCTTCTTTTGTGCGCTTCTGTGCGCTTCACAACTCTCTTTACTCAGATCGCCATGCCGCCGTCCACGGAAATCACCTGCCCGGTGATATAGGACGCTCCGTCTCCGGCCAGGAAAGCCACCAGCTCAGCCACATCCTCCGGATTTCCTTCCCGCTTCAGCGGAATGCGGGAAACCACCTCTTTTTTCGCTTCCTCCGGCATTGCCGCAGTCATGTCCGTGGAAATATATCCCGGCGCAACGGCGTTAACCGTCACATTCCGCGCCGCAAGCTCCCTCGCCACGCTCTTGGTCAGTCCGATCACGCCCGCCTTACTCGCCGCATAGTTTGCCTGCCCCGCATTTCCGAGAATACCGGAAACGGAGGACAGATTGATGATTCTTCCTCCACGGAGCTTCAGGAAATTCCTGTACAGATGCCGGATGGTGTTGAAGGTTCCCTTCAGATTGGTGTCGATCACCTCGTCAAAGTCGTTTTCCTTCATCCCTGCCACCAGATTATCTCTGGTAATTCCCGCATTGTTCACCAGGATATCCACCCGTCCGAAATCCGCAAGCACCTGCTTCATCATTTCTCCGCAGGCGTCGTAATCCGCAACAGAGCACTGATAAATCTCCGCCCGGCGTCCCATCGCACGGATCTGCTCCGCCGTTTCCTGCGCCCGTTCTTTGCTGCCATGATAGTTAATCGCCACATCCGCCCCTTTTTCAGCCAGCGTCAGCGCGATCTGCTTTCCAATTCCCCTGCCCGCCCCGGTCACCAGGGCCACTTTTCCTTCCAACATTTTAATCTCCATTCCGGAGCGTAGCAAAGCTCTGCTTTGCCGCGACGGGGCGAAGAGAAATCGCGAATGCGATTTCTCTTCTGCCATCAAAGCAATTTGTGACGCTCCGGCACATAATTGCTGCAAAGCTTCGCTTTGCTGTAAAAAATAAGCCATCAGGCTTATTTTTCACACTACCTCCTCATTGCCGCCCGCAGCGGCAACAAACCAACGATTCCATGGTGCTTTACAGCTTCTCCAGGTCCTCTACATGTTCCACATTCTTAACGGTCACATTCTTATCGATCCTGCGCATGAAGCCGCTGAGCGACTTTCCGGGGCCGATTTCAATGAAGGTATCCACGCCGTCCGCAATCATGCGCTCCACGCACTGCTGCCAGCGGACAGGAGAGGAAACCTGCTTCACCAGAAGCTCCTTGACAACAGAAGGATCCTCCACATAATCCGCGGTCACATTGGACAGGTAGGGAAGCTGAATGCTCTGTATGTCAATTGCTTCCAGCGCTTCCGCCAGCCGCTCTCCCGCTCCTTTCAGAAGGGGCGAATGGAACGGTCCGCTGACCTTCAGAGGAATACAGCGCTTTGCTCCTGCTTCCTTCATCTTTTCCGCAGCGCGGTCCACCGCTTCCTTTTCTCCCGTGATCACAAGCTGTCCCGGGCAGTTATAATTGGCCACGGAAACCTCTCCCGGCGTTTCCTCACAGAGCTTCTCCACCGTCTCATTGGGAAGTCCGAGCACCGCCGTCATCGCTCCGCCCACAGGAACCGCTTCCTGCATATAGATGCCTCTTTTGCGCACACAGGAGAAGAGATCCTCCTCCTTCATCACGCCAGCTGCGGCAAGCGCCGCATATTCACCCAGGCTCAGGCCTGCCGCCACGTCCGCCTTTATGCCCTTTTCTTCGATCGCCTTCATCAGCGCCACCTCCACGGTGAGCATTGCGATCTGGGTGTACTCCGTGATGTTCAGCCGGTCATTCTCTTCGAAGCACAGCTCCTTCAGATTCAGTCCCGTGCTCTTTTCCGCAGTTTCAAACACCTCGCGGCAGATAGAAAAGGAGTCATAAAAGTCCTTTCCCATTCCCACATACTGAGAACCCTGTCCCGGGAAAATAAAAGCTGTCTTTCCCATCATTACCTCCTGACCTGCCGCCGCAGGGCGGCATTAAATTCCGAAAAGAACGGCGTCAGCCGTTCTTTGGCACGAATCCATGATTCGTGCCGCCTCCTGACCTGCCGCCGCAGGGCGGCATCCTATATATTTTGAATTTCAAATTATATGTCTGAAAAAAATGCCGCAGATCCGGCGTCCTTTCAAGGCTCTCCGTTTCCCTGCAGTTGATATCCCTGCGGGCAGACACACCCGAAATGAAAGGACTCCGCAAAAGCGGTATTTTTATATTTATCCGGCGAAATCCGTTTTCAGAAGGGTACAGCCGTCCCGGACCACCTCTTCGATGATCTCCTTACAGGTCTGCTCCTTCGTCACCAGTCCCGCGCACTGTCCGGCCATCACAGTTCCGTTCACCACGTCGCCGTCCATAACCGCCTTCCTCAGGGAACCCAGAGTCAGATATTCCAGCTCCTCAAAAGGAGCTCCCTCCTTCTCCAGCTTCAGATATTCCCTGGTCATCTTGTTGCGGATCTGACGAACCGGATGTCCCGTGCTCATACCCGTCACTTCGGAATCGATATCGCGGGCTTTGATCACCTTCTGCTTATAGTTTTCGTGGACGACGGATTCCTTCGCCACCACGAAACGGGTTCCCATCTGAACGCCCTGCGCGCCAAGCATGAAGGAAGCGGCAAAGCCTCTTCCATCCGCAATGCCTCCGGCTGCGACAACCGGAATGCTCACCGCGTCCACAACCTGGGGAACCAGAGTCATGGTCGTCGCGGATCCGATATGTCCGCCGCTTTCCATGCCTTCAGCAACCACTGCGTCCGCGCCTGCGCGCTCCATCATTTTCGCCATCGCAACGCTTGCGACAACGGGAATGACCTTCACGCCCGCCTTCTTCCACATATCCATGAATTTTGCGGGGCTTCCTGCACCTGTGGTAACGACCTGAACGCCTTCCTCCACAACGATTTTTGCGACCTCTTCCGCATTGGGATTCAGCAGCATCACGTTCACGCCGATCGGCTTGTCAGTCAGCTCACGCGCTTTGCGCACCTGCTCTCTCACCACTTCCGGCGGAGCGCTGGCAGCCCCGATAATCCCGAGGCCGCCCGCTTCAGACACAGCGGCCGCGAGATGATATTCTGCAACCCAGGCCATTCCGCCCTGGATCACCGGATATTTGATTCCAATCAATTCCGTTAATGCCGTTTTCATTACGCCTCGATGCCCTGTTCCTTCAGATAGTCCACAACGGAGCCAACCGTGGTCAGCTTCTCAAGCTCTTCCGCCGGGATCTCAACACCGTACTCTTCTTCCACAGCCATAACCAGCTCAAAAAGATCCAGAGAGTCTGCTCCCAGATCGTCCTTAAAGGAAGAATCCTCGGTAACCTCTACGCCTTCCAGATTCAGCTGTTCCTTGATGATTTCAATAACTTTCTCCAACATTTCTATTTCTCCTTTATTGTTTTTATAAGAAAGTTTGACATTCAAAGTATATTCTCTATGCTTTGATTTGTCAACCTCTTCTTTCCAAAAAATACTGGTAGACCTCTCTGCGGCTGATTCCTCTGTCCTTCGCCACCCGCTTCATGGCCTCCTTCCGGTCAAATGCTCATTTCGGCAAAAGCCGCCTGCTGTTCCTGTTCCTTTTCCTGACGGCTTCTGCCTTCTATCACAAGCACATATTCTCCCCGCGGCTCCCGGGTTTCATAAAAGGCAAGCGCCTCCCGCAGTGTGGTGGGAAATACGGTCTCAAATTTCTTCGTCAGCTCCCGGCAGAGAGTGACCCGCCTGTCTCCCAGCGCCTCCTCCAGACTTTTCAGTGTCCGGATCAGATGATGGGGCGCTTCGTAAAGGATGATCGTGCGCGTCTCCTCCTTCAGCTCTTCCAGAACGGCCCGAAGTTCCTTTTTATTGTCAAAGGGAAGAAAGCCTTCAAAGCAGAATCTCCGGGTGGAGAGTCCCGACAGGGTCAGTGCTGTGATACAGGCCGCCGGTCCCGGCAGCGAAGTCACTGTGATTCCTGCCTCCTGACACATTTTGACCAGCACCTCTCCGGGATCGGAGATCGCGGGCGTTCCCGCATCCGTGATCAGGGCGACGTTCTTTCCCTCCTGAAGGAGGCGGATGAGCTCATGCCCCTTTTCCACCCTGTTATATTCATGATAGCTGGTCATGGGCGTATGTATATCAAAATGATTCAAAAGCCTGATGCTGTTTCTGGTATCCTCCGCCGCGATCAGATCCACACTCTGCAGAGTTTTCGCCACTCTCGGCGTCATGTCCCGCAGATTTCCGATCGGCGTGGCACACAAATAAAGCGTTCCCGCCATTTTTCCTCCCTGTCACTGCACAAAAGGCACGCGCGCCGAAGCCCACACGACGGATTTCCCGGAAGCGCTCCGGTCTCCAGTCATGGTCAGTTTTCTTCTTCGGGAAGCAGGCCGCCCTCCGTATACCGGTTGGCCGCGTTCCAGAGAATCCACTCCTCATAACCCGCGTCATAGACCGCCTGGATCTGCGCACGGATTTCCTCCGGGCCATAAGTGATATGCCCGTCCACCCAGGTCGCCGTGAAATCCTGCAGCCAGGGTCTCACCTGTGCGCGGATCTCTTCCGCAGGCTCCATCTCCTTCGGATCCGGAAGCTCTGTCTCCTCAGCTGCGGATACCGCTCCATTTCCGGATACGGCAGCCGCCTCCTGTGACACAGCGCCGCCGGTTTCAGCCGCTGCCTCCTGAGAAACATCGTTGCCGGATACGGCTTCCGTTTCCTGCGCAATATCATTTCCTGATACAGCTTCCGCCTCTTCCTCCGGCGCTTCCAGTCCCGCAAGCACCCTTCTCGAAGCGCTCATGCTCCGGTAAATCGTCTCATAGGGCTGCGCGTCCGGAATGGCAAGTCCCAGATTGCCCGGACCATAATGAGAAGGATAGACCATGGGGCTTATATAGTCAAGATATTTCGACATTTCATAATAATTCTGTCCCACCAGCGAAGCACCACCAGCGAAGCATCCAGCTCGCTGTCGATGACAATTCCATACACATCCGCCGAGACGGGAATTCCCTGACTGTGCAGACGTTCGGAAGCATATTCCACAAATTCCGTGATGACAGCTTCCCTGCTCTTTTCTTCCGCCTCCGGACCGAAATCCACATTCTTCATTCCGCTGTCCGTAGCGAAACGGATATAATCAAACTGAATCTCGTCAAAACCGATTGCAACCGCCTCTTCAGCGATTTCAAGCAGATACTCCCAGACCTCTTCCTTGTAGGGATTTACCCAGGCCAGTCCCGAACTGTCCCGGAACAGATTGCCCGACTCGTCATGAAGCGCAAGATCCGTCCGGTTCTCCGCCAGAAAAGGATCCTTAAACGCCACAATGCGGGCGATCAGATAAATATCATGCTCCTTACACTTCTGAATCAGACCCGGCATGTCGGAAACCAGCTTTTTGGAGGAGCCGATTCCGGAAACCATAGGGGTATCCATCTCATAGACCACCCGGCCATCATCATTCTTCACGTCGATGACCATGGTATTCAGTTCCGTCCGGTCCACCAGAGCGATCAGATCATCCATCCCGGAGGTTCCCGCCATGGCTCCGGTGACATAGATCCCCTTTACCTTTACGCGTTCTTCCTCGGGAAGAAGTCCTTCCTCTGAGGTGTCATTCTCAGAGACAGCATTGGGGGAACCAGCATTTTCTGAAATTCCGTTTCCTGAAATCATATTTCCTGAAATACTGTTTTCGGAAACACCACTTTCTGAAATTCCGTTTTCTGATACCTCCGTGCCGTCCAGCACGCTGCCGGAGGTCTGTCTGGCATCATTTCCGCAGGCGGTCAGATAAGCGCCCGCAATTCCAATTCCCGCGGCGCAGATAGCTGCAGCCGCCAGATAAGCTCTTTTTTTCATCTTAAGTTCTTTCTAATTTATGATAATACCTGATGCTTACGCAATTTTCAATAGCGTTTGCTTAATATCCATAAATATCTGTAATTTCGTCAGTATAAACGCCCGGCGCCCGGTATACCACCAGGGGCTTTTCTACGGTCAGGCGGCTTTTTCCTCCCCTTCTCGCCTCCAGAAGCACCATATTCGGCTCCCGGTCCGCAAAGGGATATACCAGCCGCATCCGCTTCGGCTCCAGCTTCATTGCAGAAAGCGTCACGATGATTTCCGCCAGCCGAAAGGGACGATGCACCAGAAAAAAGCCCCCTCCCGGAACGAGCAGCTTTGCCGCAGCGGCGGCAACATCCGCAAACGTACATTTCACCTCATGTCTGGCGATGGCCATCGGCGCTTCCGGATTGGTCAGTCCATGGCCATCTGTAATATAGGGCGGGTTGCAGGTTACAACGTCAAAAGAAGCAGCCGGAAAAATCCCCGCCGCCTCTCTGATGTCCCCCTGCACGATGTCGATTTTATCCGACAGGCCGTTTAACGCCACGCTCCTTTTCGCCATATCAGCGCTGTCCGGCTGAATCTCCAGGCCGGTCAGATGGGAAGCCCGGGTTTTCGCCTCAAGCAGGATGGGGATGATGCCGGTTCCCGTTCCCAGGTCCAGCACCCGCTCCCCCTCTTTTACGCGCGCAAAGCCGGAAAGGAGCACGGCGTCCATACCGAAGCAGAAGCGCCCCGGATCCTGGATGATACGGTAATTGTTCCTCTGAAGCTCGTCAATCCGCTCGCCCGGCTTCAAAATTCCGCCGTCCGGATGCTCTCCCCCGTTTTTCTTATTCCAGTCTGGATTTTTCATCCTGTTTCTCCAGCTTTTCGAGCTCCTTCATCTCTTTGGCGCTCACCTCATTCTTTTTATTTTCATCGTTCTTTTTATTCTTCCCGTGTCTCCTGCGGAAACGAAGCTGATCCGCACGGTATTCCCGGATCTCCTTTTCATCTCCCACGTTCACGATAACCTTCACCAGCTGACGCAGCACGTTAACGCCGGATACCTCGCCCTTCAGACCGTCGTCCGTAGTCACGTAATCTCCCGTGTTGGGAAGTCTCCGGTTTAAATCCTCATAGGTCTCCTCCTCATGCTTCAGACAGCACATCAGGCGGCCGCAGACACCGGAAATCTTGGTGGGATTCAGAGAAAGATTCTGTTCCTTCGCCATTTTGATGGATACCGGAACGAACTCCGACAGGTGCGTGTGACAGCACAGCTGTCGGCCGCAGATGCCGATGCCCCCCAGAATCTTGGTCTCATCCCGCACGCCGATCTGCCTCAGCTCGATCCTGGTCTTGAACACGCCGGCCAGATCCTTGACCAGCTCCCGGAAATCGATCCTGCCGTCCGCCGTAAAATAAAACAGCACCTTGTTGTTGTCAAAGGTATATTCCGCGTCGATCAGCTTCATTTCCAGCTTATGCTTCTTAATTTTCTCCTGACAGATGGCGAACGCTTTCTTTTCTTTCACCTTGTTCGCCGCTTCCTGCTCGTCGTCCCTCTCATTGGCGATTCGGAGCACCGGCTTTAAGGGCTGTACCACCTTTGAGTCGTCCACCTCGCGGATCCCGCCCACAACGGTGCCGTATTCCACTCCCCGCGCGGTCTCCACGATCACATGATCGCCTCTCTTTATCTCAAATCCGACCGGGTCAAAATAGTAAATCTTCCCCGCCGTCCGAAATCTCACTCCAATGATTCTTTTCATCTATATACCTCCAAAAGCTTCCAGGAAGCCTAGTTCTCCTGAATCGTCATGCACATCAGCTGCATGGTCAGGTCAAAATTTACATTTGCCAAAAGGCGCTGCTTCGCCTTTTCCACCGCGTCCAGGATCTTCTCCAGGCCTTCATAGCTCGTCCTGTCGGCTTCCCTTCTAATATACTTGATTTCTTCCCTGAAAATCAAGTGATTGGCGTCATTCGTCGCCTTAAAAAGCAGAACGTCCCGGTACCAGATGGAAATCAGGTCCAGATAATCCGTAACATCCAGCTTGAATTCATTGATTTTCTTAATAGCCGCCACAATTTCCGCGGTCTCAAGCTCATGAATATATTTTAAAAGCGTCACCGCCTCTTCCTTCACCCGGTCAAAATCCTCACTGGAAGCAAGAAGCTTCGCCCTGCCGATGTTTCCTCTGGCAAAGGCAACGCACACATTCGCCTTATAGTCCGGCACCTTCAGCTCTTCCATCAGGTACCGTCTCACAATATCATCCCTTACCGGCTTCATCTCCAGCTTTACGCAGCGGCTTTGAATGGTGGGAAGCAGCGCCCCCGCGTTCGCGGTCAGGATCAGGATGATCCCGTAGGCCGGCGGCTCCTCCAGCGTCTTCAAAAGCGCGTTCTGCGCCTGCACCGTCATTTTTTCTCCCTCATTGATGATATAAATCTTATACGGGCCATAATAGGGCTTGATAACAATATCATTGTTCACCTGGCCCCGGATATCCTCCACGCCGATGCTGCCCGGCTTCTCATGAACTACGCGGATGATGTCGGGATGGTTTCCCGACAGCGCCTGTCTGCAGGAATGGCATTCCCCGCAGGGCTCCACTCCGCCCTTTTCACACTGCAGCGCGCGCGCAAAGATCCGGGCAATAAATTCCTTGCCGCTGTCCTTCTCGCCCGCTATGATATAGGCATGGGAAACCTGCCTCGTCTCAAGCACGTTTCCCATGTATTCCTTAATCGCATCCTGTCCGTAAATATCGTTGAAACCTGCCATATTCCCCGCCTTTCCCTTTGTGTCTCCCCCGTCAGGCATTCTCACTGATTTCTTTCAGAATATAAGCCTTGATCCGCCCCAGGCATTCCTCCAGATCGCCGTTATAAAACCGTTCCTCAATGCCGGCTTCCCGAATTTTTTCCTCGGAAAAATCCTCCGCGTCGGCAAGAAATCTCCGGCACATTTCTTCATACTTCGGCTCTTCCTGCGCCCGCTCCCGGTTCAGCGCCCTCTGCAGGCGCTCTCCGTCGTCCAGGTCGATGTAAATCGGACGCACCCTGTCCGCGCCGAAATAATCCCGCACAGCCATAAAGGATACCAGCGTGCCGATCATCAGGTAATTTTTGTCCTTCAGATCGATCTGTCCGTCATCTGCTGTAAAATAGTACCATGGCCCGTACCAGGTCATGTATTTTCTCTCTTCAATGACCTTTCCCTGCCTGCGGAGCTCTTCCAGCCCCGCCTCATCCATAAAGAAGTATTCCCTTCCGTTCTGTTCTCCATCCCGCATGGGCCTGGTGGTACAGGGAACTGCGGTAAAGAGCGTCACATCCTCCACGCCCTCCTCAAGCAGTCTGCGGTAGATGGTATCCTTTCCGGAAGAGCTTTTCCCTGCGATATAAAATATTTTTCCCATCGCCTGTTTTTCCTGCAGTATCTTTCACTCGTCCTGCGCGTAGCTGACCGCACAGCGCACCGCGCGTTTCCAGCCCTTCAGCTTTGCCTCCCGGCGCTCCTGCGGCATGGAAGGCGAAAAGGTCCTTTCCAGAGACCAGTTCCTGCGGATGTCCTCTTTATCCTTCCAGAATCCCACCGCAATTCCTGCCAGATAAGCGGCTCCCAGCGCCGTCGTTTCGATGCACTCGGGCCGCAGCACCTCTTTGTTCGTAATATCCGCCTGAAACTGCATGAGAAAATCATTGGCGCTGGCGCCCCCGTCCACACGCAGATTTTTCAGATGAATTCCGGAATCCTTCTCCATGGCCTCCAGCACATCCTGCGTCTGATAAGCAAGGGATTCCAGCGTTGCCCGGATGAAATGCTCCTTCGCCGTCCCTCTGGTCAGCCCCACGATCATTCCCCGCGCATAGGGGTTCCAGTAGGGCGCTCCCAGGCCGGTAAAGGCGGGAACCACATAGACGCCGTCCGTATCCTCTACAGCGGATGCGTACTCCTCCGACTGCGGCGCGCTTCTGATCATGCGCAGCTCGTCCCGCAGCCACTGAATCGCCGCCCCGGCCACGAACACGCTGCCCTCCAGCGCGTACTGGAGTTCTCCTTCCGTGCTTGCCGCTATGGTGGTGAGAAGCCCATTTTCAGACCGCACAGGCGTCTCTCCCGTGTTCATCAGAAGGAAGCAGCCCGTCCCATAGGTGTTCTTCGCCTCGCCCGCCTCAAAGCAGCACTGGCCGAACAGCGCGGCCTGCTGGTCGCCCGCAGCTCCGGCAATGGGAATCGTCCCGCCGATTACGGATTCCTCCGTATGGCCGTAAATACAGCTAGAAGGCTTCACCTCGGGAAGCATGCTCTTCGGAATTCCGAGCCGTTTCAGAATGTCCTCGTCCCATTCCTTTTTATGAATGTCAAACAGCATGGTGCGGGACGCATTGGTATAATCCGTGACAAAAACCTTTCCCTTCGTCAGATTCCAGATCAGCCAGGTGTCCACCGTACCGAAGAGCAGCTCCCCCTCCTCAGCCATCCGTCTGGCTCCCTCTACATGATCCAGAATCCATTTGATCTTCGTTCCGGAAAAATAAGCGTCCGGGATCAGTCCGGTGCGCTCTCTGATCAGCCGGTCAAAGCCCTCCTCCTTCAGCCGGTCGATCTCCTCCGCAGTTCTGCGGCACTGCCAGCAAATGGCATTGTAGATCGGCCTTCCCGTCTTTCTGGAAAAGCAGATTGTGGTTTCCCTCTGGTTGGTGATACCGATCGCCGCAATATCCGAAGGCTCCGCTCCGATCTTCCCCATGGCCTCCACAGCCACGCTGAGCTGGGAGGACCAGATCTCCAGCGGATCATGCTCCACCCAGCCCGGCTTCGGATAAATCTGAGTAAATTCTTTCTGCGCGGCCGAGCACACATGCCCCACCCTGTCGAACAGAATACAGCGCGAACTGGTCGTCCCCTGATCCAGCGCCATCACGTATTTTGCCATAGTCCCCTCCTTTTTTGCTGCCGGAGACAGCTTTTAAAACCATAAAAAGTGTGCGCCCTGGCCATTCTGCGGCGCGGGCCTGCAGGCCCGCACCGATCCCCTTTCTTAAACCTCTACGACTCTGAGCTGGTTGGTCATTCCGGAAATGCCGAGAGGCACGCCCGCAGTGATGATCACCTTATCTCCGTGCTGGATATAACCTGCGTTCAGCGCTGCAGTAACCGCCTCGTTAAACAGATCCTCCGTGGTGTTCTCCTCCTGGATCAGCAGCGGCTGTACACCCCACTGCAGGTTGAGCTGACGCCATACCAGACGCTTCACCGCGCACCCAATGACCGGACAGCTGGGTTTGAATCTGGAAATCATTGCGGCTGTAAATCCGGACATGGTAACTGTAATGATCGCCTTCACCTTCAGATCCGCAGCCAGCGTGCAGGTCGCATGGGAAATTGCCGTCGTGGTATCTCCATCATCCGGAACCGCGCGCTTCTTCAGACGGCCTTCAAAATCGATATCCTGCTCCGTCCTCTCGGCAATTCTGGCCATGGTCTTTACGGCCTCTACCGGATAATCCCCGTTGGCGCTTTCTCCGGAAAGCATGATCGCCGTCGTTCCATCATAGATAGCGTTGGCAATATCCGTCGCCTCCGCTCTGGTCGGGCGGGGATTGTGGATCATGGATTCCAGCATCTGTGTTGCGGTGACCACCTGCTTTCCGGCTGCCACTGCCTTCTTGATCATCAGTTTCTGAAGGATCGGAACCTCCTCCATGGGAACCTCTACACCAAGATCTCCTCTGGCAACCATGATACCATCGGAAACCTCGATAATTTCATCCATGTTCCGCACGCCCTGCAGGCTCTCGATCTTGGAAATGATCATCATATGAGAATTGTGCTCTTCCAGAATCTTACGGATCTCAAGCACATCCTCTTTCTTACGCACAAAGCTTGCCGCAATAATATCAAAGCCCTTCTCGATTCCGAACAGAATATCGCTCATGTCGGATTCACCGATGTAAGGCATGGAAAGGTCTGTTCCCGGCACATTGACACCCTTGTGGTTGGAAACCGGGCCGCCGTTTACCACACGGCAGATGATATCCGTATCCGTAACCTCTTCCACGATCATCTCGATCAGACCATCGTCGATCAGAATTCTGGAGCCAGCGCTCACGTCATTTACCAGATTCTTATAGGAAATGGCAGCGATCTCGTTCGTTCCCATGATCTCGTTCGTGGTCAGGGTGAACTTCTGTCCGGCTACCAGCTCCGTCTTTCCGCCTTCAAAGTCTCTCAGTCTGATCTCCGGTCCCTTTGTATCGAGAAGGATGGCGACCGGCATGTTCAGCTCCCTGCTCACCTTCCGGATCGTGTCAAATTTTCTGCCCTGCTCCTCATGATCTCCATGAGAAAAGTTACAGCGGGCAACATTCATTCCGGCAAGGATGATTTCCCTTACTTTTTCTTCGCTCTGGGATGCGGGTCCGATCGTGCAGATCATTTTTGTTTTTCTCATATTCAGTTCCTCCGTCCTTTTATGGTTTCAATTGTGAGTTCCCGGGCAGAAACTCCGCCGCCGCCCGGACTTTCCACACCCTGTACGTTCAGTCCAAGCCGAACATACTTATCTATTAACTTAATGAGCTCCTCCGTGATGACTTCTCCCGGGATGATCAGCGGGATTCCCGGCGGATAGAGGTTCACATAAGTTGCTGAAATTTTTCCTGCCGCCTCTAAAAGAGGTTCGGCAGATTTCGGCGCTTCCACAGCTTCATAAAGCAAGACGGCTGCGGTTGTCCGCGGCCAGCTTCGCGGAATGCCTTTCTCAGTCTGCGCCGCCGTTTCCGGTGCCTTAAGCCCGTCGTCGTTTTCCGGCGGCCCGTTCTGCCGCAGGAGCCTTTCATCAAGCTCCTCCAGCGCTTCGGCCAGACGCAGCAGGCCGTCCCCGGTATCCCAGGGCGTCAGGATAGCGGTCACATAAGTGTCGCATACCATCTCCATTTGAAGATGATAACGGTTCAAAAGCTCTTTGTAAAGTAAATTTCCGGTAATTTTTTCATTTTGCGTCGATATCAGAAGTTTTCCCCGGTCAAACGCTTTCATACACCCGTGTTCCGGAAGCTCTTCACTTAAGATACGAATGACGCGCAGCCCGGCCAATCTGGCGTATAACCGGTTCAGTTTTTCTTCAAATTCCGTATATATCTGCCTTCCCCGCTCCTGCAGAAGCCTCACACAGGAATCCATGCTTCCCATCAGAAGATAGGAGGGACTGCTCGTCTGATAGATCCGCTCAAACCGCCTGACGGCTTCGGAAGAAATGACTTTTCCGTTCCGGTGCAGAAGCGCGGTCTGCGTCAGGGCCGGCAGCGTCTTATGCAGGCTCTGCACCACCAGATCGGCGCCGAGCCTTACCGGGCTTTCCGGCTGCCCCGGCGCGAATCCGAAGTGCGCGCCATGAGCGCCGTCCACAATCAGCACGGCGCCCACCTGATGCACAACTTTCCCAATGGCTTCCACATCGGAAACCACTCCGTCATAGGTGGGAGACGTGATCAGAACCGCCTGTATATCCGGATACCGGGCGAGCATTTCCTCCACCTGCTCCGGCGCGATGGCATCCGCCACGCCTCCCTCCAGAAGCTTTGGATAGAGAAAAACCGGCTCAAGCTCCCTCAGACAGAGGGCATGATAGACCGACTTATGACAGTTCCTCGCCACAAGGACTCTTCCGCCCTTCCTGGCCGCAGCGGATACTGCCGTCAGAATCCCGGCCGTAGAGCCGTTCACCAGAAAAAAGGTCTCGTCTGCGCCAAAAACCTCAGCGGCCCGCTCCTGGGCCAGATGCAGAATCCCCTCCGGCTGATGCAGGTCGTCGAAGCCGTCGATCTCCGTGATATCCAGCCCCGCCGCAGCCTGCAGGACCTCTCCGGCCTCCGGCGGCATGTTTCTCTTATGCCCCGGCATATGAAAGGGATAATATCCGGAATCCCTGTAAAGCTCCAGCCGCCTTATGAGACTGCCGTCAGGTTTTCGCAGCCCATTTTCTTTATCACCGCTCATGAATTTTTTCGTACCTTTCTCCATCTTCCTTTTCTCAGACGTAGGGTTTCCAGCAGGGAGCAGTATTTATCCGCCGCCGTCACAATCCACGCCTCCCGGCACATGGGCGGAACGACCGTGAGCGGCCACATGTGCTTCCGGATAATTTCCCGCTCACAGGGCGTCAGACGGTAATCCCTTCCCGCGTTTCGAAGCGCTATTTCCGGATGGCTGAAGCCATGCAGCTCCTTAAGTCCCTTCGCGGATTTCCGGGTATGCCAGTCATACAGAAAATAGTCGTGAAGGAGGGCTCCTCTTACCAGCTCGCGCTCTCTCACGCGGATCCCCAGGCTTTTCAGGCCGTCCATGATTTTCAGGCTGCAGCCGGCCACGCTGATGGAATGCTCGTAGACAGATACGGTGCCGTGCTGGATATTCTTTCTCGTACTGCGGAATCGGGAGGACCTCAGGATATCTCCTCCATACGCGTCGATCCGTTTCACCAGCCGGTTGTTTTCTCTTTCCGGCATCCTGTCACACTCCTTTCTCAGTCATAGCAGACGACGGGAAATCCCTGCTCCACATAACCATAGATGGTTTCCGCAATCTCCTCCGGAAGATTGATGCATCCGTGCGAACCGTTCGTCCTGTAGATCTCCCCGCCGAATTCCTTCCTCCAGGATGCGTCGTGCATTCCGATATTTCCGTTGAAGGGCATCCAGTACTTCACCGGAGTGGCATAGGTCTCTCCGGTCAACGTCGCGTTTCTCTCCTTATAGGTGAGTCCGTACACGCCCGCCGGGGTCGCATAGCCTCTTGCCACATTTCCGGACACCAGATCACTTTCCAGGATTTTCTTCCCGTCTATGTACAGATAAAGATGCTGGCCTCCCAGATCAATTTCCACATAGGAATTGCCGATATCCTCTCCGGCCGGCCCTTCCGCATAGCCTCTGGAAAAATACAGCGGCTCCTTCTCCAGCCTTTCTCCGTTTTCTATGCTGGAAAGCAGCTCCTGCGTTTCTCCCACCCGGTTCGTCCACCAGCCGTAAGAACCTTTCAATCGATGCAGAGTCCCGTCTGAAGCGGTAAACTCCCTCTCTCTTCCGAAGGTATCATGCTTCTTTGCCAGCCCGTTTACATGCTCCCTGACCGCTTCTTCGTCCAGATGTACCTCGTCTCCATCGATGGTGATCCACGTGCTGATCAGACTGCCGTCGATCACCTCCTCTTCTCCGTTCCAGCGATAGGTGATCTCAGCGCCCGCATACCGGTTTGCCGTCTCAAGCGCCCGCTTCAGTCGCGGATCGTCCGACTTCACGTCCGCGTCGGAATAGAAGCCGCCTTCCCGCAGATCGAGCTCTTCTTCCAGCTCCTTCAGCGCTTTTCCCGCCGCCTCCTTCACCTTCTCAAAATCGAGCACGGTTCCGGAATCCTCCGGGATGATGGAATAACCGGATCCTGCTTCATATTCGCTGATTTTCGCATCCCGCGGCTTTCGGATATGATCCGGATCAAAAAAGGGCGATTCCCTCAAGCGCTTCTCCAGGGCATCGTCCTCATAAGTCACCACCCTGGGCAGCTCGCAGGTGGAGGAGGAGAAAAACATCTTCGGCCATGCCCATCCGCTCATCTGCGCGCTAAAACGGTCCAGCGTATCATCAAATACATAACTCATCCCAAGCTCTGCCGGCGTCAGCACATCCTCCATCTCGTCTCTTCCGGTGATCACAAGCTCATAATAAATTTCCGGATTCAGGCATTCCTCACGCACCCGCTCTCTGGAGCGAAAACTCACATCCGTTCCGTCTATTTCCGTTCTCCAGAAATAATGGCCCGCAAAAAAGAAAGAGCCTGCAAGATAGATCAGAGCCAGCGCTCCTGCCGCAATGGCCGCGGCAGAAATCGCCCTGCGCAAAAGCCCCCCTCTTTTTCCTGCTGCTCTCTTATTTTTACTTTTCTTCATTCAGCCTTCCTTTGTAACACTTCCTTTTCTCCCATTGTAACACTTCCTGTGCAAAAGAGAAATATACGAATGTCACAAACAGAGCGGAAAACCTATCCAGTTTATCAGCCCCTGTCGGCCCGTGCCGCCAGAACATCGGATCATTCAAATTGTGCCAGATACATCTGTCTGTACAGCCCTTCCTGATTCAGAAGCGTCTCATGGGTTCCCTGCTGGATGACGTCCCCGTCGTTCACCACCAGGATATGGTCCGCATTCCGGATTGTGGAAAGTCTGTGCGCGATGACGAAGCAGGTTTTCCCCTCCATCAGCTTCCTCATCGCCTCCTGGATCTTCATTTCGGTCCTTGTGTCCACATCCGAAGTCGCTTCGTCCAGAATCAGCATTCTGGCCGGAAGCAGCATGGCTCTCGCAATGGTGAGAAGCTGCTTCTGCCCCTTGGAAATATTGGTTCCCTCATCCGAAAGAACCGTCCGGTATCCGTCCGGCAGCCTTCTGATGAAGCCGTCGATTCCTGCTGCCTTTGCCGCTGCACGAACCTGCTCCTCCTGCTTTTGGGTATCTCCCTCCAGACTGCCGTATGCCAGATTTTCATAAATCGTTCCTGTAAATAGCCAGGTATCCTGCAGCACCATCGCATAGGAGCGGCGCAGACCATCCCGCTTTATCATCCGGATTTCTTCCCCGTCCACAGTGATAAAACCGCCGTCCACGTCATAGAAACGCATGAGCAGATTGATCAGCGTCGTCTTACCGGCCCCGGTAGGTCCTACAATCGCTATCATTTTACCGGGTTTTACATGGAAACTCAAGTCATGGATCACAGTTTTAGCAGGATTGTAACCGAACCTGACGTGATTCAGCTCCACCTCCCCCTTTGCCTCCACAAGCTCCCCTGCGTCCGGCGCATCCGCTGCCTCCTCCAGCTCATCCAGAAGCCGGAATACCCGTTCCGCCGCAGCCATGGAGGACTGCAGGTCGCTGATAATGTTTGCCGCCTCATTGATCGGCCCTGAAAATTTTCTGGAATACAGCACAAAGGATGAAATGTTTCCCATGCTCATCTTTCCGAACAGATACAAAATGGCTCCGAACACACTGATCATGGACAGAGAGAGGTTATTGATGAAATTCACCATCGGCCCCACAATACTGCCATAATATTCCGCTCTGTAATATGCCTTCATGGCCTTCTCATTTTTTTCCTCAAAACGGCGGATTGTATTTTCTTCCTGACAATAGGCTTTCAGTGTTCTCTGGCCCGAAACCATTTCCTCCGCAAATCCGTTCAGCTCTCCCAGCGTGGCGGATCTGGCACGAAACAGCGGCCTGGTTTTTCCTGTCAGGTATCTGGTAATGCACATGGAAAGAGGCATCGTAAACGCGAAAATCAGCACAAGGGACGGAGAGATCACGAGCATCATGAAGAAGGCCCCGCTCACTGTGATCACAGTCGTCAGAAGCTGCACCACATCATCGGACAGCGACATGTTCACCGTATCGATATCATAGGAAATCCTGCTGATGATATCCCCGCCCTGATGCACGTCAAAATATCCCACCGGAAGCGAAAGCAGTTTTTCAAAGACATCCTTCCTCATCTGGTAGACCACCTTCCGGCTGATGGTGATCATCAGCACCTGCAGAAGATAGGAGAATATGGAGGATACCACATAAAATCCTGCCATCCAGACCGCATAATAAAAAACCTTTTCAAAAATAACCTTTCCCGGCCCCGGCTCGATGGCATCCACCGCATACCCTGACAACAGGGGCCCGATCAGGGAAAACAGGTTGCTCCCCACCGTCAGCGCCACCGCTCCGACAAGATACCATTTATAACGCATCAGATACCCGCCGAGCCGCAGAAGCGTTCCTTTTTTCCCGGCTGTCTTATGTTCTCCGATTTTCTGTCCTTCTGTTTTCATCCTTACCTCCAAACGGAAGCGCCTTTCTCTCTTCAGCCTCCGATATCCCCCGTCTGCGACCGGCTGATCTCCCTGTATACGGCACAGCCCATTAACAACTCCTCATGGGTTCCATACCCGATCATTTCCCCGTCCTCCAGCACGAGTATATGATCCGCGTGCATGACGGAACTGATACGCTGTGCGATCAGAATAGTCGTCGTACCGCTGAAATTCTCCTTCAGCTGCCTGCGCAGCATGGCATCCGTCCGATAGTCCAGCGCGCTGGAGGAATCATCCAGAATCAGAATCTCCGGCCGCGCGGCCAACGCCCTCGCGATCAGCACTCTCTGTTTCTGGCCCCCGCTCAGGTTTGCCCCCCGGATATCCAGCATACCCCCTTCGCTGCGCTCCTTCTCCTGCGTAAACTCCTCTGCCTGGGCGTAGCTCAATGCCTGAACGATTTCTTCCCGACCAAGCTGCCTTCCCATCCGCACATTTTCATAAATCGTATCCTCAAAAATGGTATCGTTCTGAAACACCACGCCGAACCTGCTGCGAAGCTCCTCCTTTTCAAAACTCCTCACGTCCCGTCCGCCGATCAGCACGCGCCCTTCATCCACATCCATAAGACGCATCAGAAGCGACGCCAGGGTCGTTTTTCCGGAGCCTGTTGATCCGATAATTCCAAGCATCTCTCCTTTTCTGACGGTAAAGGAAATATCCTTCAGGTTCGGCTCCTTTTTATTATAGGAAAAGGTAACATGGTCAAACACGATCTCCTTTTCTGCATCCGCCTCTACCGTTTCCGTCTTCTCCGCCTCCTGCCCCGTCTTATCCCCCAGAAGTGCCAGATCATCCTCGCAGGAGAGCACCTGGTCGATTCTGGCCGCAGATGCCACCGCCTTATTAATGATAACGAACATCCTGGAAATGGACATCATGGCGTTCAGAATGATCGTGAAATAGGTCATGAATGCCAGTATTTTTCCCACCTCTGAGGTTCCCGCATTCACCCGGAAAGCCCCGACGATGATGACGCCCACCAGCCCCAGATTCAGGAGCATATTCATCGACGGATTCAGAACTGCCATCGTCTTTTCTGCATTCCTTTCACAGGTCACCACCATTTTGTTGATCCGGTCAAACTTTTCCTTTTCGTAATCCATCTTGGACAGGGCTTTAATCACCCGGATTCCTGCGATATCCTCCCTCACCAGGCAGACAAAGCTGTCCACGCTGCTCTGAAGCTTCCGGTAAAGAGGCATTCCCTTTCTGGATACTACCACCATGACAACCGCAAGCACCGGCATCACAAGCAGCAGTACGGAAGAAAGCACCGGATCCAGGGACATGGTAAACAGTACGCCGCCCACAAGAAGAATGGGCGCCCTCACGCCAAGCCTCTGCACTCTTCCGATCATCTGATTCACATTATAGGTATCCGTCGTGAGCCTGGAAATCAAAGACGGCTTGGTAAAGGCGTCCGTCTGCCTTGCCGAAAGATACATGGTCTTCGCGAACAGATCGTGCCGGATGATCTGCGTCGCATCGCTCGCCACCCTGGAGGCCATCCTGTTTGCAATGATATTGAAGGAAACCGCGAGTATGGAGCAGACCAGCATTACGCCTCCCCAGGCAAAAATCAGCCGCAGGCTTCCCACCGGAATCACAGAATCGATTACATAGGCCAGTATCCATGGAATGAACAGATCCATGATTGCTCCCAGAAATTTTATCAGAAATCCAACTGCCATTCGTCCATAATAGGGACGAAGATAAAAGGTGATAATTCTTTTCATGGCAATCCTTTCATCATCAATAGTTTCACATACAATAATTGTTTGTAATCAGATTATATAACATTTCCGCTGTTTTGGGCATAAAAAAATCACATCGGGCTTTCTTTTTCTATAAGCCTGATGTGACCGTTTTCAGTGAAGCATGGGGGATTCGAACCCCCGACAACCTGATTAAAAGTCAGGTGCTCTACCGGCTGAGCTAATGCTCCATATAATGTTCTTACTCCTGTAAACCTACAGGCACAAAAAAATGCCCAGAACCGGAATCGAACCAGTGACACGAGGATTTTCAGTCCTCTGCTCTACCAACTGAGCTATCTGGGCATTTAAGTAG
>CAJFMW010000038.1 GCA_904392525.1 uncultured Eisenbergiella sp.
CTTGGGCAGAACCCAGCCCTCGTACCTGTTCTTGAAGTTCTTGTACAAAAGCAGTATCTTCCCGCGGAAAATAACCACACCGCCACAGCTTGTTGCTTCTATCATTGCAATTCCTCCTGTAAGGTGTGCACTTCGGTCCATGCGAAGGAGCATGTCCCTTCCGCTAAACTAGTTCAAGTATATCCTAAATACACGCTGTAGGCAAGGAATTTTTCTTTTAAAAACTTTGCATACTATTTAGCCATGCGCTTTTGAGCTTGGCATGGCGGCCCCGCATTGGCTCCGGCCTCTCACCCCACCGTGCCAAAGTAAGCGTCAAACACCCGCTTTGCGATGGGAACCGCATAGTCTCCGCCGGAGCCGATCCCTTCAATGATCACGGTGACAGCGATCTGCGGATTTTCCGCCGGAGCAAAGCCCGTAAACCATGCATGGGAATCGCTGGTGCTGTCGGTGTATTCGGCAGAACCGGTCTTGCCTGCGGCGGTATAGGAAAGGCCGGAAAGCTTTGTTGCCGTCCCTTCTTCCACCACATCCGTCATCAGCTCAGTCAGAATCTCCGCTTCCTCCGAAGTCATCAGCCGCCCGTATTCTTCCGGCTCATACTGCTTCAGCACCGTGCCGTCCGGCTTTTCGATCCGGTCCATCTCATAGGGCTTCATCAGCACCCCGCCGTTTGCGATTGCGGAGGTGATCATGCAAAGATGAAGCGGGGTCATCTGGGTTTTCCCCTGACCGATCACGGTCTGAATCATATCCGCGTCGCCGCTGTCTTCCGTCAGGGCAACGCTGCTTCTGGAATAGGCGATGTCCACCGGAAGCTCCTGATTGAACAGAAGATCGTCCAGGGTGGAAAGAAAACTGCTCCTCTCCAGGCTCATTCCGATGTTGGCGAAGGAAGAATTGCAGGACTCCGCAAAGGAATGCATGAAATCCAGACTCCCGTGGCTGCTTCCATGGTAACAGCGGATGGTAGTGTCCCCATGGGTATAGCTTCCGCTGCACTGCCAGGTATAATTTTCCCAGTCATCCGGATGCTCCCTGATATATTCCAGAGCCGTTATCATCTTAAAGGTGGAGCCGGGCGGATAAAGCCCCTGCGATGCCCGGTTTAAAAGAACGGAGCTTCCCTCCTGATTCAGGTTCTCCCACTCCTGCGCGATTTCATTGGGATCAAAATCCGGCTTGGATACCATGGCAAGAATCTTTCCCGTGGAAGGCTCCATGACCACAATCGCTCCTTCATAAAGCCCCATAGCGTTATAAGCCGCCTCCTGAAGCGTCACATCCAGCGTGGTGACCAGATTGTTGCCCGGATTTTTTACACCAGCCGCAGCATTCTGCGCCTGCTCGGACGCAGAGGCGGACGTATTGATCAGATCATAATTGGCAAGACTTTCCAGGCCGGTTTTGCCACGGGTGGAATAACCGACGATATGGGAAAACATATTTTCATAAGGGTACTGCCGCACCTCTTCCCCATCCACGGTCACCGTTTCCGCCAGCACTTCTCCGTCTGAGGAATAGATGGTTCCCCTCGTATTCTGCTGCGCCAGGACGCTCTGTCTGCTGTTATAGCTGTTGTTGAACAGCTCCTCTGAATGAGAAGGAATATAGATACACAGATAAGCCGCCATGGCAACGAACAGGACGCAGAAAAATACCGCGCAGCCGATCAGCTGCATCCGCGATGTTTTTTCATCCGGAAGCCCGCCTTTCCCGCGGCTTTGGTCAGATGTGCCGTACCTCTGCGGATCGTGCCTTCTTCCGGTCTGCCTTCCCCCTGTTCTTTTCTGTCCTCTTTCTGCCATTCCGAATTTCTACCATCCTTTCCGCCCTGAACGTCTTTTCCCTCCATGGCTTTGCCCGCGGTAAGACGTCTCGTCTTCATCTTCCCATTCGTTCACTTCTTCCTCCTCATATTCGTCCTCCTGCCACTCGTCGTCCTCCTCATCCCAGTCCTCCTCATCGTCCCCGGGAAGCGGAGCGCGCCGTTTCAGACCGGCTCCCTGAACCGCAGCGAACAGAAAGAGCGTGGTCATCACACTGCTGCCTCCATAACTGACCAGAGGGAGAGTCACGCCGGTAAGGGGAATAAAGCGGATTCCACCGCCCACGGTCAAAAACACCTGAAAAATATACATCACACCGAACCCGGATGCCAGCAAGCGGTAAAAGCGGTCCTGCTGCGCATGGGCATTGCCCATAGCAATGCGCATACACTGCAGGAAACAGCAGACGCAGGCCACAAGCAGGCTCACGGAGAACAGAAGTCCCAGCTCCTCCGTGACCGCCGCAAAAATGAAATCCGTCTCCACGTAGGGAATGTCCTCCGGCGTCCCCCGCCCGATTCCCAGTCCGAACCAGCCGCCCCTGGACAGGGCAAAAAGCGACTGTGTGATCTGATAGCCCTGACTGTCGATCACGCTCCAGGGATCACGCCAAGCCTGTACCCGAACCTGTACATGGGAAAACAGGCGGTACGCTACCCAGGCCGCCGCGCAGCCTCCGGCGGCTCCCAGCGCAAGATAACGGTATTTTCCCGTCGCAAAGAAAACAAGGAGTACAAAAACCAGAAAAAAGATGAGCGCGCTTCCCAGATCCCTGGAAAGAACCAGCACCAGCACATGAGCGCCCGCCACAACCGCCGCAACTGTCAGATTTTTCAGAGAAGCATCTTCCCATAAAAGCGCCGCAAGGAAAAAAACGAACAGAAGCTTGACGAACTCAGAGGGCTGAAAGGTAATTCCCGCCACCGTATAGCTGATTCTGGAGCCGTGGGTCACCTGCCCCAGAATCAGCACAGCAAACAGGGCCAGAAAACCCGTACCGGCATACAGAAGAGTCAGCTTCTTAAGCAGCTGCCCCCAGTTCCTTACCACATATGGAATCGCCATGGAAATGATCATGCCGGCGGCAGCAATGATGAGCTGGCGGATCGCCTGCTGCAGATCCAGCCTGCCCAGAATCAGGAGGCCGGTTCCCAGAAGAAAGCACATGTGATTGAGAATCGCCCGGTTCATTCCCGGATAGATCATGAGAAACAGCATCATGGAAACAAAAAGCACAATCTGGGAAAAAGCATAGAAAAACAGGGCATCCAGCTCTCCCGTTTCCAGACAGAGCGTCAGAAAGGCGACAAACTGCAAGACAAAAATGCAGACGGTCTGCGCCGTGTCCACGGGCCGTCCCTTCCTGGGAGAAAGAGAAACGCGCACCATGGACAACACAGCATACAGAACTGCCAGCAGCGCTATCACATATCTGGAATAAATCACGATGAACTGCTCCATGCCCGTTACTGTGCTCCTTTCCTGAAATGTCCCGTGGTAAAGGCATACTCCGGCTGTGCCTGTTTTCCGGAAAGCCCGTTTTCAAAAAGCCGCAGGATTTTCTCCGTCTCCTTTCCGCTCTCTTCCAGAAAATCCAGCCTGAGAAAAGCGGCTCCGCTCTCCGCCAGATCTCCCAGAAATCCATGAAGGGAGAGTGGAACGGAATTATAGATGACGTTTACACAGAAACGGCAGTCGGTCACAACAGGAAACTCCGCCTGATACCGGTCGATCAGCAACAGTTCCTTACCCGTTCGGCCGTCCCGCGCTTCCGCTTTTGCCCCCTTTTCGGGACGAACATCCTTCGGACATTCTCCCGCCGTTTTCCGGATGCAGTTTGCCGTCACCATCATGGGAATTCTGCCATAAACCAGAATCTCTTTCCTTCCCCGATTTCCTTCTTCCGGGGAAGGCAGGGCAAGGACATCCCTTCCGTTCAGTTCCAGAGGCGCGCAGTAGGTATCCATGTCCGCGCTCCAGTACTCCCAGGTCTGCCTGTTCCAGATATAGATTCTGTGGTCAAAGGCGATCTTTCCCTTCCAGCCGTTTTCCTTCAGCCACATAAGGCCGGAAGGGGAAGGGGTCTGCGCCCCATCAAAAAGCCCGGTATCAAGAAGCGCTTTCACCCGCTTCATCTGTTCCCTGGTTTCCGCCCGGAGAATGACGGGAAGGGACAGGAAAATTTCTGCCAAAATCCCGTCCGCCTTCGCCGCCTTCAGCCCGTTTTCCATTTCACCGCTCATGGCTGCGTAAGACACATAGATTCTGGAAACTCCCGCATTCAGACAGGCCAGGAACTGGGGAAGCGTGGTCACAGAAGCCGACAGACCACAGGACACAGGCCGACGGGCCGGCGGCTCCGGCTGTGCCAGGGAGGACGCCTGTTCCGGCTGCGCGGACGAAGAGGCCAACTGCCCGGGCAGCGCGTCTTTCTCTGTATCCGTTCCGCTCTGGCGGCGGCAGTCGGCAATCCTTCCGGCGCGCAGTTTTTCCAGTGCGCTTCTTCTCAGCTCATTGACGGCTTTCACCGGAAGAAATACTTCTCCCTCCATGCGGACGGTGATCTTTTCCGCCCGAAAACCGCTTCCGCCCGTTTTCGCGAGCTGCCGTCTTACCTCTTCTTCTCCGAGCGGACGCTTCTGCGCCTGCTGTACCGTCTCTCCTTCCAGGCAGACCGTTTCCTTTCCTGCCCTGGCCGTCAGGCGGAACGGTTTTCCCGCCTCCAGCTCCGCCGTCAGGGAAACCGGAAGTTCCATCGTCCGCTCCAGAATCCGGCTGCGGATTTCCGTAAGCTCCCCCTCCTCACAGCCCGCATAGCCGGGCTGATCCAGCGTGATCATGTCCCGTCCGTTGTGCTTCTCTAAATATCCGCTTCCCAGCCCGCTCCGGACGTACAGGGTGGAAAGAAGCTTCCTGTCCTGCGGCGGCACTTCTCTTTTTTTCTGTGGGTTTTCCAGATACTCGTCAATTCTCCGCCGGTAAACATCCGTCACACCTGCCACATATTCCGCCCGCTTCATCCGCCCTTCGATTTTAAAGGAATCGATTTCCGCATCCATCAGCTCGGGGATCAGATCAATGGTACACATATCCTTCAGGCTCAGCGGATAGCAGACCTTTCCCGTTTTCTGCGACCGAATGCGGTAAGGCTGACGGCACGGCTGGGCGCATCTTCCCCGATTCCCGCTGCGTCCGCCCAGCATACTGCTGAACAGGCACTGACCCGAATAGCAGTAGCACATGGCTCCATGGATAAACACCTCCACCTCAAGCCCGCTTTCCTTTTTCAGAAGTGCCGCTTCCTCCAGAGAAAGCTCCCTCGCCGGAACCACCCGGACGATGCCAAGCCGCTTTAACGCCTCCGCTCCCGCCGCATCCGTGACGGTCATCTGGGTGCTCGCGTGCAGCGGGAGATGAGGGAAGTTCTTTCCAAGCACGCAGAGCGCTCCCACATCCTGCACGATCACAGCGTCCAGTCCCGCCTCATAAAACGGGGCGATGAAATCCGTAAGCCGGTCCAGTTCCTCCTGCTTCATGAGCGTGTTGACCGTCAGATAAATCTTTTTTCCATAAAAATGGGCCTCATCCAGCGCGGAAAGCACCTCATCCCGGCTGAAATTTCCGGCATACGCTCTCGCGCCATACTCCTGGCCCCCTATGTACACTGCATCCGCCCCCGCCTTCAGCGCCGCCTGAAAGCAGCTGTAATCTCCGGCGGGTGCAAGAAGTTCCGGTTTCTTCATTCCGCATTTCCTTTCCTGTTGAATAAAAAAGGCTGTCCCTGAAAAGACAGCCCTCAATCCGCTATGCTTTTTTGTTTCTGTCATTTTTATCCGCCAGCTCGGTTTCCAGCCGGACGATTTTTTTAGAGCTTTCGTTCAGTTCCTTCTGGACGCTCTTCAGGGATTTTTCCGTATTTTCCAGCTTGATCTGGGACGCGACCAGCTCATGCTTCAGATCATAGAGCTCTTTTTCCTTGCCCTGAAGCTCCTCCTCCAGAAGGCCGATCTGTTTTCTCGCCTTGAAATAATCATCCGCAATATTCAGCTGCATCAGAATATTCTGACGATCAGGCGTCTGCCGCGTAAAACCGTCAAGCTTACTGTATTCCGTCAGCTTATTATTGATATAGGAGGCTACCCGCTGCAGATATTCCTCGCTTTCATATCCGCTCAGCGTAAGAACCTTTCCTCCGATAATTACTTCCGTATCTGTCTTAACAGCCATGCTGCTCTCCTTCGTCCCGTTTCCCGGCGTCCCGTTATACGGAATTTATTATACACCAGAAGACTGCGGGAATTCAAGTCCCAAATGACGGTAGGCCGCCTCTGTCACCACTCTTCCCCTGGGCGTGCGGTTGATGAAGCCGTTCTGGAGCAGATAGGGTTCATAAACGTCCTCGATGGTTCCGGCATCCTCTCCGATGGCAGCGGCCAGCGTGTCCAGCCCCACCGGGCCTCCGTTGAACTTGTAAATCATGGTATCCAGCATATTCCGGTCCACATGATCCAGCCCCATCCGGTCCACATCCAGGAGATCAAGCGCCTTTTTTGCCACCTCCAGGGTGATCGCGCCGTCAAAACGCACCTGGGCGAAATCTCGCACCCGCTTTAACAGGCGGTTGGCAATCCTGGGCGTGCCCCGGCTCCTTCTCGCCAGCTCTCCCGCCCCGCCCACATCGATCTGCACGCCCAGGACGGCGGCAGAATGGATGATGATCTGCGTCAGCTCCTCCACCGTATAAAACTCCAGCCTGTGGATCACGCCGAAACGATCCCGCAGCGGCGCGGTCAGAAGCCCTGCCCGGGTGGTCGCACCCACCAGGGTGAAATGGGGAAGCTCCAGCCGGATGGATCGGGCCGAGGAACCCTTTCCGATCATGATATCAATGGCATAATCCTCCATGGCCGGATAAAGCACCTCCTCCACCTGACGGTTCAGGCGGTGGATTTCATCCACAAACAGCAGATCTCCCTCCTGCAGGTTGTTTAGGATAGCCGCCATCTCTCCCGGCTTCTCGATGGCCGGCCCGCTGGTGACCCTCATATGAACGCCCATCTCATTTGCGATGATGCCCGCCAGCGTGGTTTTTCCAAGTCCGGGCGGCCCATACAGAAGCACATGGTCCAGGGCGTCTCCGCGCCGTTTTGCCGCTTCAATATATACCTTCAGATTCTCCTTCGCCTTTTTCTGCCCGATATAATCGTCCAGCGTCTGCGGCCGCAGCGTACTCTCTATTCTGATGTCCTCTTCCGTTACGTTCGTTTCGATGACTCTTGCCATATTTCCTCCGTGCTTATCCCGGTACCGATCAGAACAGATGCTTTAGGGCGGCCTTCAGAAGCTCCTCCACATCCATCTCGTCCGCATTTTCCACCTTCCGTACTGCCTGCGCCGCCTCCGAAGCGGAATAGCCCAGTGCTGCCAGAGCCTCTGCGGCTTCCCGTCTCGCGTCGCTCAAGCCCGCCGCCTGCGCCGCGTAGGCCGCGCTTTCCCTGGATACAAAGGTTTCCTCCATGGAAACCTTATCCTTCAGATCCAGAATCAGCCGCTGTGCGGTCTTTGCCCCCACGCCGGGCGCTTTGGAAATCGCCTTGGCATCCTGGGTGAGCACCGCAAGGCGCACATCGTCCGCGCTCATCACGGAAAGGATGGCAAGACCGCCCTTGGGACCGATACCGTTCACCGTGATCAGCAGGCGGAACATGTCCAGATCATCCTGGCTGAGAAAACCGTACAGCAAAAAGGCATCCTCCCGCACACAGGTATAGGTATAGATTTTCACTTCTTCTCCAATGGGCGGCAAAAGAGGAGGCAGGCTCGACGGGATTTTAATATTAAACCCGATCTGTCCCACCTCCAGCACCAGATTGTCCTCCGTCACTCCGGCGACGCGTCCGACCAGATATGCAAACATAATTACCTCCATGCCGAAGCGTTTTGTGCTGAGGCACGCACGCCGAACCTCCAGTTCGGCGTTGCGATAACGGGATTTGCGACGCTTCGGCGCAAATCCTGATTGAAAAATGCGCTATCGAGCGCATTTTTCAATCTCTTTCCCTCCGTTTTTCATTGTCCGTCCCGGCAGATGGGACAAAACAGCCCGGCATACGAGCCCCAGACAGAAGCCGGTGAGGCAGCCGCAGATCAGAAGCGGCGGAATGTAATAAAGGATCTGAACCGTTTCCGTAATCAGCACGGCAACACAAAGCTGCGCCGCATTATGCGCGATTCCGCCGGCACAGCTCACACCCGTTACGGAAAAGGCAGGATTTTTCTTCAGAAGCGCCATGACGAGGAAGCTGAAAAGCGCCCCCGCAAGGCTGTACAGAAGCGAAGAAAGGCTGCCGAACATAAAAGCGGACAGGCAGACCCTGCACACATTGACCAGAAGCGCTTCCCTGGCTCCGAACAGATAAAGCACCAGAAGAATCGCCAGGTTGGGAAGCCCGAGCTTCATTCCCGGCACTCCGAAGGGGAACGCAACCACTGTTTCCACATATCCAAGAATCAGTCCGAAGGCCAGAAGCAGGCCGAGCGTTGCCGTCCTCGCCGTACCTTTTTTGTTCATACCATTCTCCCTGTGTATCGTCCCGCCGGCATGACAGCCTGCTCCGGCTTTTATCCGGCCACGCCGTCCAGGCCGCCGTCCGTTTCTTCTCCTTCCACGGTGACCACCAGTTCATGAGGCAGGCAGATGATGCTTTCTCCCACCCGGCTGACGGCCCCCTGTCGGACACAGAGCCTGTCCGGGCAGTCCGCTTCTTCCATCCAGACCTGCCCGTCCCGGATGATCAGCAGGTTTGTACCGTTTTCCAGTTCAAGCGCAATCTCTCTGTCTTCCTGAAGGGAATATTCCCCCCAAAGGCTTCCGCCGCAGACCACCCGCACCGTACTCCCCTCTCTGTCCGCGAAAAAAAGATACAGGACAAAGAAAAGCGCCGCACACAGGGCGGCGGCCAGCAGAAGCAGATCCGCCTTCGTCATTATAGCACGATCGAACATACGTTTCAAGAAGCATTTCCTCCCGCATCGGCCGGAGCGCCGTCCGCCAGCGCCCGGTAATGGGCCTCCTTTTCCGGATCCTTCAGGGCAGCGCAGGCGGCGGCACAATTTTTCCAGAACAGCTTCGTTCCTTCCGATGCTCCCGAAAGGGTAAAGCTTTTTCCGGCGGCCTTCTCATAGCAGGAAAGCGCCTGCTTATAGTCTTCCTTTTTCCATGCCGCCTCGCCAAGCCCGGAAAGCGCCGTCAGATAATAAACCGATGCCTGCGCGTCCGCAGCGTCCGCCTCTGTCCCGGGGGATGCTCCTTCCTTTTCCGTCTTTTCAAACAGCTCCCTGGCCCGGCTCAGAAGCGTCTCCGCCCGGCTTCCCTCCTCACGGGAAAGCACCAGAATCCCCTGTCTGGTCAGCGCCTCGGCCAGAAGCTTCTCTGCCCCTTTTTTTCCATCCAGAATGCGGACAGCGCGTTCATAACACCGTTCTGCCTCGCGCGGCTGCACAGCGCCTTCATAAGCGGCGCCCGTGCTCATCAGAACCAGGGCGAAGTGCTCCGTATCCTCCAGATTCAGTTCCTCCATCAGAAGCAGGATGTCTTCCGACACCGCAAACGCCTTTTCATACTGTCCACTCTGCCTGTAAAAGGAAAGCAGCTCGTTTCCGGCAGCCACATAGACGCCGTTTTCTTCTTTTTCCTTCGCCTCATCCATACAGGTCTGCAAAAAGGATTCGATTTCCTCCCACCTGCACTCCCGGATCAGGCCGCTTAATTCCTCATAAATTTCTTCCATGGATTTCACAGGTTCACCTCAAAATTTTTATCCTTATGTTTTACGAACCGCAATTATTCTTCCGTTTCTTCCTCCGGCGTGTAAAGCGTCCATCCAAGACCGGCATCATAAGCCAGACACTCCCAGATGATCTGCCCGTCCTCATCCAGCTCCGGATCGCCGCCCGGCCGCTGCACCGGAACCTCAAAAAGAATGTCGATGTATCTGCCCCTCTCCGTATCCTCCGCTCTGGCATAAAACAGATATTCCACACTCGGCTCATTTCCCAGATTCAGAGGCAGGAGCCACTCCTTATTGTCCGCCGACGGAAAGGAAAAATCGGCGGCGGCCAGCTCCGTTTCTTCCTCGTCAGCCTCTGTATCCGTTGCATCCGTTTCCTCTCCGTCGACCAGAGCGTCTGCCTCTTCCGCCAGAAGGGAAGCTTCCACAGCCTCCTCCGGAATCACTTCAGGCCGTCCGGACAGATCCTCCCGCATCTTCTGACAGAACTCGTTGTCCGCAAGGATGACAAAGTTTTCCCATTTATCCTGAAACTCCTGCAGCTCTTCCACCTGTGCTGTCAGGCTGTGGCTCTGTGCGCTCAGATCATTGATGGTTTCCTGGGCGGAAGCCACCTGCGCTTCCAGCTCTGTCTGTTCCCGCCGCTCCCGGTAGATCACAAACGCTTCCACCAGCATCGCCCCCAGCAGCACAGCCACCGTAATATACGTAACAATTTTTGCAAATACATCTTCTCTGAAGCTCATTTCCGATTACAAACCTTTCTCTTCCACTATCCGACCGGGAAAGTCTTCCTCGGCAAATACCGACTGCTTTTTTATTCTACACCATACCGGGCAAAAAGTCATGACCTATTTCCGCAGCGTTGACATTTCCCCTGTAAAAGCTTATAATCAGCTTGTTTTGAACCCCCGTTTTTACGGGGAAACGGCGTTTTGAGCCGTCCATAAAAGCCAGTCCGATTATAAAAGAAGAGAGAGAAAAGTTATGGAGAACTATCGTATTACCATCGATTCCAATTCCGATCTGCCGTCTTTTCTTGCCGAAAAATATCAGACGGTGATCATTCCCCAGTATTATGCCTTCGGAGACGAGGTTTACGGGGATGAGAAAAACATGACGCCCGCCGAATTTTATCAGAAAATGCGGGAAGGCGCCCTGCCCTCCTCCATGGCGAACAATCCGGCCGTAATCCGGGAACGCTTTGAGGGCATCCTGAAGGAAGGCTTCGATATCCTGCATATCGCCTTCTCCTCCGCCTTGAGCGGCAGCTACAACAATGTCTGCGTCGCGGCGCAGGAGCTGATGGAGGAATATCCCGACAGAAAAATCGTTGTGGTGGATTCCCTGAATGTTTCCCTTGCGGAGACCATCCTGTTTCTCAAGGCGCACCAGCTTCAGGAGGAAGGCCGCAGCCTTTCCGAAAATGCGGCTTTTCTGGAGGAATACAGAAAACATATCAACGTCCAGTTCACCGTGGACGATCTGTTTCACTTAAAGCGCGGCGGAAGGATTTCCGGCGCAGTTGCTGCGGTAGGAACCGCGCTGAACTTAAAGCCCTTCCTTTCCATCACCGCGGAAGGAACCCTGGCTTCCAACGGAACGGTGCGCGGCCGCAAGAAGTCCATCCGTGTCCTGGCAGAACGGATGCGCGACACCCTGGGCGATAACCCGGACAAAACGGTCCCTGTCGGCATCGTGCACGGAAACTGCCCGGAGGATGCCAATCTGGCCGCTTCCTATGTGAAGGAGCTGACCGGAATCGACAACATTATCATCAATGACGTCAGCCCCAGCATCGGAACCCACGCAGGTCCCGGCGCGCTCGGTATCCTTTACTACGGAAAAGAACGCTGATGTAAAAACGGATGTTCCTCTTCGGAGCATCCGTTTTTTCTGCTGAAATTTATCCCCCATTGAAACAATCAGGCCCGTCCGCCGTCTTTCCTGTCCTTCTCTGAAAAAATGGATACAAACCGCACCTTCCGATCCAGCCAGTCTCCCATGAGACCGATCACCTTTCCCATGGTGAAGGCGGCGAGAATGGTCCCTGCACCCAGCCCGTCAACATATCCCAGACAGAAGAACGTGAGCAGTGCAGTAACCGCAAGACAACTCACATCAAAGACAATCTTAAAAACGGAATACCGGACGCACAGTATTCCGGATGCCTCTCTGGGAAACAGGTCCGTGGGAACGATCGGCATCCTGCACCGGTTCGACAGGGCAATTCCGAAGCAGATACACAGATAGCTGACAAGAAAGTACAGCACCCGGAGCGGTAAAGTCTGGGGCAGCAGGCTGACCCAGCATTCATGAATATCCACGAAAACGCCGAACACAAATCCCACCACAAAGCTGAGCAGGTATTGGGGAACAAACCTGCGGCGCATGACAAACAGACTCAGAACCAGAAGCCCCTGAAAGAGATAGGTCCAGGTTCCCAATGACAGGACGGGAAAGACCTCTGAAAACCCATAGGGCACGCTGGAAATGGCGGAAATGCCGGAACCGGAATGCAGCATCAGCACCACGCCGAAGCTGTTCATCACCACCACCAGCAGAAGCGCCGCTTCTCCTCTGAGGGTGGCAGGCGGGGCCGCCGGACCGCTCCTCCCCTTTCTGTCCGTACGTTCTTCCGATCTTTCTTTCAGCCCTGCGGCTGCAGTTTCCGTCATATCTGATCCTTCCTTTCTCTTTCTTTTTTATGTTTCAGATACGCCCGTCTTCCCGCCGCTTTTCCTGCCCGGCAGGAGAGATTGCCGGAAACGGACAGTAGAGGATCTCCGAAACTTTCAGAAAACAGTATAGAACCGCGGAAAAGCGGAATCAAATCAATTATTTACATAAAACAATAGATTCTATCTATGAATCATGTTATCATGGATTCAACTGAAGAAAGCCGCCATATGTATTAGTTGAAAGGATCACCCTTCTATGAATCTGATTCATCTGAGGTATTTTGTGGAGTTGGCTGAAACAGGCCATTATACGCGGGCCGCACAGCGGCTCTGCATCACCCAGCCTTCTCTGAGCCATGCTATCGATCAGCTGGAAAAGGAACTCGGCGTTCCCCTCTTTGAAAAGCGGGGCCGGAACACCACCCTGACCCGCTTCGGGGAGCAGTTTCTGCATACCGCCCAGAACACCCTGAAAACGCTGGACGAGGGAACAGACGCCCTCCGGCTTGCCGCCCGCGGGGAGGGGCTGATCCGCCTCGGCCTGTTAAGAAGCCTCGGCGTAAGGTTTCTCCCTGAACTGGCTGAACGTTTTCTTGCCGCGTATCCGGAGAAACACATTCGCTTCTCTTTTCACTCGGGAATGAGCCATGCTCTTTTGGAAGGCCTGACAGCAGGCCATTTCGATATGGTTTTCTGCTCGGCCCCCGGACCCCGGCCGGAAAATGCCAGTCTGATCTCCCTTCCCGTCACCCAACAGAGGCTTGTGCTCATCGTCCCGCAGGACCATCCCCTCGCCGCGCTGGACAGCGTGGACCTGGAGCAGACGCTGGAATATCCTTATCTGTATTTCTCCGAAGGCTCCGGACTTCGAAGCGTGGTGGACGGCCTGTTCGACGCCATTGGAGCGAAGCCGCAAATCGCCTGCGAGGTGGATGAAGATCAGGTCATCGCAGGGCTGGTCTCCTGCCATTTCGGCGTTGCCATTGTGCCCGAAATGGAACTTCTCTCCCATCTGCCTGTAAAAAGCATCCGGATCAAAAGTCCATCGTGGGAGCGCAGCCTGTGCATGATCCGTGACAGCCGCTTCTACACGCCTCCTGCCGCCGCGCTTTTCTGGCAGTTCGTGCAGGAGCAGACACTTTCTCTGCCTTTTCTCAGCGAATATTGAAAGCCCGTGCGGAAACGCCGCCAGCGCAGCTTTCAGCATCAACTTTTTGTTTATACCATCTAAAATATACGGCGATTCCCTGCCCGGAGAAGGCGGCCTACAATAATAAAAGAAGATTTTGTTTCGCCATTTTGGCATCACAGAAATGGAGGATATTATGGTTCAGAAAGAATTAAGCGTATTTCCCATGGGAGAAAAGAACGACGCATTCGCGCAGTATTTTACAGGACAGAGCTATCTGAACATGCTTTCCACCACACAGGTGGGAATCGGGAATGTCACCTTCGAACCCGGCTGCCGGAACAACTGGCACATTCATCACGCCGCAAAGGGCGGCGGCCAGATCCTGCTGGTGACCGCAGGCAGAGGCTATTACCAGGAATGGGGCAAGGAAGCGCAGGAGCTGCATCCCGGCGATGTGGTGAATATTCCTGTCGGAGTCAAGCACTGGCACGGCGCCGCGCCGGATTCCTGGTTCGCCCATCTTGCCGTGGAGGTTCCCGGCGAGGAGACCTCCAACGAATGGCTGGAGCCGGTATCCGATGAGGAGTATGGGAAGCTGAAATAATATGGTTGCCTGCGTCCGCGGCTTCCTGCAGAGATGCGTATCCGACAGGCACATGACGAAAGGGGCATCCGGTTTTTAATCGTGATGCCCCTGATTGTTACCGCCCTGCTCATGATACTCACCTTTTTCACTTCTTCGAGGGCTGTTTTTCTTTACGGTCCCGATCCTTCCAGGTCATTCTTCACATCGGCAGTTTTATAGATCTCGTATCCTTCATAGCTATAGCTTGCGTCAATACCCTTCATGTATATTTCCCGGTCATGAATCCGCTCTGTCAGCGCAGCGCTCAGCAGGGTTTTAATTTCCGTATCTCTGACCGGGCTCCGTTCCATCGCCAGCAGATAATCCTCTTTGTCCACACGGCTCCAGTCGATGACTTTTCCAAGCTCCTTTTTCAGGATTGCATCCAGCCAGATCCGCGTACTCCTGCCGTTTCCCTCGCGGAATGGGTGCGCCACATTCATCTCCACATATTTTTCTATAATTTCATCAAAAGTGCTCTGCAGCATCTGACTGATCCTTTCCAGAGCATCGTGAAGATACAGGACCGGAGCGAAACGAAAGCCTCCCTTCGCCAGGTTAACCGTTCTGATTTTTCCTGCGAAATCATAGATATCAGAAAACAGATATTCATGAATCTGTGCCAATCCACGAAAGGTTCCATTTTCAAAGGAATCAAGAAGCCCCTTTTCAAACAGCTCCAGCGCTCTTGTCTTGCTGATCCGCTCTTCTGCCCTGGCCAACTCCAGAGAATCCGTTATTCCCAGTTTGTTTTTCAGCGCCATGCTGTTCCTCCAATCTTCCTGTCGTCAAATCCTGTTCCAGGGCCTTCCATTCCAATCCAATCTTTCCCTCACTGGATCAGCATCGCATCCCCAAAAGAGAAAAACCGATACCGTTCCTTCACCGCCTCCTCATAGGCAGCCAGCACATGCTCCCGCCCTGCCAGGGCGGAAACCAGCATCACCAGAGTGGATTCCGGCAGATGGAAATTGGTGATCAGGGCGTCCAGTACCTTGAAGCGGTAGCCCGGATAGATAAAAATATCCGTGTTGTCGCAGCATTCCTCCAGATGGCCGTTTTCATCGCTGGCGCTCTCCACGGTGCGGCAGCTGGTGGTGCCCACGCAGATCACCCGGTGGCCGTTCTCCTTCGCCCGGTTGATCTTCTCCGCCGCTTCCGCGCTCACCTGATAGTATTCGGAATGCATGTGGTGCTCCTTCACGTTTTCCACCTTCACCGGGCGGAAGGTACCGAGGCCCACATGCAGGGTCACATAGGCCAGATCCACGCCCATGTCCTGAATCTCCTTTAGCAGTTCCGGCGTGAAATGCAGGCCGGCAGTTGGCGCTGCGGCCGAACCTTCAAATTTGGCGTATACCGTCTGATAGCGGTTTTTGTCCTGAAGCTTGTGGGTGATGTAAGGAGGCAGCGGCATCTCGCCCAGGCGGTCCAGAACCTCTTCCCAGATTCCGTCATAGAAAAAGCGGATCAGGCGGTTTCCGTCTTCCACCACGTCCTCCACCTGCGCATGAAGAAGTCCCTCTCCGAACACCAGTCTTGTGCCGGGTCTCGCCTTCTTTCCCGGCTTCACCAGGCATTCCCATACATCGCCCGCATGACGTTTTAACAGCAGCACCTCCACGGCGCCTCCGGTCTCCTCCCGTACGCCCATGAGTCTGGCCGGAATCACCTTGGTGTTGTTCAAAACCAGACAGTCGCCGGGGTTGAGAAAAGAGGTGATCTCCCGGAATACGTGATGGGAAACCGCCCCTGTTTCTTTATCCAGGACCATAAGCCTGGAGGACGAGCGGTCCTCCAGGGGGTCCTGCGCGATGAGCTCCTGCGGAAGCTCATAATAATAATCGGATGTTTTCAGTCCGTCCATAAATTACATACCAGCTTTCTTCAGGAAAGCGACATAGCCGCGCATGGTCTCGTAAACGTCCGCCTTGCTGGTTGCCTCCCAGGGTGCGTGCATGTTGAGCACTGCAACGCCGCAGTCGATCACGTTCATGCCGTACAGAGCCATGATATAAGCGATGGTTCCGCCGCCGCCCACATCAACCTTGCCCAGCTCTGCGGTCTGATAAACGATGTCGGAGCTGTCGCAGATGTCGCGGATATGAGCCATATACTCCGCGTTCGCGTCGTTGGAGCCGGATTTTCCTCTGGCCCCCGTAAACTTGTTAAATACCATTCCCTTTCCAAGGAAGGCGGTGTTCTTCTTCTCAAAGCAGGAAGCATAGGAAGGGTCAAAGCCTGCGCTCACGTCAGAGGAAAGCATGCAGGAGTTAGCCAGACATTTTCTCAGGTTCAGCTCGCTGTACTCTCCCATCAGCTCCATCAGCTCTGCCGTCGCGTTTTCAAAGAAACGGGACTGCATGCCGGTCGCTCCCACGCTTCCGATCTCCTCTTTGTCCACCAGAATGCAGCAGCCGGTACGCTCCGTCACCTCTCCGGCGACCTCAAGAAGGGCTCTTGCGGAGGTATAGGCGCATACTCTGTCATCCTGTCCATAGGCCAGAATCATGCTGCGGTCAAAACCGGCCTCTCTGGCACGTCCCGCAGGAACGATCTCCAGCTCTGCGGAAAGGAAATCCTCTTCCTCAATATCATAGGTTTCCTTCAGGATCTTCAGGACGCCTGCGGAAACCGCGTTCTTTTCCTCATCCTTCAGAGGCATATTTCCCACAACCAGGTCCAGGGCCTCTCCTTCCACCACCTTGGCTGCCTTCTTCTCCATCTGTTCTCCTGCCAGATGAACCAGCAGGTCGGAAACGAAGAATACGGGATCATCCTCAGCCTCGCCCACATTGACCTCGACCGTGGTGCCGTCCTTTTTCACAACGACGCCGTGAAGGGCCAGAGGGATGGCAACCCACTGGTACTTTTTGATGCCGCCGTAATAATGGGTGTCCAGATAGGCGATATTCTCATCCTCATACAGAGGATTCTGCTTCACATCGATTCTGGGGCTGTCGATATGCGCGCCAAGAAGGTTCATGCCCGCCTTCATGGGCTGCTTTCCGATCTGGTACATCACCAGACATTTATTCATATTCACCGCATAAACCTTGTCCCCGGGCTTCACGCTCCCGCCCTTTTCGATCAGGTCATTCAGTTCGCGGTAACCCGCCTTTTCAATCAGGTTCACCAGCGTATCCACGCACTCGCGCTCGGTCTTGCCGTTATCCAGGAAATCCATATATTCCCTGGCAAATGCATCGGCTGCCTTTACCTGCTCATCTGACCAGACATTCCAGACATTCTTTCTTTCCATCAGTCTTCTCCTCCATCAGTTGCTTTTGCTTTTGAACCAAGAACCGTTTTTAAAAGCTCCCTGGCTCTTGCCACCTCGTCACTGTGAATCCGGAATACGCAGGCTGTCTTATCCTTCGGCTTCCGGAACAGAAACAGCCCCCCCAGACCTTTGTCTTCCCACTCCACGTAGTAGGATATCCTGTTCTTTAACAGGATTCGCTCCACCTTCTCCTTTGTGGCCATGTCATACACCTTGCAGAAGGCCACTTCATGATTCACAGATCCAATGTCCATTCTTACCACCATTTCTCTCCTGCCGCAAGGACAGCGTTCTTTTTGAAGTGTCAAATCGGACACACGCCCGGATTTTGACGGAAACAAACCTTCTTTATCTCAGGCGTTTTGCCGTTTCAGGCTCTCTGTTCCCTATTCTATGAGGCGTCATTTGAAAAGTCAATATGTTTTTTCGTCGCTGCCGTTTCAAATCCCTTGCTATACAAGCCTGACATTTCATGTTAAAATGAATCAGGATTCTTTTTACAAAAGTTCAAATCAATTTCAGAAACGAGAGGTAAAAGCATGGGCGGATTTTTTGGCGTAGCATCTAAAGAAGACTGTGTGTTCGATCTTTTTTTCGGGACGGACTACCATTCCCATCTGGGAACACGCAGGGCGGGAATGGCCGTATACAGCAGGGATTACGGTTTTGACCGCGCCATCCACAACATTGAAAACGCGCCTTTTCGGACCAAATTTGACAGAGAAGCCAATGAAATGAAGGGGAACATCGGCATCGGAAGCATTTCCGATTACGAGCCGCAGCCTCTGATCGTTCGTTCTCACCACGGCACCTATTCCATCGCCACAGTGGGAAAGATCAACAACACGGACGATATTCTTTCCAAGCTTCTGTTTTCATCTCATATGCATTTTCTGGAGATGAGCGGCGGAACCATCAACGCCACAGAACTGGTGGCTACCATCATCAACCAGAAGGAAAACCTGATTGAAGGCATCCAGTATGCTCAGGAAATCATCGACGGCTCCATGACGATCCTGCTGATGACGCCCAAGGGTATCTATGCCGCAAGGGACCGGCTGGGCCGTACCCCGGTGGCAATCGGCAAAAAGGACAACGCCTACTGTGTTTCCTTTGAGAGCTTCGCCTACCTGAATCTGGGCTACACCAATGTGCGGGAGCTCGGTCCGGGAGAGATTGCCATCATCACGCCGGA
>CAJFMW010000039.1 GCA_904392525.1 uncultured Eisenbergiella sp.
TCCGGATAGCCGTCGATGATATAATGAAGGTAAGAATGGATGCCCAGGTTATTAAGACGGTTCCGGAACTGATCTGCAGAGGGCTGTCCTGCATATTGGGTGATGACCACGGAATCGGACAGAAAACCGTTCTGGCGGAAGGTCTGAATGAGGCGGATAACCTCTTCACCATAGGTGAGGCCGGAATCCTGCCTGATCTTGTTGCTTTCAATGGAAGAAGCGCTGATGACGACCACAATTTCCGCATGATCCTTCAGCTGCCGGAGCATTTTGAACTTACTGTCCGGTTCAAAACCCGGAAGAACCCGGGAAGCATGGTAATCATCAAAGAGCTTTCCACCGAATTCCAGATAAAGCTTGTCACCGAACATGGCGATGCGCTCGCGGATGTGTTCGGACTGCATTTTCAGGTATTTGTTGTTGTCAAATCCGTATTTCATGTGTTGGGCTGTCCCTTCTGTTCTTTTTCTTTCAGTGCTGCCGCGATAAAGCCGGAAAAAAGAGGATGCGGCCTGTTGGGTCTGGATTTCAGTTCCGGATGCGCCTGTGTGGCGATGAAGAACGGATGCTCCGGAAGTTCGCACATTTCCACAATGCGGCCGTCCGGGGAAAGGCCGGAAAGCTTCATGCCTCCTGTGGTCAGGGCACTGCGGAAATCGTTGTTCACTTCGTAGCGGTGTCTGTGGCGTTCATGGATGGTTTCTTCCCCATAGAGGCGGTAAGCCAGAGAATCCTTTGTAAGAACGCAGGGATAGGAACCAAGACGCAGGGTGCCGCCGATATCCTCCACCCCGTTCTGATCGGGCATCAGGTCGATGACGGGATGGGTGGTGGAAGGATTCAGTTCTACGCTGTGCGCGTCGGTGAATCCGAGTACGTTTCGGGCAAACTCCACGATGGCAAGCTGCATGCCCAGGCACAGGCCGAGATAGGGGATATTGTGGGTTCTGGCGTAGGTAATGGCATAAATCTTTCCCTCGATACCCCTGTCGCCGAATCCGCCGGGAACCAGAATTCCGTTCACGTCGGAGAAAAGCCCGTCCGAATTTTCCGGAGTTACTTTTTCAGAATCCACCCATTTGATCCGGACACTGACATGATTGGAAATACCGCCGTGCTTGAGCGCTTCCACCACGCTGATATAGGCGTCATGAAGCTGAATATATTTGCCTACCAGAGCAATCGTTACCTCGTCCTTCGGGGTGCGCAGTGCTTCCACCATGGCCTTCCAGTCGGTCAGATCCGGCTCCCTGTTTTCCAGAGCGAGGCAGTCGCAGACCACATCCGCCAGATGTTCTTTTTCCATGGCGAGCGGCGCTTCATACAGATATTCCACATCCAGATTCTGCAGAACACGGCTGCTGGGAACGTTACAGAACAGAGCGATTTTATCCTTAATGCTCTGGCCGAGAGGAATTTCGCTGCGGCAGACGATGATATCGGGCTGGATTCCCATTCCCTGAAGCTCCTTAACGCTGGCCTGGGTGGGTTTGGTTTTCAGCTCCTGGGAGGCGCGCAGATAGGGAATCAGGGTGACGTGGATCAGAATCGCATTTTCATGTCCGATCTCTCTCTGAAACTGGCGGATGGATTCCAGAAAAGGCTGGCTTTCGATATCTCCTACGGTGCCGCCCACTTCGATGATGGCGATCCTTGTTTCATCGTTGGTAAAATTGCGGTAGAAACGGCTCTTGATCTCGTTGGTGATGTGCGGGATGACCTGAACGGTACCGCCGCCGTAATCTCCGCGCCGTTCCTTCTGGAGAACGGACCAGTAAACCTTTCCGGTGGTGACGTTGGAATTCCGGTCCAGATTTTCATCGATGAAACGCTCATAATGGCCAAGGTCCAGATCGGTTTCCGTTCCATCCTCGGTGACGAATACCTCTCCGTGCTGGATGGGATTCATGGTTCCGGGATCAATGTTGATATAAGGATCAAATTTCTGCATGGTCACCTTATAGCCCCGGGCTTTCAGAAGCCGCCCCAGAGAGGCCGCCGTGATTCCCTTGCCAAGGCCGGAAACCACACCGCCTGTTACGAATACATACTTTACTGCCATAGCGTTCTCCAATCTGCCGCGTCTGTCACACGCGGCCTGCTGCATTTATAAATGGTGTCATCAGGGGAAAAAGCCGCCATACCGAAGCTGCCTGTCCCAAAAATCTAATTTTAATATTATACAACGAAAAACAGGAGAAAATCTACCTTTTTTTGAAAAAAATCATCGGCCATGTTGCGGGAATTTAATAAATCTTTTATAGTTCACACGATATTTTCACAGAATAAATATTGATTTATGAACGGTGAAACCATATAATAGGAAAGTGTTAAACGCGCACTGACAGGGAATTCTGCCTGTATTCCGGGAAATCCGGACATTTCCTTATATAGAAGCGCGAACAATTTGAGAGGAAGTCGATTCTGTCAGGAATCGTTACTACAGAAAGGTTTTTACGAATGGACAACAACAATCTGAACAGCTATAACGGAGGAGGCGGCTATAATAACAATAATAACGGCCAGGGCGGCGGCCCGCAGGGGCCGGGAGGCCCGGGAGGACGGCCGCCGGGAAGACAGAATCTGATGATGATTCTGGTGGCCGCTCTGGTAACGCTGGTCTGCATGAGCTTTTTCATGAGGATGCTCAGCGGCGTGTCCAGCCAGGAAATCTCCTACAATGAGTTTCTGGAGATGGTGGAAGAGGGACGCGTGGAAAGAGTGGAGATCGGAGATTCTCAGATCACCATCATTCCGAAATCGGACAACGGCAACAATCCCTTCCTGCAGCAGCCGGAAATCACTTACTATACGGGACTGGTGCAGGACGATACGCTGACCCAGTATCTGAAGGACAACGGCGTTGAGATTTACGGAGAGGTTCCGGACAATTCCGGCCTGCTTCTGTCGATCCTCCTGACCTATGTGCTGCCTTTTGTGGCGATCATCATCCTCTTCAATTTCCTGATGAAGAAGATGTCCGGCGGCGGAGGCCCCATGGGTGTGGGAAAGAGCAACGCCAAGGTTTATGTACAGAAGGAAACCGGCGTCACGTTTAAGGATGTGGCAGGTGAGGACGAGGCCAAGGAATCCCTGCAGGAGGTCGTGGATTTCCTGCATAATCCGGGAAGATATTCCAAGATCGGCGCGAAGCTTCCCAAGGGCGCGCTGCTGGTGGGACCTCCCGGAACCGGTAAGACGCTGCTTGCGAAGGCGGTCGCCGGTGAGGCGCACGTGCCGTTCTTCTCGCTGACCGGTTCTGATTTTATTGAACTGTATGTCGGTGTGGGCGCATCCCGTGTCCGCGACCTGTTTAAGGAAGCGACGAAGAACGCTCCCTGTATTATTTTCATCGACGAGATCGACGCCATCGGCCGCAGCCGTGATTCCAAGTACGGCGGCGGGAACGAGGAGCGGGAACAGACGCTGAACCAGCTCTTAAGTGAGATGGACGGTTTCGACAGCTCCCGGGGTATTCTGATTCTGGGCGCCACCAACCGGCCGGAGATTCTGGATAAGGCGCTGCTTCGTCCGGGCCGTTTTGACCGGCAGATCATCGTGGATAAGCCGGATCTGAAGGGACGTGTGGAGATTCTGAAGGTCCATTCCAAGGACGTCCTGATGGATGAAACCGTGGATCTGGATGCCATCGCGCTCGCGACCAGCGGCGCCGTCGGCTCCGATCTTGCCAATATGATCAACGAGGCCGCCATTAACGCGGTTAAGCAAGGCAGGGATTACGTCTGCCAGAAGGATCTGTTCGAGGCCGTGGAGCAGGTGCTTGTGGGTAAGGAGAAGAAGGACCGCATCATGAGCAAGGAGGAGCGGCGCATCGTTTCCTACCACGAGGTGGGCCACGCGCTGGTATCCGCCCTGCAGAAGAATTCCGAGCCTGTGCAGAAGATCACCATCGTTCCCAGAACCATGGGCGCGCTGGGTTACGTGATGCAGGTGCCGGAGGAGGAAAAATTCCTGAATACGGAGGCGGAGCTCCATGCCATGCTGGTGGGCCTGCTGGCCGGCCGTGCGGCGGAGGAAATCGTATTCGATACCGTGACCACGGGAGCCTCCAACGATATCGAGAAGGCGACCAGCATCGCCAGAGCGATGGTAACCCAGTACGGTATGAGCAAGAAGTTCGGCCTGATCGGCCTGCAGACGATAGAAAGTCAGTACCTGGAGGGCCGGGCTGTGATGAACTGCTCGGATGTGACCGCCGCCGAGGTGGATTCCGAGGTGATGCGCATCCTCAAGGAGTGCTACGACGAAGCGCTGACGCTGCTGCGTGAGAACCGTACCATCCTGGATAAGATCGCCGCATACCTGATCGAGAAGGAAACGATTACCGGTAAGGAGTTCATGAAGATTTACCGGAAAGAAAAAGGGATCCCGGAGCCGGAGGAAAAGCCTGAGGAGAACCGGATGCAGAATCCGGCGGAACAGCCCAATCCGCCGCAGGGAACCCCGCAGATGCCCTCCGGCCAGGGACAGGGCTTTGGAACGTCCGGCCCGCAGCAGGAAGACAGCTGGTGGAATAAGGACGGAAGCGGCATTCCGGAGCAGAATCCGGATTTCTGGGAGGATGACAGCGGACAGGATGACGGGCCGCAGCAGAACGGAACGAATCCGGGAGGCGGAAACGGACAGGACGGTCAGAACGGTCAGAACCGCCCGCAGGGTCCGGTGGGGAGATTCTCCAACACGGCGCTTCCTCCGTCGGATCAGATGAAATAGAAGGCTTTCAGCCGCCTGCGGCGGCAGGGCTTTTACGGTGAGAAGCCGTCTTCACAGGATGGAGACGGCTTTTCCTTTATCGTTCGGAGGAAGAGGCAGCCGGCGGCAGCGATGCAGGAAAGGGAAGCGGAAAATGTTTCATTTTGAGGAAGAACTGAAAAAGCTTCCGGCAAAGCCGGGAGTGTATATCATGCACGACAAGGACGACGCCATCATCTACGTGGGAAAGGCGATCAGCCTGAGAAACCGGGTGCGCTCCTATTTTCGGGAGAGCACGAACAAAAGTCCCAAAATCGAAAAAATGGTGACGAAAATCGCCCGCTTCGAGTATATTGTGACCGATTCGGAGCTGGAGGCGCTGGTGCTGGAAAACAACCTGATCAAAGAGCATAATCCCAAGTACAACACCATGCTGAAGGATGACAAAACCTATCCTTATATTAAGGTAACCGTGGGGGAGGATTTTCCGCGCGTGCTGTTTTCCAGACAGATGAAAAAGGATAAATCCAGGTATTTCGGCCCGTTTACCTCCGCGTTCGCGGTGAAGGATACCATTGAACTGATTAACAGGCTGTATAAGCTTCGAACCTGCAACCGGGTGCTGCCCCGTGACACCGGACTGGAGCGGCCCTGCCTGAATTATCACATCGGCCAGTGCATGGCGCCCTGTCAGGAGTATGTGACGAAGGAGGAATACCGTGCGCAGGTAGAGCAGGCGCTGGATTTTCTGAACGGAAATTTTGATCCGATTTTGAACAGCCTGAAGCAGAAGATGGAGGATGCGTCGGAAAATCTGGAGTTTGAGGACGCCATCCGTTACCGGGATCAGTACAACAGCGTGAAGCAGGTGGCCCAGAAGCAGAAGATCACGGACAGCGACGGGGAGGATAAGGACATCATCGCTCTGGCCCGGGATGAGAATGACGCGGTGGTGCAGGTCTTTTTTGTCCGGGGCGGTAAGCTGATCGGGCGGGAGCATTTCATCATGACCAGGACCCAGGACTGCACCCAGGCGCAGGTCCTTCTGGACTTCGTCAAGCAGTTTTACGCAGGCACGCCCTTTATCCCGAAGGAGCTGATGCTGCAGCATGAGATCGAGGACATCCCTGTGCTGGAGCAGTGGCTTTCTGCCAGAAAAGGAAGCAGGGTATACATCCGTGTGCCGAAGAAGGGAACGAAGGAAAAGCTGGTGGAGCTTGCGGCGACCAATGCGAAGCTGGTTCTCAGCAAGGACCGGGAACGGATCAAGCGGGAGGAGGGCCGCACCATCGGCGCGGTGAAGGAGATCTGCGAACTTCTGTCCATCCCGGAGGCGAACCGGATGGAGGCATTCGACATTTCCAACATCAGCGGATTTGAAAACGTGGGTTCCATGGTGGTCTATGAAAAGGGAAAGCCGAAGCGCAGCGACTACCGGAAATTCAGGATCAAAACGGTGGCGGGCCCGGATGACTACGCCTGCATGAAGGAGGTGCTGACGAGACGCTTCCAACATGGCATGGAGGAAACGAAGGAGCTGGAAGAAAAGCAGATGGAGAAGGAGTTCGGCAGCTTCACCCGTTTCCCGGATCTGCTTCTGATGGACGGCGGAAAGGGCCAGGTAAACGTGGCGCTTCAGGTGCTTTCCGAGCTGGGCCTTTCCATCCCGGTCTGCGGCATGGTCAAGGACGATAACCACAGGACGAGGGGACTGTACTATCAGAACCGGGAGATCGCGATCGATACCCGTAGCGAGGGCTTCAAACTCATCACCAGAATCCAGGATGAGGCGCACCGTTTCGCCATTGAATATCACCGTTCCCTGCGGAGCAAGGAGCAGGTACGTTCCGTGCTGGACGGCATTCCCGGCGTGGGTCCTGCCAGGAGGAAGGCGCTGATGCGGGATTTCAAATCCATTGATGAGATCCGGCAGGCCGACGTCGCAAGGCTTTCCCAGGTGCCGGAAATCCCCGGGCACGTTGCGGAAGAAATCTATTCTTTTTTTCATGGTTCTGTGTTAAAATAGGCACAGATAAACGGCATCCGTTTCAAAGGGGCTTAAAGGGACAGCCTTTTCGTGTGCCTGGGACACGCATTTTGGCGGAGAGAAACAACGAAAGGTGGAAAGAATACTATGCCGCATGTAAATCTTACCGAGATTATTTCGAAGATGAAGCTGGAAAATCTGACGCCTGAGATCGACGTGAAGGGAATCAAGATCACACAGCCTGACATCAACAGGCCGGCGCTTCAGCTTGCCGGTTATTTTGAGCATCATGAGCCCACGCGGGTGCAGATCATCGGTTTTGTGGAATATTCCTATATGGAAGCCCTGCCGGAGGAAAAGAAGCTGGAAATCTACCATCAGTTTTTTTCCTATACCACGCCCTGCGTGGTTTACTGCCGGGAGCTGCAGCCGGATCCGCTGTTCCGTCAGATCGCCATTGAGAAGAAGGTGCCGATTCTGATGACGAAAAAGGCCACTTCTGCGTTCATGGCAGAAATCATCCGGTGGCTGAATGTGAAGCTTGCGCCCTGCATTTCCGTGCATGGCGTGCTGGTGGATGTTTACGGTGAGGGCGTTCTGATCACCGGCGAGAGCGGAATCGGAAAGTCGGAAGCAGCGCTGGAGCTGATCCGAAGAGGACACCGTCTGGTTTCCGACGATGTGGTGGAGATCCGCAAGGTCAGCGACGATACACTGATCGGTTCTGCGCCGGATATCACCAAGCACTTCATAGAGCTGCGCGGCATCGGCATCATCGACGTCAAGACCCTGTACGGCGTTTCCAGCGTCAGAGATACTCAGAACATCGATCTGGTGATCCGGCTGGAGGACTGGAACAAGGATAAGGAGTACGACAGACTGGGACTGGAAGAGGAATACACGGAATATCTTGGCAACAAGGTGGTCTGCCACAGCATCCCGATTCGTCCGGGCCGGAACCTGGCAGTGATCTGCGAGTCCGCAGCGGTTAACCACCGTCAGAAGAAGATGGGTTACAATGCGGCACAGGAGCTGTACACACGTGTACAGAATTCCCTCGCCCGCAGAAGAGAGGAAGACGACGAAGATTAAAGGGAGGAAGATTTGAAAATGAGGTATTGTTTTGGAGTGGACGTGGGAGGAACCACGGTAAAGCTGGGATTTTTTGATGAGGAAGGAAACCTGCTGGAGAAGTGGGAAATTCCGACGAGGACGGAGGATCATGGGAAGAACATTCTTCCCGATGTGGCGGCAAGCATCCTGGATAAAATGAAGGAACGCGAGGTTTCCAGGGAAGAGATCGCGGGCGTTGGAATCGGAGCCCCCGGCCCCATTGACGCGAAGGGAACCGTCTATGTGGCGGTGAATCTGGGCTGGGGAACCTTCAGCCTGAAAAATGAGCTGCAGAGCCTTCTGAACCTTCCTGTGGAAGCGGGTAATGACGCAAACGTTGCGGCTCTTGGCGAGATGTGGAAGGGCGGCGGCCAGGGATATTCCAATGTGGTGGCTGTAACGCTGGGAACCGGAGTCGGCGGCGGAATCATCGTGGATGGAAAGATCCTTTCCGGAGCTACCGGAGCGGGCGGCGAGATTGGGCATATTCATGTAATGGACGATGAGACAGAAGCCTGCAACTGCGGCAACTGCGGATGTCTGGAGCAGTATACCTCCGCAACGGGAATCGTGCGCCTTGCGAAGCGCCGTCTGGCAGAGGACGACAAACCCAGTGTGCTGAGAGAAAGCGGCAATATTTCTGCCAAGACCGTGTTCGACGCGGTGAAGGATGGAGATGAGCTGGCGATTGAGGTGGCGGAACGTTTTGGAAAGATTCTTGGAAAGACCCTGGCCGGAATTGCGGCTGTGGTGAATCCGGAGATCTTCGTGATCGGCGGAGGAGTTTCCAAGGCCGGCCCGGTGCTTCTGGATTATATTCAGAAGAATTATACGCCGAACGCCTTTTCCGGAAGCCGCGGAGCGCTCTTTTCTCTGGCGACGCTGGGAAATGACGCCGGGATTTACGGAGCCGCGAAGATGGTTCTGGATTAAAATCGCCGGAAACGGCATAGGATAGATTTAAAGTCATTGAGGATGGGAAGCAGTGAGCAGAGCTTTATTGGAATTTCTGGCCAGTGTGGTGCCGGAGGAAAATATCAGACAGCAGGAACCGATGTCCGAACATACAACCTTCCGCGTGGGCGGTCCCGCGGAGGTGTTCGTGACAGTGGATGACAGAGAACAGCTGGAAAAGGTAATCCGGTATCTGAATCTGACAGGATGGCCGTACTTCCTGCTGGGAAACGGAAGCAACCTTCTGGTTGGGGACAAAGGATACAGAGGTGTGGTGATCCGGCTGGGCCGGGCATTTGAAAATGTGAAAATGGAAGGAAACCGGCTGACCTGCGGGGCAGCCGTTTCTCTGGCAAAAGCGGCCAGGACAGCCATGGAAAACGGCTTTGCCGGCCTGGAATTCGCATCCGGCATCCCTGGAAGCGTAGGCGGCGGCGTCCGGATGAACGCGGGCGCCTATGGCGGAGAGCTGGGAAATCTGGTGGAGTCGGTCCTGGTGATGGCGAAGGACGGAAGCCTCATGGAGCTGGACAACGATACGATGGAGTTCGGCTACAGAAAGAGCGTTCTGAAGGACAGACCCTATGCCGTCCTTGAGGTGACGATGAAGCTTCAGGAAGGGAACCGGGAAGAGATTCTGGCCAGAATGAATGAACTGGCGGACAAGAGGCGGCAGAAACAGCCGCTGGAGTATGCAAGTGCCGGAAGCACCTTTAAACGGCCGGAGGGAAATTTTGCGGGAAAGCTGATCATGGACGCGGGCCTGCGGGGCCTGCGGATCGGCGGCGCGAGGGTATCGGATAAGCACTGCGGCTTCATCATCAACGATGGAACGGCGACAGCGGCAGACATTGCGGAACTGATAGAAGAGGTTTCCGAGAGAGTGAAGGAAAAATTCGGCGTGAGCTTGGAGCCGGAGGTCATTTTTCTCGGGGACTTTTAGGATACAATGATTGCGCGGAGCGCAATCCGGCCCGAAGTATCGGGCCGCCCCGCTTCGCGGGGATTGTACCGGCAACCCACGGCTTGTGGAGAAAATGCCGCCTGCGGCGTCGCTTTCTCCCCTGCGCACGTGGTACAATGGAGGAATGACGGGTGAGATTCGTAGTAGTTACGGGAATGAGCGGCAGCGGAAAAAGTACGGCGATGAAGTTTCTGGAGGACGCGGGCTTTTTCTGCGTGGATAACCTGCCTGTGCCGCTGATTGAGAAGTTCATGGAACTGCTCACCATGCCGAACAACGAGATATCCAAGGCGGCGCTCGGTCTGGACGTGCGCGCGGAGCAGACCTTTGGGGACGCGTTGAAGATCCTTGACCGGATGCGTCAGAACGGATTTGTTTTTGAAATCCTGTTTATGGATGCGGGAGACGATACGCTGGTGAAGCGCTATAAGGAAACCCGCCGTATGCATCCGCTCTGCACGCCGCAGGAGAACCGGATTGAGGACGGAATCCGCAAGGAAAGGCAGATTCTTACGGAGATGAAAAAACGCGCCGACTATATCATCGACACGTCCAAGCTGCTGACGCGTGAACTGAAGGAAGAAATCGACAGAATTTTTGTACAGAACGGCGAATATAATAACCTTATGGTCAGCATTGTGTCCTTTGGATTCAAGCATGGCATTCCGGCGGACGCGGATCTGGTTTTTGACGTGAGGTTTCTTCCCAATCCGTTCTACATCGATGAACTGAAATATATGACCGGAAATGATAAGGGCGTTCAGGACTATGTGATGAGTTTCCCGGAGGCGGGGCAGTTTCTGGACAAGCTGACGGACATGCTGCTGTTTCTGATTCCGAACTATATTAAGGAAGGAAAATATCAGCTTGTGGTCGGCATCGGCTGCACCGGCGGAAAGCACCGCAGCGTTACCCTTGCCAATGAGCTGTATGCGAGGCTTAAATGTCAGGGGAATTATGGACTGACAGTGAGCCACAGGGATGTGCGGTAAAGGAATGAGGAAAGAATGTCTTTTTCAGGAACGGTGAAGGAAGAACTGTTGAAGCATGTGCCGGCAGCCCGGCATTGTCAGATCGCGGAGCTTGCTGCGATCCTGCATTTCTGCGGTCATTATGAAGGTCTGCAGGAAACGGCTGAAAGCACGGCCGGAGCGGAAGAAAATCTTGGTTTTGTGCAAAATGCTGAAAAAAACAGCAAAAATACGGTAAAGCTGTTCGTTCAGGCCGAAAATGAGACGGTTATCAGAAAATGCTTTACATTGCTAAAGAAAACATTTAATATAAATACTAGCGTAAATGAGTCATTTTCAAAAAAAGTCGCGGGAAGATCTTCTTCCTGCAGCATTCTGCTGGATGACCCGGAGGAGGTCAGGCAGGTGCTTCAGGCTACGAAGTTCATGGACAAGGAAGGCAGGCTCTGTGATCTGCGGGAGCCGGTGAGCGCGCTGATTGTTAAGAACGCATGCTGTCAAAGGGCCTTTTTAAGGGGGGCATTCCTGGCGGCGGGGTCCATGAGTGATCCGGAAAAGAGCTATCATCTGGAAATCGTCTGCACAAATGCCGGGCAGGCGGAGCAGATCTGCTCTATTCTGCTTCTCTTTCAGGTAGAAGCGAGAATCGTACAGCGTAAGAAGTACCAGATCGTATATATGAAGGATGGAGCAGGGATTTCAGACTTCCTGAATATTGTGGAAGCCCACGTATCCCTGATGACATTTGAAAATTACAGAATTGTAAAGGAAATGCGCAATTCCGTAAACAGAAGAGTAAACTGTGAAACAGCAAATATCAGCAAGACTGTCAGCGCATCTACCCGTCAGGTGGATGATATTCTGTATCTGAAGCAGAAATACGGACTGGCCAATCTCCCGGATAATCTGCGTGAGATGGCTGAGGTGCGCCTGGCGAATCCTGACGCCCCGCTTCGGGAATTGGGAGAATATCTGAATCCACCGGTGGGAAAGTCAGGAGTGAATCACAGGCTTCGTAAGCTGAGCGAACTTGCAGACAGGCTCAGGGAAGTGTCAAAAGAGCAGTAAAGGAGGAGAAATTATGAAAATGAAGGCAGTCAGGATTCAGTTGAGCAGCGGGCTGGAGGCGAGACCGGTTGCGATGCTTGTGCAGGTGGCAAGCCAGCATGACAGCACCGTATATCTGGAATCCGAAGGACGGCGCGTCAACGCCAAGAGCATCATGGGTATGATGAGCCTGGGACTGGATACCGGAGAGATGGTGACAGTGATTGCGGACGGCCCGGATGAGGAAACGGCAGTGGAGGATATCGCAAAGTATCTGTGCAGCGGACAGGGATGACAGAGAACACAGGCGTTCAGATAAAGCGGAAGGAGCATGGTTCATGCTCCTTTTTTGCACGATAAACCCGGAGGGTGAACAGCTTTGCTGTGAGCTGTCCGGGAATTCGGGAAGGAGGTGTTTATTCATGGCGAAGAAGAAAATGCTTTTTATCTACAATCCGAAGGCTGGTAAGGGACAGATCAGGACCCATCTGAGCGATGTGATTGATATTCTGGTGAAAGGCGGAAACGAAGTTACGGTCTATCCGACTCAATATGCGGGCGATGCGGTACGTGCGGCACAGGAAAAGGCGAAAAGATACGACTGTGTGGTCGCGAGCGGAGGCGACGGCACACTGGATGAGGTGGTGACCGGAATCCTGCGGAGCGGAAAAATCGTTCCTGTGGGCTACATCCCCGCAGGCAGCACAAATGACTTTGCAAACAGCCTTGGCCTGCCCAAAAACATGCTTCAGGCGGCACGGACCGTGGTGGAGGGGAAGCTTTTTCCCTGCGACATCGGCTCTTTCAATGAGGATACCTTTGTATACATAGCGGCTTTCGGCCTCTTTACAGACGTATCCTATGAGACGAAGCAGGAATTTAAAAACGTGCTTGGCCATATGGCATATCTGCTGGAGGGGATGAGACGGCTCCCAGCGGTCCGTTCTTATCGGATGAAGGTGATGGCGGAGGAGATGGAGGTGGAAGGGGATTTCATCTTTGGAATGGTGACCAATTCCCTTTCAGTGGGCGGCTTTAAGCGGATCACTGGAAAATACGTGGAACTGGACGACGGCCTTTTTGAAGTGACGCTGATCAAGAGGCCCAACAATCCGATGGAACTGAACCAGATTTTGGCTGATCTGGTGAACCGGAACATCGATACGGATCAGATGTACTGCTTCAAGAGCGCATCCCTGCGCTTTGAGTCCGAGGAAGAGATCCCATGGGCGCTGGACGGGGAATTTGGAGGAAAACACAGGGTGGTAGAGGTAGAGAACAGGAAACGCCTGATTCAGTTCAGGATTCCGAAAAAAGATATTTCGTGAAAAGTTTAACTTTCCGTATTTTCTTTTGCGGACAGATGGGGTATAATAGCATCGGTAAAAGAATTTTATTTTACATTTTTAAATGAAGCAGCGGAATGTAAACCGCAGCCCGTCCGTTCGGGCGGGGGCTTTGCCCGGAAGCGGGTGCTGCTACATTTAGGGCCGCTTATGCGGCGGAACAGGAGGAAACATGTTAGTATCAGCAAAAGAAATGCTCGACAAGGCGAAAGCCGGCCACTATGCTGTAGGCCAGTTCAACATCAACAATCTGGAGTGGACGAAAGCCATCCTTCAGACGGCTCAGGAGCTGAATTCTCCCGTCATCCTCGGCGTTTCCGAGGGCGCAGGAAAGTATATGGCCGGTTATAAGACCGTAGTGGGAATGGTAAACGGAATGCTCGAGGAGCTGAACATCACCGTTCCGGTTGCTCTGCATCTGGATCATGGCGGATATGAAGCCTGCTACAAGTGCATCGAAGCCGGATTCTCTTCCATCATGTTCGACGGATCTCATTATCCGATCGAAGAGAACGTTGCAAAGACCAAGGAACTGGTTGCAGCGGCTCATGAGAAGGGACTTTCTATCGAGGCAGAGGTTGGTTCCATCGGTGGCGAAGAGGACGGCGTAATCGGAATGGGCGAGTGCGCAGATCCCAAGGAGTGCAAGATGGTAGCTGATCTGGGCGTTGATTTCTTGGCAGCAGGCATCGGCAACATCCATGGAAAATATCCTGCAAACTGGAAGGGACTTTCCTTTGAGACTCTGGACGCCATCCAGCAGCTCACCGGAGATCTTCCGCTGGTTCTTCATGGCGGCACCGGAATCCCGGCTGATATGATCAAGAAGGCAATTTCCCTCGGCGTTTCTAAGATCAACGTGAACACCGAGTGCCAGCTCGCATTTGCTGCTGCTACCAGAGAGTATATCGAGGCAGGCAAGGATCAGGAAGGCAAGGGCTATGACCCTCGTAAGCTCCTGGCTCCCGGCGCACAGGCGATCAAGGATACCGTTAAAGAGAAAATGGAAATGTTCGGTTCCGTTGGAAAGGCCTGAGAAACGGTTTTTTAAAGAAAAATCTGTTTCGGCAGAAAGGCCGGAAACAGGCATAGGAAGAGGCCGTCCCGCTTTGCGGGGCGGCTTTTTCGCTTTAAAGGATGTGGATATTCCCGGCAAAATGAATGAAAAATGTGGACGGCGACCACATATTGGGAGATTGCGCGGAGCCGTTCTGCTGTATAAAATAAAAAAGGAAGAAGACGGAAGGAAGAACCGGGAGAACGATCTATGGAAAAGAAATCGGCAACACGCCTGGACATTGCCAGACGGGCGGGAACATCTGTTTCCGTGGTTTCCAGAGCGCTGAATAACAGCGGTTACGTGGCGAAGGAAAAGAAGGAGCGGATTCTGAAAATCGCGGAAGAGCTGAATTATGCGCCAAATCCGGTGGCAATATCACTGCAGAAAAGGAGGACCAGGCAGATCCTTTTCTACTGCAGAAATGTGGACAACGCTTTTAACATGCAGCTTTATAAGGGGATGCTGGACGCTGCGGCGGACCGGGGATATATGGTGCTGTTTAACGGGAAGACAGCTTTTGAGGACCTCAGAAATACGCTGGTGGACGGGATCATCATGCAGGATCAGGGACTTGCCGCTTACTACCTTCGGAATTACGGGAGGAATTACTTTCTTCCGGTGGTAAGCGCGGCGTATGGAGAGGTGCTTGGGGAAGAAAAAGATTCTGAACGATCTGCGGAAAGCCGGACATTCTCCAGGACCATGCCGTCCGGAAGGCACAGTGTTCCGATCGTGGAGGTGGATACCTATCGGGTGATGGAAACGGCGCTGGACTATCTGGAGCACTGCGGACATAAAAAGATCGCGTTCGGTACGCCCTACCCGGCGGAGAACGGGAATGTTCGAACTGCCGCCTTTCTTTCCCGGATGCATGAGAGAAAGGTGAAGGACGCCCGGAATTATATCCTGGCTGTATCCCGCCGGGATTCGAGACTGGCAGCGGATTCCAGACTTTTGTCCTTTCAGGAGGAGGTGGCAGAAAATCCCCATGTGGTAAATGAGGATTTTTTTGGAAAGGGAAGGCTGGCTGCCCGTATTTTTGCGGAAAGAAAAATGGATGCTACCGCAGTGGTGGGATTTAATGATGAATTTTCCCTCGGCCTGATCTGTGGATTTCAGGAAATGGGCCTGCGGGTGCCGGAGGATATCTCCGTTATGGGAATTGATGGGAACGACGCGAGAAAGTATGTCTCCCCTCTCCTTACCACCGTTTCCCTGTTTCCGCAGGAACAGGGCGCCATGTGCGTCCGGGTCCTTCTGGATCTGATAGAGGGGAAAAAGGTCAGATATGTAACCCATACGGGTTTCCGGCTGCTGGAGGGAGAAAGCGTGCTGCCCTGCGCATCTGCAGCAGGGATACTATAAAGGAAGGAGAAGATCATGAGAGAAATCATCAATGGAAACAATCTGGCGCTCGGTACCTGCTATTATCCGGAGCATTGGGACAGGAGTCTGTGGGAGGAGGATCTGAACCGGATGCTGGAGGCGGGAATCCGCGTCATCCGTATTGCGGAATTTGCCTGGAATAAGATCGAGCCGAGGGAGGGGGAGTACAGCTATGAATTTTTTGACTCCTTCCTGGATGTGGTGGAAAAAACGTCCATGAAGGTCATCTTCTGTACGCCGACGGCAACGCCTCCCGCCTGGCTGGTGGAGGAATATCCTGAGGTGTTGAACGCGCAGATGGACGGAACCCTTTACCGGCACGGGGCAAGAAGGCATTACAATTACAATTCTCCGATCTATCAGCGTTTTGCGGCGAATATCACGGAAAAATCCGCGTCCCACTACGGTTCCCGTCCCTCTATAATCGGCTGGCAGATTGACAATGAGCTGAACTGCGAGACCTCGGAATTTTATTCCGACAGCGATACGGCTGCCTTCCGGGAGTTCCTGAAGAAAAAATACGGTACCATCGAGGCGCTCAACGAGGCCTGGGGTACGGTGTTCTGGAACCAGACCTATACCGCATGGAGTGAGGTGTATGTGCCGCAGACCACCATCAGCAATTCGACAAATCCGCACCGGGTTCTGGACTACCTGCGCTTCATTTCCGACAGCGCCTGCCGCTTCGCCGGACTGCAGGCCAGAATCATACGGAAATACAAAAAGCCGGATGATTTCATCACCACCAATGGCCTGTTCGGAAACCTGGACAACCATCGTATGACAGAGGAAAGCCTGGATTTCATCACCTATGATTCCTATCCGAATTTTGCCTACTGTCTGGACGCTTACAATGAAAAGGATCTGCTGAAGGACCGGAAATGGAGCCGGAATCTGACGGAAACGAGAGCGATTTCTCCCAATTTCGGCATTATGGAGCAGCAGTCCGGAGCCAACGGCTGGAACACCCGGATGGAAGCGCCCACGCCCCGGCCCGGTCAGATGACCCTGTGGACCATGCAGTCCATCGCTCATGGGGCAGATTATGTGAGCTACTTCCGCTGGCGCACCTGTACGGTGGGAACGGAAATCTACTGGCATGGCATTCTGGATTATTCCGGCAGGGAGAACCGGAGAATCCGGGAGCTGCGTGATATTCACAAAAAGGTGGAAGGATTGCAGGAGCTCGCAGGGAGCATTTATGAAGCAAAAGTGGGTATTCTGAAGGATTATGACAACATCTGGGACGCTCAGCTGGATAAGTGGCATGAGCGGGTGGAGCGGGAGAGCCAGAAAAACCTGTTCGCAGCGGCCCAGCTGATGCACACATCGGTGGATTTTGTCTATCTGACGGAACGCACAACCCTTACCGATCTGCAGAAATATGAGCTTCTGTTCTACCCCCATGCGGTGATCCTGACGAAGGAACGTATGGCTCTTCTGGAGGATTATGTGCGCGGAGGCGGAAAGCTGGTTATGGGCTGCCGCACCGGTTATAAGGACTTAAACGGCAGATGCGTTATGGACTACCTGCCCGGCCTTGCCTCAGAACTTACCGGAACGGATATCCCGGAATACAGCTTTGTCGCGCCGGATGAGGGAAAGGTTTATGCCGACTGGGACGGTGAGAAAATGGAGGCCGCTGTATTCAACGATATCCTCGCGCCTGCAGGAGAAAACGCTGAGGTGCTTGCCGTTTATGAAAACAGCTATTACGCGGGAGAGCCCGCCCTCATCCGGAACAGGTTCGGAAAGGGAGAGGCATACTATTTCGGCGGCGCGTTCAGTCTGGAGGCGGCGAAGGCATTCCTGTGCAGGCTGGGAGCGGCACAGCCCTACGCGGAAATAATCGAAGCGCCGGAGGGCTGTGAGATCGCGGTGAGAAGAAAGCCGGGAACGGACGGTACGGCATATCTGTTTGTGCTCAACTATCAGCATGAGCCCGTGCAGATTACCCTGAAGCGGCCCATGCGGGAGCTTACAGGCGGTGAGATGGAGACCGGAACTGTGGAGATGGAGAAATTCGGAGTGAAGGTGTACCGCATGTCGTGAGCCCTGCCCTGGAAGGGCATTAGATCAGTAAGATTCAGTATTCGGCCAGAATTTTCAAATATTCCGGAGCTTCCAGTCCCGGGAAATAGGTTTTCAGCACATATTCGTCAAGCTCAAGTGCATCGCTGCCGATGAGGATTTGCGGGAAACGAAACTCACCGCGTCTCTCATCGACGGCGAGTCCGCCATTGATATAGAAATGAAAGGGTGCATACCACTGTATGGAGCGATAAAGATTTGCCACGGATCTGTGAAGATTCAGGTGGATGCGGGGGCGATAGTCCACAGCTTCATCCCCCAACTGATATCTGTTCCGCGGAACCGCCCCGACAAACAGCTTGACATTATTGGAAAAAATCATTCCCGGACGCTTGGAAGCGGCCGGAACGGCAATCCGGAGACTGTATTCTTTCAGGATCTTTGGAAGGTAATGCTCCTCGCCGGTGATATTGACCAGATCGGTATCGGCAAAATCCAGATCGAGAACCTGAGCACCGCAGTCGTCAATCACTTCCGAAAGTCCTGCCAGCTTTAGATCCTGTTCCAGATATCCGTTGGCGCTTTCCGCAATGGCGCAGGTGCCGCCGTTGGCGTGAACATAGCGCAGAATATCGGCAAGAAGGGAAGGGTCTGTCCGGGGATGACCGGACTCCGCAGGACGGGACATCGTAAGCTGGATGGAGTTTCACGAAAAATTCATGTCTTCCCCGTATTTAAGCCATTTCCGCTTATCCAAAATAATTCTCATTCATAAAAATTTAAGCCAATTTTTATTGATTTAATTGATTTCTCATGTATAATTATGGATAGGGAAACAGGAGCGGAACATCCGATTTTCCTGAAAAAACTATTAAGAAGAGAGGTAAA
>CAJFMW010000040.1 GCA_904392525.1 uncultured Eisenbergiella sp.
CACCACCTACCGTCTGGCGAAGCACGACCGGAAGAGATGGCCCGGCATCAAAACCGCGGGCAAGGAGGGAGATACCCCTTACTACACCAATTCCTCCCATCTGCCGGTGGACTATACCGTGGATATTTTTGACGCCCTGGACATTCAGGACGAGATGCAGACCCTGTATACTTCAGGAACCGTGTTCCACGCATTCCTTGGCGAAAAGCTTCCGGACTGGAAGGCGGCTGCCAATTTGGTGCGAACCATCGCGGAAAACTATAAGCTGCCTTACTATACCATGTCTCCCACCTACTCCATTTGTCCGGAGCATGGTTATCTGACCGGAGAGCAGAAGGTCTGCCCGAAGTGCGGCAAGGTAACGGAGGTATGGAGCCGCATCACCGGCTACTATCGTCCCGTCCAGAACTGGAACGACGGAAAGACCCAGGAATTCCAGAACCGGACAGAGTACGATATCTCAAAGTCCGTGCTGAAGCACAAGGGGCCCCATGTGGTTGACATTTCCGACTTTGAGAAAAAAGAGCCCGCCGCCCGGGAACAGAGTCCCGATGTTGTGAAGTACCTGTTCACCACAAAGACCTGTCCCAATTGCCGTCTGGCAAAGGAATATCTGAAAGATGTGGATTATATCCCTGTGGACGCACAGGAGAATGCGGAGCTGGCACAGAAGTTCGGCGTGATGCAGGCGCCCACGCTCGTGGTGACGGACGGCGATTCCTTCACGCGGTATGCGAATGCATCCAATATCCGGAAGTACGCGCAGGAGCGCGCAGGTTTAAGGCCGGATGTGGTGAATGCGTGAGTGGACATATCATATAGCGAGAATATTTTTCAATCAAAAAACGGTGCGGAATCTGCGCCGTTTTTTGATTGTGGAAATTCCATTTATGTAAGCCCCTTGAATTCGGGTTCGGCCTATGGCAAAATGAAGGCAGAAAACAGCTGAAATAAACAATCAGAGGATATGAAAGGAAGTAATCCAACCATGATGCTGTACATGCCGACCAAAGTGTATCAGGAGAAAAAATGTGTGGAAAACCACAGCAGGGAGCTGGCCGCCCTGGGGACAAGGGCGCTGATCGTGACGGGAAAGCATTCCTCCCGGATCAACGGCTCCCTGGATGATGTGAAAAATGCGCTGGACAGGGAGAAAATTCCCTATACTGTTTTTGACGAAGTGGAAGAAAATCCTTCTGTGGAGACGGTGAAGAAAGCGGCCTCTCTGGGGATTTCCGCAGGTGCGGATTTTGTCGTAGGAATCGGCGGCGGCTCTCCGATGGACGCGGCAAAGGCCGTCGCCCTTCTCATAGCCAATCCGGGGCGGGATACGGATTTTCTTTATCAGAAAGCCAGGCCGGAAAGCGGTGTGCATTCGACGGACAGTGTCCGCCGGGCGGTTCCGGTGGCAGAGGTGCCAACGACAGCGGGCACGGGCTCTGAGGTTACGCCCTATGCTATTCTGACAAAAAATGTGCTTCCGGAAATTGTGCTCACCACCGCGCCCGGAGCGGATGTGCGCCATGATTTCCCCCATCTGGAAAGAAAGACCAAGCAGAGCATCAGCCATCACATTTTCCCGGCGCTGGCGCTGGTGGATATTTCCTACCTGCAGACGGCGTCCAGAAACAACTGCGTCTATACGGCGGTGGACACCCTGGCCCATCTGATCGAAAGCCATCTGAATTCGAATACCACCGATTACAGCCGTTTTTACAGTGAGATGGGCCTGCGCACCTGGGCGAAGGTAAAGGACAGGCTTCTGCGTTATGAGATCGGAGAAGAAGAGCGCCGCCTTCTGATGAATGCCTGCACGCTGGGCGGTATGGCAATCGCCCACACCGGAACCAGCCTGCCCCATGGCCTGAGCTATCCGGTCACCTGTGAGATGGGGCTGCCCCATGGAAAGGCGGTGGGAATCTTCCTGCCCGGCTTTCTTCGCGGCTACGGCGACAGGGAGGAGGCCATGCGCGTGCTCTCCCTGCTGGAATTTGGAAGCGAGCAGGGATTTTCGGAATATATTCGTGAGCTCCTGGGCGAGGTTTCCATTCCCGACGAACTGTGGGAGCGGGATGTGAACGAACTTCTGGAAAATCCGCGGAAGCTGAAGAATTATCCCTTCCAGCTGGATCACGACCGGCTTTGGGCCATGCGGTAACAGCATGGCGCCTGTTTCTGCTCCGTCTTGTTTTGCCCCTGTAAATATGTTACAATTCTGCACAGATAACAGGGCCAGATCGCCCCAACAGAAAGGAACCGGAATTATGATTAATACACTTGTGGAAAAGATTCAAAAAACCAACGCCCCCATCGTCGTGGGGCTGGACCCGATGCTGAAGTACATCCCGGAGCAGATTCAGAAAGCGGCGTTCGCGGAGTATGGAGAGACTCTGAAGGGAGCCGCGGAAGCCATCTGGCAGTTCAATAAGGGAATTGTGGATGCGGTAGCGGATCTGATCCCGGCGGTAAAGCCGCAGGTCGCCATGTATGAGCAGTTCGGCGTGGAAGGCATGATCGCCTATCAGAAGACGGTGGATTACTGTAAGGAGAAAGGCCTGGTGGTGATTGGCGATGTGAAGAGAGGAGATATCGGCTCCACCTCAGAGGCCTATGCGGTGGGCCATCTGGGAAGAGTCCAGGTGGGCGAAAACCGTATCCCTGCCTTCAACGAGGATTTTGCTACGGTAAATCCCTACCTCGGCTCCGACGGCATCAAGCCCTTCCTGAAGGTCTGCAAGGAGGAACACAAGGGCATTTTCGTTCTGGTGAAAACCTCCAATCCCAGCAGCGGAGAGTTCCAGGACAGGCTGATCGATGGAAAGCCTCTGTACGAGCTGGTCGGCGAAAAGGTGGCCGAATGGGGCGATGAGGTGATGGGCTGTTCCTACAGCTATGTGGGAGCCGTTTTCGGAGCTACCTATCCGGAGATGGTGCCCGTGATGCGTAAAATTATGCCTAAGGCCTATTTCCTGGTTCCCGGTTACGGAGCACAGGGCGCAAAGGGTGCGGATCTGGTGGATTTCTTCAATCCGGACGGACTTGGAGCCATCGTTAATTCCTCCAGAGGAATCATTGCGGCCTGGCAGCAGGAAAAATACGCGAAGTTCGGAGCGGAATGCTATGCGGACGCATCCAGACAGGCGGTGAAGGATATGATCGAGGACATTTCCGGTGCGCTCGGCGCTGCGAAGAAGGGCTGAAGCCCACGGGAAAAGCGGTGTAAAATTTAGCGCGGCATATAGAAGTGCATAGATACGGAGGTTTAAGAAAATATGGAACAGTACAAGCAGGAATTTATCGACTTTATGATCGCGTCCGACGTCCTGAAGTTCGGGGACTTCACTTTAAAGAGCGGAAGAAAATCCCCCTTCTTCATGAACGCGGGCGCCTATGTGACGGGAACCCAGTTGAGAAAGCTGGGCGAATATTACGCGAAGGCGATTCATGACAATTACGGGCTGGACTTCGACGTCCTCTTCGGGCCCGCATATAAGGGAATTCCCCTTTCTGTCGCCACCACCATGGCCATCAGCAAGCTGTACGGCAAGGACGTCCGTTACTGCTCCAACCGCAAGGAGGTCAAGGACCACGGAGACACGGGAATCCTTCTGGGAAGCAAACTGAAGGACGGTGACCGGGTAGTGATCATTGAGGATGTGACTACCTCCGGAAAGTCCATCGAAGAAACCTTCCCCATCATCCGGGCACAGGCGGATGTGGAGATCAAGGGTCTGATCGTTTCCCTGAACCGCTGCGAGAGAGGAAAGGGAGAAAAGAGCGCCCTTGAGGAGATCCGTGAGCTGTACGGCTTCCCCACCGCCGCCATCGTGAGCATGGAGGAAGTGGTGGAATATCTGTATAACAAGCCTCACAACGGGAAGATTATCATTGATGACGCGATGAAGGCATCCATCGATGCCTATTATGCGCAGTACGGAGTCGTAAAGAAGGCATAAGGCTTTTGCGGGAATGGAATGCTGCCTGTCGGCAGCAGAAAGCAGAGGCGGCCGAAAGCCCGCGGCTTTCGGCCTGGAAATATGCGCTGACGCACATATTTCTTCTGAATGGAATGCCGCCCTTCGGCGGCAGAAAGCAGAGGTAAGATGGAAGAAAAGATTTATAAGACATTAGGCGGTTCCGGAGCCCTCAATATTGCGGTGGGCGTGGTGGTTCTTGTGACGGGAATCGTGAGCGGCACACTGCTGATCATCGGCGGGGCGAAGCTGCTTGCGGGAAAGTCAAAGATTCTGTTTTAAGGACCGGAAAGGAGCCTGGCCATGGGCCGCAAATATATTTTTACAGACAAACATGAAACGAAGAAAGGTGTCATGTCCACGGTGCTGGGCGTTTTATCGCTTACGTCCATCGTGCTGGCACTTTATGGCACCTTTCAGAATCAGGGGGAGGCTCTGGTGAAATACGGGGCGGCAGTGCTGTTTGCACTGCTGTTTGCCCTTGCCGGGCTTGTGCTGGGGATCCTGTCCAGAATGGTACAGGATCGCTTTTATTTTTTCTCCTATGTGGGAATGACCCTGAACGGGCTGGCACTGCTCAGTATCGGCTTTATTCTTTATGCAGGAGTGTACGGACTATGAAAAAAGAGAATGAAAGAATGCAGGAGGTTCTGGAGCGGCTTGCGCTGGGACGGGAGCGGCTCTGTCAGATCCCGGAGGAGGCGTCCGCCATCCGAAGCGGGGATCTGTCCTCCTTTGCGGATTATTTTGCAAAGACGGCGGAGGTGATCCGGCTGTTTCTGGAGGAATATGACTTCGTTGCGGGCGGCGGACTAAAGAAGGCTTCGTTGGAGGAACTCGCCGGAAGAAATGAGCGGCTCTATGCGGATGTGCTTCCGGAGCATTACGGGAAAAGCTATGCCAACCCCCGGTTTGCCGTGGCGGCGCTGGGAAAGGAGTTCGGACAGATGCTTTCCTTCCTGGCGGCGGAGGTGCGCAGCCTGATCGCCTTTGCTTATGAGCAGGACGTGGAATCCATGGTAATCCGTCTGGAACTGTTCCTGGAAATTTACCAGATGTTTGTGTGCGCAAAGGAAGAGGAGGGCGGCCTTCCGGACTCCGCGCAGGTGAAGGAGACGCTGTACTGGTTTGCCAGCGACTATTCCGAAACCATGCTGGAAAAGAACATGTGCGCAACCTTTGACTGGGAAGAGGATTTCGCCCTGCGGATCATTATGGACAGCGACCTTTCCGATCTGCGCTATCTGTACCGTTTTGGAGAGTATATTTCAGAAAACGAGCTGCGTATGGCGCGCTATCTGAACAGCCTTCCGGAAGAAAAGATCGCGCTGATGGCGGACACCTATACGGAAGGGTATCGGATCGGCTTCGCGGTGACGGGCAAGGACATCACAAAGAAAAAATCCGTCAATATCCGCTATTTCCTCGGCTTTGAACGCGTGGTGCGACGCGCGGTGGAAAATTTCAGGAGGATCGGGCTGGAATCCGTCATTTACCGGGCGCCCCAGAGCATTCTGGAAGGCCGGAAGCTGGGAAAGAACGGCTACTATGGCGCCATTGCCAACAAGCAGTTTGAATATGACCACGAATACGACCAGGCGCTGTTTTATGACAAGCGGTATGTGAACCACCGTCTGGAAAACTATCGGAATGCGCTGGAGAGCGTGAAGGAGCTTGCCGCCGTGCACGGCGGGCCTGCAGTCATCGAAAGCTTTGGGGAGACCCCCTTTGAGCCGGAACACAAGGAAGAAGCGCTTCGTTTGAATGAAGAGCAGCAGAAGCTTGCCGTTTATTTCCAATCGAAGGCGGGCGCGCTGATGAATGAGTATGTGAAGGGCGAAGAGAGAAGCTTTACCATCATCGCCTTTCCTGTGCCGGAAATCGGGGAGAATTTTGAAGAGATCTTCGATGGCGTCCTGAAGCTGAATACTCTGGATTACAGACTCTATCAGGGCATCCAGCAGAAGCTGATCGACGCGCTGGACCAGGCGCAGTATGTGCGGATCAAAGGAATGGGAGAAAACCGGACCGATCTGCGCATCGCTCTTCATACGCTGCATGATCCGCAGAAGGAGACCAATTTTGAAAACTGCGTGGCGGATGTGAATATCCCTGTGGGAGAGGTGTTCACCTCGCCCGTTTTGAAGGGGACCGAAGGAAAGCTCCATGTGACGGAGGTATATCTGAACGGACTGAAGTATCTGGATCTGGAGATCGATTTTAAGGACGGCATGATTTCAGACTATACCTGCGCTAACTTTGACGATCCGGCGGAAAGCCGGAAGTTCGTCCGGGAAAATGTGCTGTTCCATCATGATACCCTTCCCATGGGGGAATTTGCCATCGGCACAAACACCACGGCCTATGTGTTCGCGGCGAAATACGGAATCGGAGACAAGCTGCCGATCCTGATCGCGGAGAAGATGGGACCTCATTTTGCAGTGGGGGATACCTGCTACTCCCATGAGGAGGATCTGGCAACGTATAATCCGGACGGAAAGCGGCTGATCGCCAAGGAGAACGAGGTTTCCGCCCTGCGCGGCGAGGATCCCGGAAAGGCATACCTGAACTGCCACACGGACATCACCATTCCATACGATGAATTGGGAGAGCTCGCTGCGGTATGTCCGGATGGAACGGAAATTCAGATCATTGAGAAGGGAAGATTCGTCCTTCCCGGCTGCGAGGAGCTGAACCGGGCGTTTGAGGAATAAACAGGCGCGGATAAGGATTCGCGGATAAGGATTTTCTGGGAAATAGAAGACGGTGAAAAGAAAAAAAGGAACCGGAAGTGCCCGATTGAGAAGCATCTCCGGTCCTTTTCTGTAATGGCTGTTTTGTCTGATTACTGTTTTATCCGATAACTTTCCAGTGCTTGTCCACCTGGTTTAGCACTTCGCAGCCGTCTCTGGTCACCAGAACCAGGTCCTCCACCCGCACGCCGAATTTTCCGGGAAGATAGATGCCGGGCTCGATGGAAAAGGTCATGCCTTCTTCCACGCAGGCGGTATTTGCCGAACTCACGTCCCCCGGCTCATGATCCTGCAGTCCGATGGAATGGCCCAGTCTGTGGTTGAAATATGGGCCGTATCCCGCTTCCGTGATCAGATCCCGTGCGGCCTTGTCGATGTCGCAGAAGCGCACGCCGGGCTTTATGATGCTCTCCGCCTTCTCATTGGCACGGCGAACCAGATCGTGGATGGCTGCGTATTCCTCCGGTGCTTCTTTGCAGAAAAAGGTGCGCGTCATGTCGGAGCAGTAGCCGTCCTTCACACAGCCCATGTCGATGACGATGCAGTCTCCTGCCTTCAGGCGGGTGTCGTCCGGTTCATGGTGCGGGTCAGCCGCATTGGCGCCGAAGGAAAGGATAGTATCGAAGCCCTCCGGACACCCCGCTTCTTTGTAGAGGGCGCGCACATAGTCCGCACATTCCTTCTCCGTCATCCCTTCCTTTACAAAGGCAGCGGCTTTTTCCATGCAGGCGTCGTTGAGCCGGGAGGATTCCCGCATTTTATCCTGCTCCCAGGCATCCTTGATGGAACGCACCCGGTCCACGCAGCAGGAAGCATTCACATATCTTGCTTCGGGATTTCTTTCCATCAGCCCCAGCAGAAAGCCGGCGGACCAGCTTTTGTCGATGCCGACTGGCTCCTTTTCCCCGTATGCGGCGATGTGAGAGGCCACTATGCCTATGCAGTCGTCCGTGTCGGACATCCAGATTTTGTCCAGATCTACCTCTGGGATCACGAACAGATTGTTCAGAAAGAAGCAGTGCTTTCCATCCGTGCGCACATACAGGGCGTAGAGACGCTCATAGGGCTGCACCCATACGCCGGTCAGATACCAGATGCTTAACGGGTCGCTTACGATCATCTGACTCAGTCCCATTTTCTGAAGCTCTTCACATACCCGGTTCAGCCGGGCGGTATACATTTTTTCCATGATTTCCTCCGTTTATGAATTAAATTTTTCTAATCCCACTTTGTTTTATTTAACTCGGTCAGAATATCATCCCCCAGATCCGCTGCTATGTAGCCATGATAGATACATCCAATTGTGTTCATAAAGGCATAATTATTTTTCCCTTTTCTGGCATAGAGACGGTTCTTTATGAAGACAGCGCGGTCCAAAAGCTCCTGCGCTTCTTCATCGGGTAAATCCATGGGACTGGCAACTTTGCCTTTCCCATAAGGATTATCTCTGTCTTTCTTATGTTTTTCACTGTTGGGTTCAAAAATGCGAAGGCCGAGCATATCCCGGTAAAAAAGGATATGCTCATTGCGGGAAATGTTTTTGATGGAAACACTTTCGGCAGAAATTTCACCCTGAAAGGATACTTCCTTAAGTCCTTCCTCGGATTCCAGACTGACCACCGCATCGTCCTTTGCAGCGGTACAGGCTGTAGAACTCTTTCCCTGATAGAGAAAGGCAGATGCCGAGGTCTGGGTTCTGCATCCTCTGTTCACCAGCAGACTGAGAAAATATTTCTTTTCATTATTATCTTCGATGTGCTGTATTGCCTTGTAAAGACTGCCATTGGGATAGATCGGAAATGTTTTGTCAATTTCCACCCGTGTAATTCCGGCTACATTATGACAGCGGGAGGATTCCAGCTCTTTGCATATTTGAATAAACTGCTTTAAAGCAGCCTGAAAATCTGTTTCGCTGTAAAAAGGAAACATGAAAGAAAGATCATTTATCGTAATGTACATAAATATGATTCCTAAAGCAATTCCAACAGGGCATTGTCCCATTCATCCAGGAAGCCTTCCGGCCAGATATCGATTCTGCCGTCAGCATCTATGGAAGGAAGCATTGTTTTGTGTTTATATTGATCGTTTTCATCTTTGTAGAAAAAGAAAATACCTGCTTTTTCAGGGGATAATTTTGCTTTTTTTATCGTAAGACGGATTCCGTTCAGAACATGGTCGCTGTGTGTTTCAACAAGGATCTGAACGCCGCCTGCACAGGCCTGGGCTATTAATTCACCAAGCCAGCGTTGTCCGGCAGGATGAATATGGGCTTCCGGATTCTCCAGCAAAAGCAGGTCCCCCGGTTTTGCAGACAATATGGCAATAACGATGGGAAGGACGTAAGTGATGCCGAAACCTACATTTACACTCTTATAGGCATTCGTATTTTCGCTGCCTTCCCGGAATGTGTATTTTAATTCAGCATTGCGCAGACTGGTATTGACAGATATCTGCGGCAGGATTCCCGGAGCAATCAGAGACAGCCAGGATTTGACCTGTTGGTTCAGCGAACGGTCCTCTGTGTGGTTATATATGGCAGAGTCGTTCTCGATAGGGCGGTTTCCATACACATTCAGATAATGAATGGCATATTCGCCGGTATTTCCAAAGTCTCTGTCAGCAAGCTCTTTTTCATCGGCGATCCGGTATAAGTCCCGTGGTTCGATCCGGTAAGCTGAAAGGTATATAAAATGGTTTCCAAACAGTACGCTGTCAGATGGAATCACACATTCACGAAGCAGGTTTTCAAGCAGATCTGAGCCGGATGCATAGGAAAAAAGCGTTTTGATCTCGCAATGCTCCTCTTTGACATTCAGGCTTATTTTTTCCTCTTCAGCGCGTTCGTATAAAATATCGCTGCCGTTTCCCAGCTTTATATATTTTCCATTAAGCTTTAAGGCGGACAGCCGGTTTTCCTGATAGGACTGGCGAAGCAGAAGAAGACTTTGGAGTAAGGTTGACTTCCCCATGCCGTTCAGGCCCATCAGGACATTTAACGGCTTCAATTCCAAATCCAGAGATTCAAAGCATTTAAAATTTTTTAACAGAATCTGATTGATCATAAAAATCCCTCTATAAAATGACGGCCGCGATTGATTCGTTTCACGCACTCCGTGCGCGTTCCGGACCGGATTGCCGCATTAAAATCCTTTTCCCCAAAAAGCTGAGCATATCCTTTCAGAAATGCTTCCTTCTGACAGATCAGTTTATCCAGCTGTTTTTCAGATAATTCAGAAAAGCAGACGGAAAACAATTCAAAAAGCGCCTTGTTGATCGGACCCCGGCGGCCGCCTTCGCTAATCCTGCGGAAAGCGAATCTGCCAAATAACTCTCCGGAATATTTCATTACTTTGTAAAAGTTATTTTCAATACGCTGAAGGTCTGCTTTATCATAATGATTGATTTTTTTCATCGCTTTGATCAGAAATGCGTCAATATTACCTTTATATTCGTTTACATAATCCAATTCCGTAAAGGCCATAAAACGAATGATGTATTCCTGATCCATCATTCGGTCCGGTTTGATGGAATACATGGTGGTTTCCAGAAATTCCCTGCTTTGTGCGAGGGCGTTGGCCAGCTCTGTCGATGCGCCATGATACATGGCGTTTCGGATCTCCTGTGGTTCCAGCTGCAGTCCGCCTGTATTGATCCGTTGAAAAATGTTATAGACAACCGTTTCCGGCGTCCCTTTTTGCACACAGAAGGCAAAAATCTGCGCTTCTTTAATCCTGCGGACATATTGCCTGGGAAGCTCGTCAAAAGTTTTACCGTTAAACTCTGTGAGATATTGCAGACCTGTGAATGCCCTTTTGAAGCTGCCGGATTCAGAAACAGAACTTTCTGCCGGATATTCTAGCAGAAAATTTTTAAATGCGGTCAGACGCTGAAGTCCATCAATGACACGCCATTCCCCCTCCTGAGCTGCATCGAAATAGAAGGTGGGAATAGGAATACGAAGCATCAGGGACTCGATCAGCCTGCTCTGACGCGTATCATCCCACAGATCTTTTTTCCTCTGGAATACAGGACTTAAATCAATCTCGTTATTGAAAAGGCGTTCCATGAGGCTGGACACATTCATGGTGATCTGAGAAATATTTACAAGGGCGGGAATAAAGGTTTCAGGATCGATGCTTTGGGCGGGATAGGAGTCACCATCCTCCATTGGTTCCACATCGATTCCTTCCTGAATTAATTCACGAATGGTCTGATTTATGATGGATTCATTATCGGAAAATGGCTGATTTTCATTCTGTAAAAGATCTAAAAGCATTGAGTAGCTGATCTGATTTCCGTTTTCCTGTGCCCAGACCTTTATTTCATCCAATATTTTCTGCTGTCGTTTATCCGGTTTTTCCATTGGTGAAATACCCTCCAGATTAATATGCTATCATTTTACAGCACCGGTAAAAGAAACGCAATAAGAAACGTCTGGCTGAAAAGTAGCTAAACCGTATTGGTGAAGAATGTACAATATGCATAATAAAATATAAAAGATCAATAAAAAGTTGTAAAAACTGTTTGAAACATATATAATGAACTTTATCAAAGAGCATTGCAGAAATGCGGAAAGGGAGAGGGAAAAAGGGTATGGAAAACAAGGTGATGAAGTTCTACTCAAAGGCAGGAAATAACATCATTCTGAGGGCGGTTCCGGGGCATTTCGCGACCAGTCATTCCCATATCAACTATTATGTGGACATGACGGGACTGAAAACCAGGCGTTCGGAAGCGGCTGCGGTTGGAAAGGCCTTTGTGCAGGGACTTCCCGGGGAGACGGTGGTGGATACGGTCTGCTGTCTGGACGGTTGCGAGGTGATCGGCGCCTATGTGGCGGAAGAGCTGGAAAGAGGGAATTTCCCTTCCATGAACATGCACAACACCGTTTATGTGGTGACGCCGGAGTTCAACATGAACAATCAGATGATTTTCCGGGACAATCTGGTAGGCGCGATCCGGAATAAGAACATCATTCTCCTGCTTGCCACCACCACAACGGGCATGACGCTGCGGAGAAGCCTGGAGTGCATCGAATACTACGGAGGAAAGATTCAGGCAATCTTTTCTGTATTCAGCGCGGTGAAATCCATCAACGGAATTCCTGTGCAGTCCATGTTCGATACCAGTGATATCCCGGGATATAAAGCCTACGAGCCTCACAACTGCCCGTTCTGCCGGGATAAGCAGAAACTGGATGCGATGGTGAACGGTTACGGTTATTCCAGACTCTGAAAAGAAAATGGCGCGGATATGAAAATCCGCATAATACAGAAACGGGAGGCGAGGAAATTCCTGCGCCTCCCGTTTTTCAGTCCGTTTTTTACACGGAGGAAGTTTTTCCCATGGAAGAATCCTCTTTCATGGAAGAAGCCTTGATGAACAGAATCAGTCCGATGGTAAAGGTGACGATCAGCACGCCGATGCCCTTGTTGACGCTTCCGGTCAGCTGGCTCACGATGCCGATCAGCGTGGTGCCGAGGAAGGAAGCGCCCTTGCCGCAGATATCCATGATCCCGTAATATTCACCCGATTTTTCTGCAGGGATGATCTTGGCGAAGTAGGAGCGGGAAAGCGCCTGGATACCGCCCTGGAACATTCCGACGCAGACCGCCAGAATCCAGAAATGCAGCTGTGTGGACATGAACAGCGCAAATACGGTGATGCCGAGATAAGCCGCAATGCAGATTATAATCAGCTTTTCCGGTCTGTGCTTTCCGGAAAGCCGTCCGAACAGGATGGAGAATGGGAAAGCCACGATCTGGGTGACGAGAAGGGCGATCAGAAGCCCGGTGGTGTCAAGCCCGAGAGCCGTGCCGTAGGCGGTAGCCATATCTATGATGGCATATACGCCGTCGATATAGAAAAAGAAGGAAAGAAGGAACAGAAAGGTCTTCTTTTCTTTTTTTATGCTCCGGAAGGTTGACGCAAGCCTCTGAAAGCTGCCGGCGATCGCGGATTTTCCATTGCCTGTGGAATAGTACTTCTGCCGGTAGCGCTTCAGAAGGGGTACGGAGACGGCGAACCACCAGACCGCCACGATGAGAAAGGAGATCATCATGGAGGAGGAGAGCGTGAGTCCAAAGGCGTCCGCGCCCAGCACCAGGATCAGGCAGGCGGCGAAGGGAATGCAGCTTCCGATGTAGCCGAGGCCGTAGCCATAGGAGGAAACCCGGTCCAGCCGCTCTGACGTGGAAATATCCGGCAGCATGGAATCGTAAAAAATCAGGCTGACGGAGTAGCCCACCCGGGTGATCACGAAGAGGACCAGAAAGAACAGCCAGTTGGTCACAAAGCCCAGAAGGACACAGCAGATTACGCCCACCAGGAGGGAGGCGAGAAACAGTTTCTTTTTGTAGCCCTTATGGTCCGCCAGCGTGCCGAGCACGGGGCCGGAAATGGCAACAAACAGCGTGGCGGCGCTGGCGGCATATCCCCAGCTCGCAAGATAGTCAACGGAGGAAATGCCCGCGTTTTCCGCAAGATAATTAAAGTAGATGGGAATGATGGTGGAAACCATCAGGATAAAAGCGGAATTGCCGATGTCATAGAGAATCCAGCTTTTTTCCAGTTTGGTGAGTTGAAATTTCATGATTGGTTCAGACTCCTTTTTCTATACGTTGTGCCGGGGCTTATCCGAAGGTCAGGCGGAGAGCATCGCTCAGTTCTTCCCTTCCTTCTGTAAACAGCCGGTAGTTCCGGATCAGGTCTGTGGCAAGGGGGAGGGCTTTGTGATAAAGCTCTCCCAGCCGTCTGTTGCTCTCCCGGCAGGCAGGATCCGCGTGCATGGGAATCATAACGCCACGCATGGAAGCGGCGTTTCCGCTCAGAGCGAACACGGCATGGATGAGAAGCCGTTTCGGAAGGTGCGGGGCCAGAAGCAGACGGTTGCAGGTGAGCATGGACTGAAGCGTATCCTGAATCTGTTTCGGAGCGACGGAAGGAAAAAAGGGCGCGATTGCCGCCGCATTCCGCCGGGACGGAATGATGTGCCCCGCAGGAAAATGGGACAGGGGATTCAGACCGTCATGGAGCATCAGCATCCGGTCAAATTCGGCTTCCAGCTCCATGTGCGCGATTCCCGTGCGCTTAACCTGCGCTTCCACATAAGGGTGGCATGTGCTGTCCAGCGCAAAGTGACAGAGAAAACCGTACAGATAGGAAAGTCCTGCCTGACGATCCGGGTGGAGGGAAAGCCTGTCCGCCGCCGGACGGAAAAAGGTCTCAGCCGGCTCAGCGTGCATCCGATGCCCCATCTGCTTGATGGGAGAAGCGCCGAGCGGATGGTGGTAAAAGAAAATATCGGGGCCGTGCAGGCCGATGAGAAACGGCTCGGGCCTGGAAAGGATTGTCTGCTGCGCCGCAGAGTCCAGCAGGGGACATACCTGACGGCCAAAGCGGTAATGTGCGTAAGCGGAAGGCATATTGATTTGCTCCTTTATCATCTATTCTGAAATGGCCTGAAAATGCCTTCATTATTATGACACATTTTGGTCGGAAAAAAAAGAGGCGGATGGTAAAGAGCAGGTAAAAAGAAAAAAGTAAAGCGGGGACAGCTATGATGTGGAGGATGGAGAGCGGATGATGGCAGCTTTCCTGGAGAGAGGCTGCCAGCTTCCCACAGCAGTCATTGCCATCAATGACTTTACGGCGGTGGGAGTGACCCATGTTCTTCGGGAAAGGGGCATACGGATTCCGGAAGATATTTCTGTCGTCAGCTTTGATAATACCTTCATGACAGAAACCTGTGTTCCCCAGCTGACCAGTGTGGCCTATGATTACCATGCGATGGGAGAACTTCTCATTGAGACTGCAGTACAGGCCATACATAGCCCCGCCATACATGGCCCGGCTATACATAGCCCGGCCATTCACAGCCCGGCGGATGGAGCCGGGACCTCAGGTGATGCGGCTGCGCGGGAAGAAATTTTGCCGCGGGTGCGGATGATCCGGCCGGAGCTTGTGGTCAGAAATTCCTCCGGAAAGAACTGTTCGGATTGATTTTTTCATATATGGGAAAAATGAATAGCGAGAATGCGTCCGGGAACGGGAGATTTGGCAGACCGATCTGCTTTTCGTCCCTGAACCGGTGTATTCGTCCCGGCGGCCTTGCGGACAGGGCCGCTTTTTCGTATACTGATCTGGTAAGGAGGGTGGGAAGATTGAAAAATGCGCTCGATAGCGCATTTTTCAATCAGGATTTGCGCCGAACTGGAGGTTCGGCGCGCGTGCCTCAGCGTAAAACGCTTCGGCATGGAGGGAAAAATGAAAAAGTATTCTGTGGGAAATCATATCGGATATCTGCTGAAGGGAATCTGGGAGAGCGACAGAAGGCTGATGGCCCTTCTTATGATAGAGACGGTCTGCAGTGTGATTACGCCCTACATCGCCATGTATCTTCCCAAGATCGGCGTGGATCTGGCAACTAACGGGGCATCTGTTAGGAGGGTAGCGGCGCTTCTGCTGACGATCACCTGGATTCTGGTCCTTTCCCAGGGGCTTGGCAGCATGGCGTCCAGAGGAAAGACGCGGCTTCTGGACCGGGTGAGAAGCTTCTACCGGATCCAGCTGTTCTGCAAGACCCTGGACTGTGACTACGAGCATGTGGAGAGCACCGAGTGGCAGGATAAATACGAACAGGCGAAGGAAATGAGCGTGGACTGGGGGCCCTGGTCAGCCACCACGTTGATGAGCGAAGGGATCGTGAAGCTGGGAAGTGCCGTTGTCAGCTTTCTTCTCTACGGGAGCATCATCGTTTCCTTAAGTCCCTGGATGCTTGTGTTGATTCTCATTCTGTCGGCGGTCAATTTCCTGGCGCTGCGCAGGGCGCAGAAGCTTGCATGCAGTGCGGTGGCTTCCTTTTCCACGCTGGTGACGCAGATGTCCGCCAGCGTGGGCCAGCTCATGCAGGCGGTGCCGCCCCTGGACCGGATGCGTTCCTTCCTGGAGGCGGCGGACGAGCCGGAGCCGGATCCCGCTGCTGTGCCGCCCCAAAAGGAGGAGCCGGTCGGCATCCGCTTCGAGGACGTGTGCTTTTCTTACGGAGGCAGAAACCGGGTGCTGGATCATTTTTCCCTGTCCATCGAACCCGGGGAGAAAATCGCCCTGGTGGGATTGAACGGAGCGGGAAAAACCACCATCATCAAGCTGCTGTGCGGTTTTTATAAGCCAGAATCCGGCAGGATTCTGTTAAACGGCCAGGACATCCGGAATTTTAAAAAGGAGGACCTGTACGCGCTGATCGCCCCGGTTTTTCAGGAGGCGACGATCCTGCCATTTACCGTGGCCCAGAATGTGGCCATGTCGGATGAAAATGTGGACAGGGAGTGGGTGGAGGAGAGCCTGAAGCGGGTGGGCCTGTGGGAGGCCGTCAGCCGCCTGCCCCTTGGCATGGACAATGGGATGACCAGTCTGGAAGAGGGCGGAAGTTCCTTTTCCGGCGGACAGAAGCAGAAGCTTCTTATGGCGCGGGCGCTGTACAAGGGCGCGCAGCTTCTTTTCTTCGATGAACCCACGGCGGCGCTGGACCCGATCGCGGAGAGTGAAACCTATGAAATGTTCCATTCCCTTTCCGGGAACAAAACTGCGGTTTACATCTCCCACCGGCTGGCAAGCACCCTGTTCTGCAGTCGTGTGGTGTTTCTGGAAAACGGCCGGGTGAAGGCCTGCGGCCCTCATGAGGAGCTGATGAAGACCTGCGGGAAATCTGGAAATGTGAGCCGCAGTCTCTGCAGATGGCCTTCTGGCTGGGGATGATGGAGGCGTTGATTCCGCTTATATCCTCCCTGCTGTCTTCCCTGTTCGTGGACGGACTGGAACGGGGATTTGCCTTCGGGACGCTGGCGGGGATGGCTGTTTTTGGGGTGGCTGTTCTGTTTGCCATGAACGCTATCCGGGGGAAAATGGAGCGAAGCGGCCTGCCTCATACGGAATACTGCAACGATCTGGTGGAATGGGAATTTTACGAAAAAAGTATGGGAATGAGCTATGCGCAGGCGGACAGTCCGGAAACGGCGGCGCTGCGCGCCCGGATCGACAACGATTATGACTGGGGCTGCGGAGCCTATTTCATGGTTCCCCAGTTTCAGCGCTGTGTGAACGGCGTGGTGGGAGCAGTGTGTGCGGCGCTGCTTCTGATCCCCGTATTTCTTCAGGGGGGACTGTGGCGGCACTGGAGCACCCTCCTTTTCCTGCTCCTGGTGTTGACGGCGACCTTCTGCTCCATCCGTTCGGAAAAGAAAACCTACGGCGAGGAGGAAAAACTCCGGCAGGAATATGACACAAAGACCAGCAGAAGCAATTATCTGATGCGGGGCGGCATCACCTACCGGGAGGGAAAGGACATCCGGATTTACCATGCCCAGCCCATGATTAAAAACGCGCTCCGGGAGGAGGAACGGGACAAAATGGTGGATGGGGAGAGCCGCCTGGAGAGAAAAGTCGGGCTTCTGGATGGAAGCCTTTCCGGCCTGCTGATGGGAGGGGCCTATCTGTTCATCGTGCTGCGGGCCATTTCAGGGGCCCTTTCGGCGGGCTCCATCGTCCTTTTTGCCGCCGCCATTTACCGGTTTTCAGAAAGCCTGAAAACCCTTTCCAAGAGCGTGAGCGAGATCCGCATGAACGCCAGACGGATGGAGAGCACCTTTGAATATCTGGCCCTGCCGGACCGCATGGAGAGCGGCGGCGTGTCCATGCGTCCGGAGGATGGCTGCGGAGCGGTGGAATTTCAGGACGTGTCCTATACCTATCCGGGCGCGGCGGTTCCGGCGCTGAGCCATGTCTCTTTCCGTCTGGAGCCGGGAAAGAAAATCGCCGTGGTGGGAATGAACGGCAGCGGAAAGACCACCATGGTAAAGCTGCTCTGCCGCCTGTACGATCCGGACGGCGGACGGGTGATGCTGAACGGCCGCGACGTGCGGGAGTACGATTATGAGGAATATCTGCGCCGGTTTTCCGTGGTATTTCAGGACTTCCAGCTTCTGGCGCTGCCATTGGGAGAAAACGTGGCGGGAGGAAAGGACTATGACGCCGTCCGGGTGCAGGACTGTCTGGAAAAGGCGGGCTTTGGAAGGCGCCTGCAGCGGATGAAGGACGGCCTTTCCACCTTCCTCTACCGGAATATGGACCAGGAGGGCGTGGAAATCTCCGGCGGCGAAGCCCAGAAAATCGCCCTGGCCCGTGCCCTGTACAAGGATGCGCCCATCGTGGTACTGGACGAACCTACCGCAGCCCTTGACCCGGTTTCCGAGCACGAGGTCTACAGCGGCTTCCGGAACCTGGTGGGAGGCCGGACGGCCATCTTCATTTCCCACCGCCTTTCCTCCTGACGCTTCTGCGACGAGATCCTGGTCTTTCATCAGGGAGAGCTGGTCCAGCGCGGGAGCCATGAGGAGCTGGTGAAGGAGGAAGGTCTCTATGCTTCCATGTGG
>CAJFMW010000041.1 GCA_904392525.1 uncultured Eisenbergiella sp.
TCCACCTCCCAGACCGTCCGCCTGATTCCGAGCGGCGCAAAAAGTCTGGGCATCAGATAATCCACCAGATTGCATCCTGCCCTTCTCTGCACCAGAATTCCGGCCAGATAGGGCCCCGCATTGTTATAGACGAACGCCGTTCCGGGCTCTGCCTCAAAGGGACGTGACAAGCAGAATCTCACCCAGTCTTCTTCCTCCATCAAAGGCCGCTGCTCTCCCATCAGCCAGCCTTCCTTCTGCCCCAGACACATGGTGAGAAGATCCTTCACCACAGCTTTCTGCAGATTTTCGGAAGGGTTTTCCGGGATTTCCTCCGCAAACACATCACACAGCTTCTCATCCAGACTCAAAAGTCCCTCTCTGCAGGCGATTCCCACCGCCGCGCTGGTAAAGCTCTTGCTGGCGGAATACTGGTTCCGGCGTATTTCTCCGTCCCAGTCTCTTTTTAAAAGAATCTCTCCGCCCCTGCACACTCTCAGATTCAGAATCCGCATTTCTTCCGCATACTGATCAATTTCCCGGATATCCATTTTTTCCTCCTCGCCGAAGCGCTTTTCACTGAGACACACGCCGAATCGTTGGACCTGGCGCTTCCTTGACAGGTCTTTCACTACAAGCAAATTATAACCGGAACAGTGGAAATGTGCAATCATACAGTCGGTGGAACGGCTCATACAAATAAAAGAGTTCCGATTATCATCCATGGAAATGCAGAGTTGTGAAATACTGACTGGAAATATTTCTTTACAATAGCACATTAACATGCTAAAATGTGAAAGCAATGACTATTGCAGCAGCACAATATATATCGGGAGGTTCCTTTTATGAAAAAGATATTTACACAAAAACTGTTATCTTTCGGACTTGCCATGATTCTGGGCCTGTCCCTGACCGCATGCTCCACCAGCTCCTCTTCCGCCATGGCGGACAGCGCGGAAAGCTCTGCCGCAGAGGCAGAAAGCAGCGAAAGTTCTGTTGCTGCGGAAAGCCCGGAAGCAGCTTCTGCAGGCAGCACAGAAGAGACCACTGGTGAAACCGGAAGTACCGAAACAGACTCAGCTTCCGGAGATAGCGATCTGGCCGCAATCCAGGAAAAGGGTACTCTGGTCGTAGGCATCACAAATTTCGAGCCCATGGACTATCAGGATGAAAATGGCGACTGGATCGGTTTTGATGCTGACCTTGCCAAGCAGTTTGCCGAATATCTCGGCGTCGAGGTGGAGTTTTCTGAAATCACCTGGGATTATAAGGTAATGGAACTGGAGGCCGGAAACATCGACTGTGTATGGAACGGCATGACCCTCACCGATGAGGTCACTTCCGCAATGGCTACCTCCACTCCTTACTGCACCAACTATCAGGTTCTTGTGTATCCTGCGGCTTCCGCCGCTGATTTTGAAGGCCTTACTTCTCTGGAAGGCCTGAATATCGCCGTGGAATCCGGTTCCGCCGGAGAAGATGCCGCCGAAGCTTTGGGCGCTTCTACCGTTCCTGTACAGTCACAGGCAAACACCCTGATGGAGGTGGCTGCCGGCACCTCTGATGCCGCTGTCATCGACGTACTGATGGCCGCTGCCATGACAGGAGAAGGAACCAGCTATGCCGATCTTGCCTATAGCATCAACCTGAACGAGGCGCAGGGACTTGAATCCGAACAGTACGGCGTAGGCTTTCGTCAGGGCTCCGACCTGGTAGACGAATTCAACGCCTTTTGGGCAGAAAAGGTGGCGGACGGTACCGTGGAAGAGATTGCCAACACTTACGGTCTACAGGACGCCGTCATTCTGGAATAATCCGGGGCACTGACAATAACTTTCATTGCCAAAGGCAGGGAGTCCTATGCTCTCTGCCTTTGAGCGGCATTCACAGGAGGATAACGGCATGTTCTTCATGTCTGCAGAATTTCAGACAGTGGTTTCGGCCCTGAACGAGGGATTTCTAAAAACAGTACAGCTCTTTTTCCTGACGCTGATCGGCGCTATTCCTCTGGGGCTGATCATCTCATTCGGCTCCATGAGCCGCTTCGCCCCGCTCAGGTGGCTGACCCGTACCGTGGTCTGGATCATAAGAGGCACACCGCTGATCCTTCAGATTTTAATCATTTACTATGTTCCCCCGCTGATGAAGCTGTTCACCTGGGGCGGCGGAGAAACCGGACGCTTTACTGCTGTTACCACGGCGTTCATCATTAATTACGCCTTCTATTTCTCTGAAATCTACCGCGGAGGCATCCAGGGCGTTCCTGTTGGACAGCAGGAGGCAGGGCAGGTTCTCGGCATGACAAAATTCCAGATTTTTTTCCGGGTAACTCTGCTTCAGATGATCAAGCGTATTGTCCCTCCCATGTCCAATGAAATCATCACTCTTGTCAAGGATACCTCGCTTGCCCGGGTTATCGCTCTGCAGGAGGTTATCTGGATGGGAGAATCCTTTATGAAGGGCAACCGCGGATATGCCGGACTCATCTGGCCGCTGTTCTTCACGGCAGTCTATTATCTGGCTTTCAGCGGCATTGTGACCATCCTGCTGAACCGCCTGGAAAAGAAGCTGAGTTATTTCCACTGAGCGGAATTTATTAAACCCGGAATGAAGAAATGGAGATTGACATGGCGATTTTAGAGGTAAAAAACATAGAAAAACATTTCGGTTCCACAAAGGTACTGGAGAATATCAGCTTTGATCTGGAACAGGGGCAGGCTCTTGCCATCATCGGCTCCTCCGGCAGCGGAAAAACCACGCTGCTCAGGTGTCTGAATTTTCTGGAAACCCCAAATCATGGAAGCATCACTGTCCACGGGAAAACTCTGTTTGATGCATCAGATCCTTCCACTCAGAAGGAAAGCGAGATTCGAAAAAAACGCCTTCACTTCGGACTGGTATTCCAGTCCTTCAACCTGTTTCCCCAGTACACTGCCCTGAAAAACGTCACCCTTGCCAAGGAACTTCTCGCGCAGGAGCAGCCGGACTTCAAGAGCAGAAAGAAACAGATTCTTGCGGATATCGAAGCGGAAGGCAGAGAGCTTCTTTCCAGGATGGGGCTTTCCGACCGCGCGGGACATTATCCCCACCAGCTCTCCGGCGGCCAGCAGCAGCGGGTAGCAATCGCCCGTGCGCTCGCTCTCCATCCGGATATTTTATGCTTTGATGAGCCCACATCGGCGCTGGATCCGGAGCTTACCGGCGAAGTCCTGAAGGTCATCCGTTCTCTGGCAGAACAGAAAACCACCATGATTATCGTCACCCATGAGATGGCCTTCGCCCGTGATGTTGCCGACCAGGTAATTTTCATGGATGGCGGCCTCATTGTGGAGCAGGGAGATGCCAGACAGGTGATTGAAAATCCCAGGCAGGAACGCACAAAACAGTTTCTGGCCCGTTACTCCGGAAATTAAAAATACGGCTTTCTCATAAAAAAAGCAGCGCTCTTTCTTCCATGCGGAAAGAATGCTGCTTTTTTCAAAATATTTTTTTGTTATCTTATCTGGTCACAATATCAACCGGCACGTTGAAAATCTTCGCGACCTTCAGGATGGTATCGATATGTCTGCCCGTGGCTGCCGCAAAATGATGGGTAGGGCCGCATTCGCTCCAGCGGGTTACAAACTCTCTTGCGCCGCAGGTAAAGCGGGTTCTCATATTGGTATCGCCAAAGGAAAGGATCTTTCCTTCCTCATTGACACCTTCCGCAACTACAAACTTGAAATGTCCATCTCCGTCCTGAGTGATTGCCAGGTAGGTGACAGGGCCGGTATACGGATAGAACTGGGTCAGATAGCCGCCGCCCGTTTTTCCATGGAATACCTTCACAATCTTCATGGTAGGCTTTCTGTCGGAAATATCCGCATCTCCGGAGCCGCTGTGTCCGATTATGGCAATGTCGTCATTGAAATCAATGGAATACATCTCCGCAAGCTGTCCGGTTCCGGAAATGGTTTTCAGAATGCTCATTGCCATGGCGACCTTCATATCGCCCTCCACCGCACAGGCAGTTCCCTGCTTGATCAGCATGGAAAATGCAGGAATGAGCATGCTGTCCAGCACACCGGCCTTTCCGGTAGCAAATCCGTCGTAATGAGAAGCAATTAATCCCAGCTTCTCATCCTTTACCCACTGTTCGAAGGCTACAACGTATTTTGCCATCTCCCACACTTCTTCGATGCTTCCGCCGCCTTCGATATCAAAGGTATCCAGAATATCCTGCGCTTTGGCGCGGATCGCTTCCTCATCCGTAATATTATCGGCAATCGCCCACATTTTCTCCCAGTCAAACTGCTTGGTATACAGATGCATTCTTCTGTACAGATTGGATTCATCAATATAGAGATCCATCATGCCGGGATAGGGTCTTCCGATCTGCGCGATGTTCGTATCGCGGAATCTTCTTCTGGTCTGTGCTGCCAGACACCACTGCTCGATTTCCTTCTGTACGCCCGGATCGCCGCCTTCCACAACGCCGGTGATCACCGCATGACGCTTTCCGAATCTCTCCAGGTCAGCCACCATCTCTCCGACAGCGCCGCAGGCATATCCCTCTCCCAGCCATGCGGCAATATCCGTATGATCATAATCCAGCGCTTTCAGCTTCTGAATGTTCACAAGGACCACCGGCACATCCAGATCCTTCACGGCCGGAAGCATATTATAGGAAGTGGCATAGGTCAAAAGCTGCAGAAATACCAGATCCACATCCGCAGCACGGAACTTGTCTCCTGCGGCCTGGGACTGCTCTTTCGTTGTGACTAATCCTCCGTCAATGATTTCTACGGTATCCGGCAGCGTCTTTTTAAACGCTTCGTACTGTGCCTCAAATTCCGGAACCAGAGACGGAAACTGCGGCAGATATGCTCCCAGCGCAATGGAGAATACGCCGATTCTTGCTTTGGTGTTTACTAACATATTTTGCTCCTTTCTTTCGTAACTTCTACCTATTAATATATTAATACATAAACATGCTTCGCGGTCAAGATGATTTCATGAAAATACTTACATAACTTTTTTACAGGATTTTTTCATATGAAAATAAATACTAAAAAAAGCTGCAGCCTCTCTATGAATAAAGGCATACAGCTTTTTTTCATAACGTTCCCGAGGTGACTTGAACACCCGACCTACCGCTTAGGAGGCGGTCGCTCTATCCAACTGAGCTACGGAAACGTACTTAATTATTTTAACTCAATTCACAGCAAAAGTCCACTGTTTTATGAGATAAATTTCAGTTAATTTTATAACTTTTTTTAGTTACTTTACTCATTCGGATAGTTTACTGCTCCCTGCAGCCAGATCACTCCCTTGAATCTTCTTCCTTCCATGGGTTCGCCAAACAAATCCGCCTCATTGATGCAGACATCGAAGTTCAGCTCGTTGCACTCTACCGTCATGACCCACACATTTTCTCCCGTCATGCTGTTCTTTACCTTGTGGCATTCCTGAATCTCTCCGAGTATGGAATACTGATCACATTCCACTCCATAAGGCATAAAATAGGTATCCACAAGACTGAATACATCTTCCTTCTGAATCTTCCGGGAAATTGCAGTATAAGTATCCATATCCTCCAGGGTAAGGCTTTCAATGGCATCCTCATCCCCTCTTCTCGCTGCCTCAATCAGCTGATTTCTGGTGATGTTGGAACGCTGGATTTTCTTCTTCTGCTTTTCACTCTTACTGATCGGCATCATGATGGAACCCTGATCAGCCAGTGCCGAAAGCGTCAGACTGGTCCCCTTCACAGGGAGGGCATCCCTGTTCCTGTATTTAATGTAGGAAATCATATTCTGCAGATAGAAAATCAGCGTAACACCAACCTTCACGTCATCACATACGCCCGCATAGGATTCTGTCGCCGCATGTCTCTCAATGCTGATGTCCTCCATGGAACTGATTCCGGTCCCTTTCAGATAAGGATAGAAATAATAATAAATAAAATGATCCTCATCATCCAGTTCACCGCATACCGCTATTCCCATGTTCTCCGCGAAATCCCTGCAGAACTCAACCAGAATCGTATCCCCATTTTCTCTGTCTGTCGTATAATTTCTTTTGTCCGCGTTCAGGATTGCATCCTTGATCAGTTCCTGTACCTCTCTGGTAGATTTAAGTCTGCTGAATCCAATTGATCGTAAAAATCTGTGCAAGAATTTCACCCCGCATTTCATTTCTATCTGCAGCCGGAGCCGTCTTCTGTGACAATTCTCTATTTTATCTGATTTCGGTCATACCCCCCATATACGGACGCAGTACCTCAGGAATTCTCACAGAGCCGTCTGCCTGAAGGTTGTTCTCCAGAAATGCGATCAGCATTCTCGGAGGAGCCACCACCGTATTGTTCAGTGTATGAGCAAAATACTTTCCGTTTTCACCATTTACACGAATTTTCAGTCTTCTCGCCTGAGCATCGCCGAGGTTGGAACAGCTTCCCACCTCAAAGTATTTCTTCTGTCTTGGAGACCAGGCTTCCACATCCACGGACTTCACTTTCAGATCGGCCAGATCGCCGGAACAGCATTCCAGGGTTCTTACCGGAATATCCATGGAACGGAACAGATCCACCGTATTCTGCCAGAGCTTATCGAACCACATCGGAGAATCCTCCGGTTTGCACACCACTATCATTTCCTGTTTTTCAAACTGATGAATTCTGTATACGCCTCTTTCCTCCAGACCATGAGCGCCTTTTTCCTTACGGAAGCAGGGAGAATAGCTGGTCAGCGTCTTGGGAAGCTCCTCCTCAGGAATGATGGTATCGATGAATTTTCCAATCATGGAATGCTCGCTGGTTCCGATCAGATACAGATCTTCCCCTTCGATTTTATACATCATGGCATCCATTTCCGCAAAGCTCATAACTCCGGTCACCACGTTGCTTCTGATCATGAAAGGAGGCACGCAATAGGTAAAGCCTCTGTTGATCATGAAATCTCTTGCATAAGCAATAACGGCAGAATGCAGTCTCGCGATGTCACCCATCAGATAATAAAAACCGTTTCCTGCCACCTTTCTGGCGCTGTCGAGATCGATTCCGTTAAAGCGTTCCATGATTTCCGTATGATACGGGATTTCAAAATCCGGAACCACAGGCTCACCATATCTCTTGACTTCCACATTCTCGCTGTCGTCTTTTCCAATCGGAACAGAAGGATCAATGATATTCGGAATGACCATCATATCCTTCAGAATTTTTTCCTGCAGCTCTCCCTCTTTCTTTTCCAGTTCCTCCAGGCGCTTTGCACCGGCGGCCACCTCAGCCTTTTTGGCTTCCGCTTCTTCCTTCTTTCCTGCTTTCATGAGGACGCCGATTTCTTTGGAAATTTTATTTCTGTTGGCACGAAGATCATCTGCTTCCTGCTGGGTCTGTCTGCTTTCCTTATCCAGAGCGATTACTTCATCTACCAGAGGCAGCTTTTCATCCTGGAATTTCTTTCTGATATTTTCCTTTACCGCTTCCGGATTTTCCCTTAAAAATTTAATGTCAATCATGATTTTCTCCTCTCTTCTGATTGATTATATTTTAATAACCCATTGCCTGGTCCAGAGCCTTTTTCTCTTCCTCTCCAAGCGTAATGGCACATTCGCCCTTCTTCACTTCTTTTGTATATGTATAGCAGCCTTCACTGCTCTGAACGGAATTCAGGATAAAACCGTCATCCTTCTCATTTAAGAGTGCAAGACAGAAACTGAGCTGTCCGCCCATCTGACTGAAAGCATCGTATTTTACAATGCCAAGCTTCTGATAGCAATATTCCATTCTCTTCTGAATATCTTTAATGTCTTTCCTGTTCTTCTCCGCTTCCTTCTTGATATAATCATTGTCATCGTACAGGCCTTCGATTTCCTGTTCCAGACTTTTTGCATCCTTTCCTTTCATGAATTTTGCATATTTCTTCTGGAGTTTATTCAGTTTGCTGAACTGAATAATGATAAGAATAAGCAGAATTATGATCAAAACAAGCATTCCAATCAGTATATATGCAATGTCCAGTCCCCCCAACCCAATGCTCTGCAGTAAGTTACTTGTCATTTTTACCTCCATGTCGGAAGGCTTTTGCTCCGACTTTTTCTTCTGTCTGTGCACCTTTACGCCTGCGTGAGATATTCCATCAGCCTGTCCAGATCCTCATGCCCGTAAAACTCAATCTCAATTTTTCCATTTCCGTTTTCTCTGGACGAGATAGAAACCTTTCTTCCCAGCGATTCTTTCAGTTTTTCTTCCAGGTTCTGATATATAATTGCAAGGGATTCATTTTCTTTCTTTTTAGGCTTTTCCGGCTTATTCAGTTTCTTAACCAGCTTTTCCACTTCCCTGACGCTGAGTTTTTCATCAAAAACCTTCTGCGCAATTCGGTACTGTTCTTCCGGATCTTCAATCGCCAGCAAAGCTCTCGCATGTCCTGTAGTCAGCATTTCATTCACTACCATCTGCTGCACTTCATCACAGAGCTTCAACAGCCGCATGGAATTTGTTACGGCTGTTCTGCTTTTTGAAACTCTTTCCGCCACCTCATCCTGCTTCAGATTAAATTCTGTAAGCAGTCTCTTATATGCCTGCGCTTCTTCGATTGGATTCAGATTCTCACGCTGTATATTTTCTATCAGCGAGATTTCCACCACTTCCTGGTCTGTCAGTTCTTTAATAATTACGGGAATCTCTTTTAATCCTGCAATCTTGGCCGCTCTCCATCTTCTTTCTCCGGCTATGATTTCATAATGTCCCTTTTTATCCTGCACAAGAATCGGCTGAAGCAGGCCAAACTGCTTTATGGATTCTGCCAGTTCCATGAGGGAATCCTCATCAAAATTCTTTCTCGGCTGTCCGCCATTCGGTTCCACCATAGTGATTTTCACCATGGTCTCCGCTTTCTTTTCTTCTGTTTCCTGTTTGGAAGGTTCTGTGATTGCTTTCGGAATCAGTGAATCGAGCCCCTTTCCCAGTCCTCTCGCCGCCATTTCATTTTCCCTTTCTTCCTATAACCTCTTTTGCGAGTGCCATATAGCTTTCTGCCCCTGTAGACTTCGGATCATACAGATTAATCGGCAGTCCATAACTCGGTGCTTCTGCCAGTCTGATATTTCTTGGAATCACCGTTTTGAAAATTTTCAGATTCAGGTTATTCTTTACATTTTCTACTACCTGCATGGAAAGGTTTGTCCTGGCATCATACATGGTAAAGAGAATACCTTCTATCTGCAGATTAGGATTCAGTCTCTCTCTCACAAGATTTACTGTATGGATCAACTGGCTGAGACCTTCCAGAGCATAATATTCACATTGAATTGGTACGAGAACGGTATCTGCCGTTGTCATGGCATTCACTGTCAGCATATTTAATGAAGGAGGACAGTCTATAATAATGAAATCATATTGATCCTTCACCCAGTCCACTTCATTTTTTAATATAAATTCTTTTTTTTCTACTCCTATGAGTTCAATTTCTGCTGCCGCAAGATTTACATTTGAAGGAAGAATTGTAATGTTGGGAATCACTTCCTTGATCAGACAGTCCTGAATACTGCATTCTCCAAGAATCAATTCATAGATTGTATTATCCAGATTATTCTTATCGACATTGAAACCGCTTGTAGTATTTCCCTGCGGGTCCGTATCTATAACCAGAACCTTCTTTTTCTTTGCTGCAAGCGCAGCCGATAAATTTATGGCAGTTGTAGTCTTTCCTACACCACCCTTCTGATTTGCAATCGCTATAATTCTTCCCATTCTTCTTTCCTTTCATTTGTACCTGCAAACAATTCTCTTTGGCTGAGTACTTTTCGATTATATCACCTTTTTTTCATATATTCTATATGAAAATATTTTCTTTTTCCTTTTTTGATGTTTTACATGTTTCACGTGAAACATTAAGATATTGTTCAAGCTAAAATGTTTCACGTGAAACATCTTGTTTTTGTATACAATACAATTACTTGTATCTTTTACCCCCATGGCTTATAATAATCATAACTGAAAAACAGAATCAACTCAGGCATTAATTCCGTACATGGAGGAAAAAATGACTAAAAAAACAGGAACTATCATTGCACTGACAGGACTGGCAGCCATAACCATGCATATTATAAACAGGGTCGAATTTTCTCTCAGCACTGTTAATAATGTTCTTTCAAACCCTGACAACAAATACTATGAATGGCGTTTTGGAAAAATCAGATATACTCAGAAGGGAAGTGGAACTCCTCTCCTGCTTCTGCACGATCTCACAGCTGGAAGCAGCAGCTACGAATTCTGCAAAATAATAGATGAGCTTGCAGAAAAGCATGAAGTGTATGCGGTAGATCTGTTGGGATATGGACTATCAGATAAGCCCAATATCACCTATACAAGCTATCTTTATGTTCAGTCAATCATTGACTTCATTAAAAACGTAATTGGAAAGAAAACCGACATTCTTGCGACAGGTGATTCCTCTTCTATCGCAGTTATGTGTGCCCATAACGATGGAGAAGTGATTGACAGGATCGTTCTCATCAACCCTCAAAGTATAAACCAGCTGAACCGGATTCCGAGCAAAAGGACAAAACTGCTGAAGCTTCTCATTGACACTCCAGTTTTAGGCACTTTCGTATATAATATGCTTACAACAAAAGAAGCATTTCGGAAACTTTTTGCCGAAAAATATTTTTATAATTCGGGAATGATCAGCGAAGGAATACTGGAGGCCTACAGAGAGGCCTCTCATCAACCGGACTGCAATGCCAAATATACTTTTGCAAGCTATATGGGAAGATACATGAACACGAATATCGTTCATGCGCTGAAGCAGATTGATCACAGCATCTATGTTATATATGGAACGGAGAAAATTGACAATCAGACAACTATAGATACCTATCTTTCCTACAATCAGTCCATAGAGGCTTTTCCGATTTCCTATACCAGACAGTATCCGCACCTGGAAAGATCAAAAGCTGTCCTGGATCAGCTGGAAATCATTCTATAAGCGCCCTGTGTAGCAACCATCTCAGGTGACACATACTGATGAGAATCAATGAATCGGCTCCTTCGCCGGAAGTCCTGCTTTACGCGGGTACTTTGCAGGCGTAGGGGCTTTTTTTCTGATCACATAAAAATTTCTTCCGATATCCGTTCCGGGCAGAAAAAAAGAGACTGTCTCAGTCTTTTCTCCTCCAAGAATACGGACGGCAGTTCCGGCAGCCGCAGCCTCCGCTTCCGATCCTCCGCTCTTATAGGAAATAAAATATCCGCCCTTTTTCACAAAGGGAATACAATATTCGGAAAGCGTGGACAGATTGGCAACCGCCCGTGACACACACAGGTCAAACTGCTCCCTAAGTTTTCCGGGTCTGGCCAAATCCTCCGCTCTTCCATGAACCGCTTCAATTCCTGTAAGAGAAAGCTCCTGGATCACCGTATTCAGAAAATTGACACGCTTCTGAAGAGAATCCAGAAGAGTAATCTGCAGCTCCGGAAATGCAATTTTTAACGGAATTCCCGGAAAACCTGCTCCGGTTCCCACATCAATCAGCGTAAAAGTTTTCCCGGCAGAAGCTTTTCCGGAAAGGAATTTCTCCTCCAGCTCGGGGATCGCTTTCACAAGAGACAGGCTGTCCACAAAGTGCTTTTTGATCACTTCATCAAATTCCGTTATGGCAGTGAGATTCATAACCTCATTCCATTCCACAAGCAGTTCATAAAAGGAAAGAAATCTCTCCTCCTGCTCTTCAGTCAAATGAATATGCAGTTCCTCAAGATCCTTTCTAAAAGAAGTCAGATCATACTTTCTGAAATCACGCACTTTGTTTCCTCCATTTCAAAGCATCCCATCAGTCCACCTGCTGCCGTCTTCCATGATGTTCCAGGAAAACAAGAAGAACAGATATATCTGCCGGTGAAACTCCGGAGATTCTGGATGCCTGTCCCACAGACACCGGCTGAAACTCCTTCAGCTTCTGCCTTGCCTCAAGTCTGAGGCTGGGAACCTCATCATAATCCACCCAACCGGGAATCTTTTTCTCTTCCATCTTCTTAAACTGATCGACCTGCTTACGCTGTCTCCCAATATATCCCTCATATTTGAGCTCTATTTCCACCTGCTCGATCACATCTGCCGGAAGCTTCTCCCTCTCCGGATCAATCTCGGCAAGCAGCTCATAATTCAGCTCTGGCCTGCAGAGCAGTTCAGCAAGACTGGCCGCCGTTTTGAGGGGAGAGCTTTCATGATTTAGAAGAAACTGCTGGATCGGTGCGGAAGCGCCGACCATAGCAGCCTTCAGCCTGGATACCTCATTTCGAATCCATTCCATTTTCTGACAGGTATATTGATATTCCTCTTCTGACACTAGTCCCGCCCGATATCCGATCTCACGGAGTCTCAGGTCCGCATTATCCTGTCTGAGAAGGAGACGATATTCTGCCCTCGACGTCATCATGCGGTAAGGCTCTCTGTTATCCTTTGTAATCAGATCATCAATCAGAACTCCGATATAAGCCTGCGACCGGTCAAGAACCACCGGCTCCCTGCCCTGAATCTGCAGTGCAGCATTCATCCCGGCAATCAGTCCCTGGGCAGCGGCTTCCTCATATCCGCTACTGCCATTAAACTGACCGGCGCTGAACAACCCTTCTATCTGCCTGAATTCCAGGGATGGATAAAGCTGTCTCGCATCAATACAGTCATATTCAATGGCATAGGCATTTCTCACGATTTTACAGTGTTCCAATCCAGGAACACTCCTGTACATAGCAAGCTGCACATCCTCCGGAAGAGAGGAAGACATTCCCCCAACATACATTTCATTTGTGGAAAGTCCCTCCGGCTCCAGGAAAACCTGATGCCTCGGCTTATCCGCAAATTTTACCACCTTATCTTCAATGGAAGGACAATAACGCGGCCCTGTTCCTTCGATAATACCCGCATAAATCGGGGATCTGTCCAGATTGGCGCGTATAATCTCATGGGTTTTTTCGTTGGTATAGGTAAGCCAGCAGGAAACCTGAGGCCTCTGAACGCTTTCCGGATCTGTGGAAAAGGAAAATGGAACTACCCTCTCATCTCCTGGCTGTTCCTCCATTTTGGAAAAATCTATGGTTCTTCCATCCATTCTCGCTGGTGTTCCTGTTTTGAAACGCTTCATCCGGATTCCCAGCTTTTTCAGGCAGTCCGTCAGATGAACCGCGGGCTGCAGCCCGTTTGGACCGGTATGGGTAATCGCCTCTCCACACAGGCATCTCGCATTCAGATAGGTTCCGGTACACAGAATGACCGCTCGGCATTCATAAATCATACCCGAAAAAATACGGACGCCGGTTATTCTTCTTTTTCCTTCTTCGTTCTCTGTATCCTCTGTAAGAAGCTCGCAGACCTCAGCCTGTTTGATGGTAAGATGGTCCTGATTTTCCAAAACCTGCCGCATGCTTTTGGTATATTCCGCCTTATCGGCCTGCGCGCGCAGAGAATGAACTGCAGGTCCCTTGGAAACATTCAGCATTTTGGACTGAATGAAGGTTTTATCTATGTTTTTTCCCATCTCCCCGCCGAGGGCATCCACCTCTCTGACGAGATGGCCCTTGGAAGAACCGCCGATATTGGGATTACAGGGCATCAGCGCGATGCTGTCCGCGCTCACTGTGAAAATAACGGTTTCAAGCCCCATCCTTGCACAGGCCAGAGCCGCTTCGCAGCCCGCATGTCCCGCACCGACCACACATACATCCACCCGTTCCATGACCTGCGCCATCTTATGTTTCAACTCCTCTTATTTCTTCTTCTTTTTCTTTTTATCCTTGTCTTTTTTCTTTTCCGGCTGTTCAGAAGACTGGTTCACCGGATTTTCATTCCCGTTTTCCACTGACTCTGAAACCGGCCGGAAGGACGCTTCTTCTGATAAATCTGTCCTCTCATATCTTCTCTCCGGTTCCCGGTACCTGTCGTCCAGATAGAAACGGGAGCCCCGGTCAGGCATGATAATGACGCCATCCGCCCTGTGAATTTTCTCTTCTTCTTTGCAGGAGGCATCTTCCGGGTAAACCGGATATCCTGCATAACCGGAATGCCTGTTCTCCTCCTCCGAAGCAAACGGAACTCTGCCGCCCTGTTCTGTCTGAAAATCTCTTTTTACCTTCTCTTTTTCTCCAACTTTCTCCTGTGCCTTTCCCCACGCCTGATCCCATAAAGAACGGACCGGCTCCCATATCAGCTCAAGGATGCGCAGAAGCGCGATAAGCAGTACAACCCAGCAGATAATATGGTACAGCTGCAGTTCACCCTCGCTGTAATTTTCCGATGCTCCAAAGTAAAGGCCAAGCCCCACAATTCCGACTGCCAGCAAAAAGAACAAACTTCCATTCGATTCTTTTTTCATCTTCTGCACCCCTTTTCCCATTCTTTTCTTCATCTTAACACAAACAGGGGAATAGTCAAATACCCTGTTCTTTTTTCCAGGCGAGGATGTGTTCCAACTTTTCCTTTGCCTCCGCTTCCTTTCCCTGATCAGTGGGAATATAATACCTTCTGTCCTTCAGTGAATCGGGCAGGCACTGCATGGCAGCAACCTTTTCTCTGGTATTGTGGGCATACACATAGCCCTCCCCATAATGAAGCTCCTCCATCAGGCTGGTCGGCGCGTTTCGAATCTGAAGAGGGACAGGCTCGGCGAGCATTTTCACCGCATCTTCCTTACAATCCTCATAGGCCTTATAAAGGGAATTGGATTTGGGCGCCATGGAAAGATAGACCACCGCATGGGTAAGATTCACATTACATTCCGGCATACCGATAAAGTGACAGGCCTGATATGCGGAAACTGCAACCGTCAACGCATTGCTGTCAGCCATTCCCACGTCCTCACTGGCAAAACGGATCAGCCTTCTTGCCACATACAGCGGATCCTCTCCCGCTTCCAGCATACGCGCCAGCCAGTAAACAGCAGCATCCGGATCGGTATTTCTCATGGACTTGTGAAGCGCCGAGATCAGATTATAATGCTCCTCTCCCTTCTTATCATAAAGAAGGGAACGTTTACTGGTGCACTGTTCCAGCGTCTCTTCCGTGATCCGAATGGTTCCGTCCGGCAGGATTTCTCCGTTTAAAACCATCATCTCCAGCGTGTTCAGAGCGGTTCTCGCATCCCCATTTGCAAAGACAGCCGCCGCCTCCAGAATGGAATCCGAAATCTCTATTTTCTGTCCGCCATAACCGGACTTTGCATTAAGGGCATGATGCAGCAGCTCCTTAATATCTTCCTTTGAAAGAGCCTGAAGCACGAACACCTTGCACCGGGACAGAAGAGCGGAATTTATCTCAAAGGAAGGATTTTCCGTGGTAGCTCCGATGAGAATAATGCTTCCCTTTTCCACAAAAGGAAGAAAGGCATCCTGCTGCGCTTTATTAAAACGATGGATCTCGTCCACAAAAACAATAGTCCTGCGGCCGGTCAGCCGAACCTGCTCTGCCTGCTGCATCACCTGGCGGATTTCCTTAATGCCGCTGGTAACGGCGCTGAAATCGATGAATTCCGCCTTCGTCTTTCTGGCGATGATGCGGGCAAGGGTGGTTTTTCCCACGCCGGGAGGCCCCCAGAAAATCATGGAACAGATGCTGTCCTGATCGATCAGGCGGCGCAGCACCTTCCCCTCTCCGACCAGATGTTTCTGTCCCACAAATTCCTCCAGGCTTTCCGGCCGGAGTCTGCTTGCCAGGGGATCAGAGGCGGAAACGCTCCTTTCCCCCCAGCCGGAAGAGCCCATGTCAAACAATGACATCTGTTCCATACTATTTCCCCATACAGAATTTGCTGAAAATTTCATTAACCAGGTCTTCTCCCACCTCTTCCCCGATAATTTCTCCCAGGGAAGAATAGGCGCTCATCAGATCAATGGAAAAGAAATCCTCCGGCATGCCGGCTTCCAGACTCTTCTTCACCTCAAGAAGGCTGTCACGTGCGCTCTCAAGCGCCTCCTTATGACGCATGCTCGTGATGACGACTTCCTCATTAAAACTTATTTTTCCGGAGAAAAACAGGTCGGTAAGGACCTTCTCAAATTCGTCCAGCCCCTGATTTTCTTTCGCAGAGATACGGACGACCGGTACCCCTTCCGGAAGTTTTTCTCTTAACTCCTCTTCCGTCAAAACGGGAGCGAGGTCCGATTTATTCAGAAGTGCAATGCACTTTTTCCCCTGAATCAGCTGCAGAATATGCGCATCGCTTTCATCCAGAGGAATGGAGGAATCCGCCATATACAGAAGCAGATCGGCCTTCTTCGCATACTGCTCGGCTCTTTCCACTCCCATCTTTTCCACAACATCGGAGGTAGAACGGATTCCCGCCGTATCGATCACGTTCAGGCTGATTCCATGAAGGCTGACCGATTCTTCCAGCACGTCTCTCGTGGTTCCTGCAATATCGGTCACAATTGCCCTCTCCCTGCCGGCAAGGAGGTTCAGAAGGGAGGATTTTCCTGCGTTCGGCTTTCCCACAATCACCGTGCTGATTCCTTCCTTTAAAAGCCGTCCATTCTCCGCGGAAGCGATCAGCTTCCCGCATGCTTCAATCAGCTGATCCACCTTTCCGGAAAGCTGCTCCGGATATCCTTCTGTACTGATATGTTCCGGATCATCCAGGGCGGATTCGATAAACGCGAGTTCCGTCAGAATCTCCTGGCGAAGCGTTCTGATACAGCCGGAAACGGAGCCTTCCAGCTGGCTGAAGGATGCTTTTCTGGCATAGTCGTTCCGGGAACGGATCAGATCCATCACCGCTTCCGCTTTCGCCAGATCAATCCGGCCATTTAAGAAAGCCCGTTTGGTAAATTCTCCGGGCTCGGCAAGCCTTGCTCCGTTTTTCAGCACCGCTTCCAGAATCCGGCGCATAATGAGAATGCCGCCATGACAGTTGATCTCGACAGTATCCTCTCTCGTATAGGTTTTCGGCGCTTTCATGACCGATACCATAACCTCGTCCAGAACCTCATCCCCATCCACAATAAAACCGTAATGAATGGTATGGCTGCCATAATCCTTCAGACTATGGCAGCCATTCTTAGACCTGTAAACGCGGTCACCGACCGGAATTGCTTCGCTTCCGCTGATGCGAATGATTCCGATGCCGGAATCGGAAAGCGCCGTTGCAATCGCTGCAATCGTCTCGGTCTGTTTCATTTTTTCCTCCATGCCGAAGCACTCGCTGAGGCACGCGCGCCGAACCTCCAGTTCGGCGCTGCGATAACGGGATTTGTGCCGAAACGGCACAAATCCTGATTGAAAAATGTGCTATCAAGCACATTTTTCAATCTTTCCTCATTTTTTCAACGTAACAACCACATGACGGAAGGGCTCTTCTCCTTCGCTGTGGGTCGTCACAAACTTATCATTCTGAAGCGCGGAATGGATGATCCTTCTCTCATAGGGATTCATCGGCTCAAGGGATACGCTTCTCTTCGTCCGCTTCACCTTATAGGCGATATTCTTTGCAAGATTTTCCAGGGTTTCCTTCCTTCTCTTACGGTAGTTTTCCGTATCCACCTTCACGCGGATGTAATCGTCACTGTCCCTGTTCACCACGAGGGAGACCAGATACTGAAGGGAATCCAGCGTCTGTCCTCTCTTACCGATCAGCACGCCCATATCGTCTCCCTTGAGCTCGATATCCATCACCTTTTCTTCTTCATTAAAGCTAACTTCCACAAGGACCGTCATATGCATGGCCGCAAAAACGTCGTCCAGAAACGCCCTTGCCTTATCTTCCACGGTTTCCTTCACCTTCGCCTTAATTCTGGCAGGCTTCGCGTTAAAGCCCAGAAATCCGGAGGAACCCTCTTCCATCACTTCATATTCCAGCCTGTCGCTGGTCACAAGAAATTTCTGGCATGCTGCCGTAATGGCATCATCCACTGTCTTTGCAGTAAATTCCACGAATTCCATAATTTCCTCCAATCTACTTCTGATCAGATTTCTTCTTCTTTTCAGGCTTATTGTTGTTCTCGTT
>CAJFMW010000042.1 GCA_904392525.1 uncultured Eisenbergiella sp.
GCTGGAGCTTTCCGTTCGTTCCTACAACTGCCTGAAGCGCGCGGGCATCAATACGGTGGAAGAGCTGACGAACAAGACCCCCGAGGATATGATGAAGGTTCGTAATCTGGGCCGCAAATCCCTGGAAGAGGTTCTTGCGAAGTTAAAGGAGCTGGGCCTTCAGCTGAATCCCAGTGAAGAAGTGAACGTATAACAGCCTTACTGACAGGCTGCTATGAGCTCATCTGCAACGCTGAACAGGCGTTGACATAAAAGGCAGGGCCGGTAAGACCGAAGGGCGCGGCTCCTGTTTGCAGCATGATTGGAAATCTGTGTTCGGCGGATAAGACCAAAGGGCGCTGCCGGATACACCAGTAATGAAAGTGAGAATAAAAAAATGGCAAAGTACAGAAAGTTAGGAAGAACCTCCAGCCAGAGAAAGGCTCTTTTAAGAGCTCAGGTTACCAACCTGCTCTATCATGGAAAGATTGTTACCACGGAAGCGAGAGCCAAGGAAGTTCGCAAGATTGCTGAAGGCATCATCGCGATGGGCGTGAAGGAAAAGGATAACTTCGAGACCGTTAAGGTTACCGCAAAGGTTCCCCGCAAGGACAAGGACGGTAAGAGAGTGAAGGAAGTTGTAGATGGCAAGAAGGTTACCGTTTACGATGAGGTTGAGAAGGAGATCAAAAAGGATATGCCCAGCAGACTTCATGCAAGAAGACAGATGCTGAAGGTATTTTATCCTGTAACTGAGGTTCCTTCCACTCCTGCGGGACGTAAGAAAGGAACGAAGAAGGTTGATATGCCTGCGAAGGTGTTCGATGAAATCGCTCCCAAGTATGTGGACCGCAAGGGCGGTTACACCCGCATCATCAAGATCGGTCAGAGAAAGGGCGACGGCGCTATGGAAGTCGTTCTGGAACTGGTATAACAGGTGAGACAGAAATCTTACTGTTCCCTGGATTAATGAAATAAAAATCGCTGGAGATTGAAAGAGCTGTCTTGTCGGTAATTTGTATTATCGACAGGACAGCTCTTTTAGTTTAGCTCACCCGAGAAGCGTTCAAAATGTGGATTGTCAGTAGGGATCGCTTTCAGGTTCCATCCATCCGGAAAATTCCACAATGGTTTTGCGTGGATCTGAAGCAAAGGCTCCGGAAGAGTGGGATTGCATACGATATTCCCTCGGCGTCTGGTGAATAATATCCTGAAAATGGCGGTTGAAGCTGGAAACAGAAGCGAAACCGACCATTTCCGAGATTGCGAGAATGGAATCCTCGGTACTTCGAAGCAGATTACAGGCTTTCATAATATGGGTGCTGTTGAGATAATTCAACGGGCTCATATTCATGATGGAATGAAAAACGCGTCGAAAATGGGTTGGACTCAGGTGACATACCTCAGCCAGTTTTTCCATGGGAAACTGGGTTGCATAATGGTCCTCAATATAGTTTAAAGCGGGAGAAATGACAAGTGCATTTTCGGGTACGGAAAGTTCAGTTGGGGGGGGCATTAACTGGGAAGAAGCATTTTCCTGTTCCTGAATCCGGTTCAATTCAATGCATAGAGCGAGTAAAAGTCCTCTGACGCAGAGCCTGTAATTGGAGCGTTCCGAATTCAGTTCATCAATGACGGTCATGACCAGAGAATAAATATGAGGAAATTCCTGTCTGGGCATTATGTGCCGGATATTCTGATAGGAAGAAAAGGAAAGATCAGCTTCTCCGTCCGAAGGGGGTATCATATCACGAAACATGACCTGTGGATCCAGATAGAGATAGGACCAGCGGCTTTCATTTCCTTTATCAGACCATGTCGTATGGGGAATATTGCGCGGAACACAGGTAACATCACCGGCTTTGAAACGCAGCGGGTCGCTGTAAAACTTCATGGTGCCGCTCCAGGAATGACAGATTCCGATTTCCAGACAGTTGTGGAAATGCAGGCGGGAACTGGGTATATCAGAGATTTTCCAGTGCTCTCCCGTCAGCAAAAGAAGAGGGAAATCCACAGGCAGATAATAATTTCGATATTCAGTAACGATATTTTTAGGCTTGGACATATGGCGAACTCCTTTTGTTATGCTGCAGACATCTGGTCTGGAGAAAAATGACCACAAATTTCAAAAAAAACTTAAATTTTTATTCATAAAACATTCATAAACCAAAAAAATGATTAAGAAAAATGCGGAAATTTCATTCTGAAAAGGCAGTTTGTTTAATTCTGTAAAATGAAAAGGTGATTTACAGGAAAGTGAATCGGCATTTTTTCTTCTATTTTATCATAAATGGTTGTAATTGCATAGTTTTTTGAAATAAATGATTAGAAAAAAGCTTTCGTATATATGATAATAGTACATATAGAAATAACAGATATGTACATAGTGACAGAAAACCATTTCGATTTCGGCATTTTTATGTACAAATTTAGGAGGGAAAAAATATGGCGAAAAGCAAATCAAAAGCGCCACAGGTGCAGGTCCATACCACCTGGAAAAAGGCCTTCAGAAGGGACTGGCAGCTGTATCTGCTCTGTCTGCTTCCGCTGCTCATGGTGATTATTTTCAACTATGCGGCATATCCCGGCCTGCGTATGGTATTTCTGGATTATAAGCCGGCCAGAGGATATGAAGGCAGCGAATGGGTCGGTCTGGAAACCTTCCAGAAAATTTTTAGGGACAGGGATTTCCTGAAGGCTCTTCGTAACTCCATCGTGTTCAACATTCTGGATCTGGCCCTGCAATTCCCGATCCCGATCATCCTTGCTCTGATGCTGAACGAACTGCGCTATGCGAGATTCAAGAAAGTGACGCAGACCATCCTGTATCTGCCCCACTTCCTTTCCTGGGTTATCATCGGAAGCGTTGCCTATCAGATGTTCCGCCCGCAGAGCGGTACCATCAACATGCTGCTGATGAACTGGGGGCTGATCGATGAAGGCATTCCCTTCCTGACAGAGAAATGGCACTGGGCCGTGACCTACCTGCTCGTCGGCGTATGGCAGACCATGGGATGGGGTACCATCATTTATCTGGCGGCTATCACGGGTATCAGCGGAGAACTGTATGAGGCAGCCATGATTGACGGCGCCGGCCGGTGGAAGAGGATGTGGTACATCACGCTGCCGGGCATCAAGGGTACGGCGGTAACCCTGCTGATCATGAACCTTGGTAAGGTAATGAACAGCAACCTGGAACGTCTGCAGGCATTTGCAAACAGCCAGGTCAGAGATTTCGAATATCAGCTCGCTGTCTATATTTATGAAAAGGGTCTGAACAGCGGACATTTCAGTGAAGCTACTGCGGTAGGCCTGTTCCAGTCTCTCGTCGGCCTGTTCCTGGTGCTGGCGTCTGACAAGGTAGCTAAGGGTCTGGGCGAAGACGGACTGCTGTAAGGAGGTGTGAGAAAATGGCAAAGAATAAGAAAAATGTGTCACGTGAGATAGAAGCCTCCGAGGGCAACCGGGCCATTAACAAATTCCGGATCGGCGACGCGGTCATGATGCTCATAATCGTGATCCTCTGCCTGACATGCGTGCTTCCGTTTATCAACCTGGCGGCGAAGTCCATTTCCAGCAACTCGGCGGTGCTTTCAAGAGAAGTGTTCCTGATTCCGAAGGAAATCACGTTTGATGCGTATGCATCCCTGTTCCGTGATGGAAGCATGGTATATGCCATGGGCTACAGCGTGGTGGTTACCGTGATCTTCACCGTACTGGGAATGCTCGTATGTACCTGTGCGGCCTACCCTCTTTCCAAGAGGAGGCTGAAGGGAAGAAGCGTGCTGACGTTCCTGCTGATGTTCCCGATGTATTTCTCCGCAGGTCTGATTCCTACCTACCTGCTGATGAGGGACCTTCATCTGCTGGATACCATGTGGGTGCTGATCCTGCCCCTGATTTATTCGCCTTACAACATGTTAATCATGAAGACGTACTTACAGTCCAGCATTCCGGACAGCCTGGAGGAATCCGCGTTCCTGGACGGAGCGAGCAACTTCCAGATCCTGTTTAAGATCGTGCTGCCGCTGTCGAAGCCGATCATCGCGACGCTGTCCCTGTTCTATGCGGTGGGCCGCTGGAACTCTTACGCGGACAACATGTACTATATTCAGTCCAATGCCCTGAAGATGGCGCAGTACCGTCTGTCCCAGATGGTATCCTCCGCCATGGAATCGCAGACGACCGCTCTTTCTGAGGCGGCGGCTGTTACCAGTACTCCTGAGGTGCTGCAGGCGGCATCCATCATGTTCGTAACGATCCCGATCATCTGCATTTACCCCTTCGTACAGAAGTATTTCGTGAAGGGCGTTATGATCGGCGCCGTGAAGGGCTGATGCCTTTGGACGGCGGATTCAAAAAATCCCGTTTTCTGATAGTTTGCCGGAGAACAGAAACAGCCCTCCGGTTCCAATAAACTATAATAATTTTAAAGGAGGATTATTTATGAAGAAGAAATCTCTTCAAAAAGCGCTTGCGCTTGCAGTTGCTGCAGTGATGGCTCTTGGTACGCTGGCAGGCTGCGGAAGCAGCACCACCACAGAGAGCTCCGCTCCCGCTGAGACCACGGCAGAGAGCACAGCAGAGGCTGCCGCAGAAAGTACGGCAGAGACCACGGCGGCAACGGAAGCGGCTTCCACCGAAGCGGCAGCTGCGGAAGGCGGCGGAATGGACAGCTGGGAGCCCTTCGCAGAGAACGTAACCCTGCAGGTTCCGGTTTACGACAGAGGTGTGGAAGGCGTTCCGGATGTGACCAACAACTACTGGACCCAGTGGATTCAGGAGAACTTCGGCGATCAGTGGAACATCACCGTGGAATTCGTTCCGATCACCCGTAACGATGTTATGACCGATTACGCCCTGCTGGCATCCGCAGGCACCCTGCCTACGATGCTGATGGAGTTCGACTATCCCAAGCTTTCACAGTGGGCGAACGATGGATATCTGACCACCTTTGATATGAACGAGTTCGCTTCCGTTGCTCCCACCTACTATAACAGAATGGTAGAGCTGGATCAGCTTCAGTATTCCACCATGGATGGCGAAACCTACTTCGTATTTGCTGAAAGACCTTATTCCAACACCGCTTACAGCTTCCAGATTTTCGTTCGTATGGACTGGCTGGAGCAGGTAGGATATGACCATGTTCCTACCACCCGTGAGGAGTATCTGGATGCCATGCAGAAGATCATGGATGCAGGCATCTGTGAACATCCCGGCGGAGGCAGCATGCTGACCGGTCTTGGTTCCGACCAGAACGACGCTTTCAGAACCATGCCTTTTGATGAGAGAGAATGGGCACAGTACGGCGATTACAACATCGTGGCTATGAGCTGGGAACCCAACAAGAAGCTGGTACAGTATGCAAACGAAGAGTACAACCTTGGAATCATCAATCCTGAGTACTATGTAACTGATAATGAGACCGCAAAGGCCAACTTTGTAAATGGCGGACAGTATTCCTTTGGCGGATACATTTCCGGAAATGTTGACTTCCTGACCGCGTTCTATGAGCAGAACCCGGACGGCAAGCTGGCAATTCAGCCTGCTGACTATGTATATGGCGAGACCTCTGCATACCGTGCGGACAACCCGTTCGGTATGATGGTTGGCTTCTCCTCCTCCGCAACGGAAGATGAGATCAAGGCAGCCTGGATGTATCTGGAATGGATGAGCCAGGAGGACGTTCTCTTCACTCTGCAGTGGGGTGTTGAAGGCGAAAACTATACCGTAGGCGAGGATGGAAACCCTGTAAGCGTAGGCGACTATGATGGCGATTATAAGCAGGGCTACAACAACAACGCGGACTATGTTGCTCCTGTTACCGCAGCCAGAGTGCTGGGTGATCCGGAAGCTGACATCAGAGCAAGCTTCCCGACCGATCTGCCGCAGACGGAAGAGCTGGTTGCTCAGATTCTTGAGTACTACAACACCCGTGTGGAGCAGGCGGAAGAAGGCCTTGCCATCGTTCCCTGCATGTTCTCCACGGTTATCGATGCGGAGTCTGATTACAGAGATACCTTAGGTTCCCTGTATATCCAGTATCGTGACGAGCTGACCATGTGCTCTCCTGAGGAGTTCGATGCCCTGTATGACCAGAGAGCCCAGGAATACCTGGATGCCGGATATCAGGAGATCATCGACCAGAGAGGCGAAGCTTACGACAATGGTCTGACCACACATCTTCCTGAATAAGAAGAGAAGAACATAATATTTCCCGATCCTATGCAGACGGTTGAATGCCGGAATTGACCGACCGGGAATATCACATGGTGAGGAAGCCCCCCGGCTTTGGTTGGGGGGCTTTTCTAAAAAGCAAAATCATACCTGAAGAGAGCCGGAAAAGAACGGATTATTCCGATTGAAAAATGATTATTGCAGGATAGACGGCAGAACAGTATGATGGAAAAAAAGACAAGCCCTTTTCTTTATGATGAGAGGCGGGCAGAATGGAGGAAGTATGCTGAAGCTGGAGTATGACAGGAATCAAATCGAGGATGTGATTGACCGCATCGTACATAAGACCATGAATATGGATCTGACCTGGGACTGGCCCTGCGGCGTTGCCTACTACGGAGTCAGTGAGGCTTATGAAAAGACGGGAAAGGAAGAATACCTGAAGCTTTTAAAGGACAGGGTGGACGAGCTGATCGATCTTGGACTCCCGAAGGTATGGACAGTAAACGCCTGTGCCATGGGCCACTGCCTGATTACGCTGTATGAGGCAACGGGAGAACAGCGCTACTGGGATATCCTGATGAGCAAGGTTGACTACATCAGAAACGATGCCCTTCGTTTCGGCGACCATGTGCTGCAGCATACGGTATCCGCCAACAATGACTTCCCGGAGCAGGCCTGGGCTGATACTCTGTTCATGGCGGCTTTCGTTCTGCTTCGTGTGGGTGTGAAGCTGAAGGACGAGGACATGATCAACGATGCGCTGAACCAGTGGTACTGGCACATCAAGTATCTGCAGAATCCTGGAAACGGTCTGTATTATCATGGCTACAACAACATCACGAAGGACCACATGTCCGGCATTTACTGGGGAAGGGCAAATGCGTGGGCTGCCTACACCATGTCCCAGGTGGGCGGAAGGCTTCCGGAATGTTATCTGTATCCCAAGTACATGGATGTGGCGGGCTCCCTCAACGAGCAGCTCTCCGCGCTGAAGGTTCTGCAGACGGAAAACGGTCTCTGGAGAACGGTTCTGGATGACCCGGAATCCTATGAGGAAATTTCCGCTTCCGCAGGAATCGCGGCGGCCATGCTGGAGAGAGGAAATCCGCTCCACTCCAAATATATCAACAAGGCCATCAGGGGACTTCTTGCCAACGTCAGCGAGGACGGAAAGGTGATGAACGTATCCGGCGGTACGGCAGTCATGAAGGACATTGAAGGCTACCGCAACATCAGCAGAGACTGGATCCAGGGATGGGGACAGGGACTTGCGCTTGCTTTTTTCTCCAAGCTGCTGGTATCCGATCAGATTGAGAAGGATGGTGCGCTGTAAATGAGCGTTCTGCATTTTCAATTTGGAAACGAAGCATATGCAAAAGAAGCACCGGTCATTACAGTGACACAGCCGCTTCCCTATTCCGCCGAACAGGGCTGGGGATTCGTGACGGAAAAAATCCGGAGAGAGCAGGAGCTTCTGCGCCTTCCGGAGCTGAACTCCGGCTTTGAACCGGTCTGGTGGTATCAGGATGAGGACATCACTCAGCTGGAAATGAGAGAAGAAGGCTGCCTGATCGCAGACTGTATCGGCACGAATGGTGCGGGCAAAAATTACGATGGAAAAGAATGGGAGAGCACAGGACGGCGGATTCCGCTTCTCTTCAAGGCGGATGTGAAGAAGGAGGGCAATTACCGGATCAAGGTAAGCCTGACCGGATGTGCGGAAATGGAAACGGAGGCTCTTCTGTTTCTGGGAAGAAGGCATCTCGCCTGGAAGGGGATCCTGCAGTATGGACAGCGTCAGATGGTGGAAGGCATCGTGAATGTCTCTGCCATTGTCCCCAGAGGGAAAACGGAAATGTACCCGGATACCACGGTGGATATCGCTCTCATCGGAAAGGGAGCGGCGCTTTCCGGGGTTCAGATTGAACCGGTTGAGTGTCCTGTAATCTATATCGGCGGGGATTCCACGGTGACGGACCAGAGCGCGGATTACCCATACGCGCCGGGTGCGAGCTACAGCGGCTGGGGACAGATGCTTTTGGCCTATCTGGACAGCCGGATTGCGGTATCCAATCATGCTCACTCCGGGCTGACCACGGAAAGCTTCCGCGAAGAAGGGCATTATGCGATTCTGTATGACAGACTGAAGGCGGGCGATTATGTGCTGCTCCAGTTTGCGCACAATGACCAGAAGCTGGATCACCTGAAGGCGGAAGAGGGATACAGAGAGAATCTGGACCGCTATATTTCCGAGATCCGAAAGAAAGGGGCTTATCCGATTCTGGTAACGCCCATCGCCCGGAATACCTGGAAGGGACTGGACGGAAGCTATAACGATCTGCTTGCGGAATATGCGGAAGCGGTGAAGCGACTGGGCGCACAGCGGAAGGTGCCGGTCGTGGATCTGCATGCGGCGAGCAGGGCATTTGTTTTGATAAAAGGTCTGGAAGCGGCAAAACAGTGGTTCTACCCCAATGATTTCACCCACAGCAATGACTACGGCGCTTATCAGGCGGCCGGCTGGGTGGCGCAGGGACTGGCAGGATTTGCCGGAAAGACGGGGCTGGACGGAGAGCCGGAGGTGGCCGACGAGGAAAGCTCTGCAGCCTATACCGGTCTTGCGGATTTCGTCCGCAGAGGCGGCTTCGGCTGCTGGGTTCCGGGCAATGACTGCCGCGTGCCGGAGATTCCGGATGAGATGAAGGGAAAGAGCGCTCCGGCAGCTGAGATTCTTTTTGAAAATCTGGAAAGGCCGGATGAGCCGCTGAAACGTGCGGAAGCGCTTCCCATGATGATTCAGGCGCTGAAATTTTTCCCGACCAACGTATACAATGATATGTTTGATGATGTGATCGGCCATGAATGGTATGCGGGAGCGGTGGAATGTGCCTGGCAGAACGGTCTGATTCCGCCCGAGATGACGGAAGAAGGAAAATTCCTTCCGGAAGCGGAGATCACGATGGCGGAGTTCCTTGCCATGCTGATGAACGGTTTCCGCGGAAGGATGCGTACGCAGGAAAAGGATATTTCCACACAGGAGCAGGCTCCGGATTTTGCCAGGAAGGCGGTGCGGGAAAGCGCAGCGCTTGGACTGATCGATGAAAATACGGCGCTGAACGGACCGGTGAAGCGGAAGGATGCTGCACTGATGATCCGCAGGCTGGCGCTTTGAGAAATGCTGTCAAAGATATGAGAATGGAGATTGAGATGAGCGAAGGAAAGAAAAAAGGTTGTTTTACTCTGCCGGGAGAAGCCGGATATGAGAAGCTGACCCTGGAAATGGCAGAAAAATGGGGGGCGGACGTCATTCGTGACAGCGATGGAACCGTTCTCTCTGATGAGATTCTGGATGCGGGCTATGGAATTTATTCCACGATCTGCATCATCCGGGATCATAACGAATGGGCGAAGAAAAATCAGGACAAGCTGCAGCAGTGCTTCCTGATGACCGCTCCGCAGACTGCTGCAGAGGGGCCGCTTTCCATCCGCCTGATGGACGGCTTTTTCGAAGAGCAGTTCCGTGTGAACGACAGTGAACACGCAAAATCCTACTGGCAGGTATATGACCGCACCACGGATGAAGAGGTGGCTGCGGAGAACTGGAGCTATGACGCGGAAAGTGGATGCGTTACCATCGCTTCCCCCGTGCCGTTCCACACTTATACGGTCAGCTTCATGGCTTACCGGATCTGGGAAGAGATTTCCATGTACAATCACACCACCAACAACTGGGATAAGGAGCATCTGATGCAGATTGATCCCATGTATCCGGAAAGCAGGGAATATCTGCTGGGCTGGATGAAGAACTGGTGCGAAACCCATCCGGCAACCACGGTGGTGCGCTTCACCTCCATGTTCTACAATTTTGTCTGGATCTGGGGAAGCGATGAGAACTGCCGCAACCTGTTTACGGACTGGGGCTCCTATGATTTCACCGTGAGCGAGCGGGCTCTGGATGAGTTTGAAAAGAAATACGGTTACCGCATGACGGCCGAGGACTTCATCAACCAGGGAAAGCTGCATGTGACCCATATGCCGGGAAATAAACGGAAGGCGGACTGGATGGAATTCATCAATGATTTCGTCATTTCCTTCGGCAGACAGCTGGTGGATATGGTGCATTCCTACGGAAAAAAAGCCTATGTGTTCTATGACGACAGCTGGGTGGGAATCGAGCCCTATAACGGAAGATTCCAGGAGTTCGGCTTTGACGGTCTGATCAAGTGTGTATTTTCCGGCTATGAGGCGAGGCTGTGCGCCGGTGTAAAGGTGGATACCCATGAGCTGCGCCTGCATCCTTACCTGTTCCCTGTGGGCCTGGGCGGAGCGCCCACATTCATGGAGGGCGGAGATCCCACGCTGGAGGCAAAGAAATACTGGAACAGCGTGCGCCGCGCGCTGCTGCGTGAGCCCGTGCAGAGAATCGGCCTGGGCGGATACCTGCATCTGGTACAGGATTTCCCGGATTTCTGTGACTACATCGAGCAGGTGGCCGATGAGTTCCGCACCATTCTGGGCTTTCACGGAGAGGGCGCGCCCTACAGCATCCGCACGAAGGTTGCGGTGCTGCACTACTGGGGAAAGCTGCGCTCCTGGACCCTGTCCGGACATTTCCATGAGACTTATATGAACGACTTGATCCATATCAACGAGGCCCTGTCCGGCCTGCCGGTGGATGTGCGCTTCATCAGCTTTGAGGATGTGAAGAACGGCGCGCTTGCCGATGTGGATGTGGTGATCAACGCAGGCTTTGCGGGAAGCGCCTGGAGCGGCGGAGATGCCTGGAAGGACGCGGAAGTGCTGGAAAAGCTCACCCGCTTCGTGTATGAAGGCGGCACCTTCATCGGTGTGAACGAGCCGTCCGCAGTGGAAGGCTATGACAGCTTCTTCCGCATGGCGAACGTGCTGGGCGTGGACGAGGACACCGGCGCGAAGCTCTGCCATGGGAAATGGTCCTTTGAGGTACAACAGGACGAGAAGCTCATGCCGGAAGGAAGCTTCGTGAAAAAAACCGGCGACTACAGAAAGGGCGTGCCTTATCTGACCGACGGAAAGGCGAAGGTACTCGCTGCGGACGGAACCGTTCCCACCCTTACCGTGAACCGTTTCGGGAAGGGATACGGCATTTATCTGGCCTCCTTTGAAAAGACCATTGAGAACACCAGAATGCTGCTGAACCTGATCCGTATGGCGGGCGGAGAGCTGGAGAATGATCTGTATCTGACCGACAATATCTATACGGAGTGCGCATATTATCCGGGAAGCGGCCAGCTGGTTGTGATCAACAACAGCGATCAGCCGCAGACGACCGGCGTACAGACGAAGAACGGACGTGTGGAGATTTCTCTGGAAGCCTATGCGACCAAAATGCTTGCGGTAGAAGGATAAATAGAATAAAATAGAAGCAGTGAATCACACCGGAATCAGGATGGTGTGAAAGAGAAGCTTGACAGGAAAAGAGAAGGATGTTCGCATAAGGATGTCCTTCTTTTTTCAGACAGGAATGGAGGAAAAAATGCAGGTAGGAATTCGTTTGCATGACACAAAGGTACAGCCGCTGCCCCAGCGGCTGGCTGAAACGAGGGCACAGGGCTTTTCCTGTGCGCATGTGGCGCTGGGAAAGGTGATCGAGGATTTTCCGATCACGAACGGCACGCTCACGCCGGGCTTTGCCATGTATCTGAGGAAACTGTTTGCGGCGAACGATCTGGACGTCGCGGTGCTGGGCTGTTATCTGAACCTGGCAAATCCCAATCAGAAACAGCTGGAGGAGGCCATTGCAACCTATAAGGCGCAGATCCGTTTTGCTTCCCAGCTGGGAGCCGGTGTGGTGGGTACGGAGACAGGAACTCCCAACGAGCAGTACGCGATCGATCCAAACAGCCGGACGGAGGAAGCGCTGACCACCTTTACCAGAAATCTGGACAGGGTAGTGGAGTATGCGGAGCACATGGGAGTGATCGTTGCCATCGAACCGGTCATCCGTCATATCGTGTATGACGTACATCGGGCCAGAAAAGTGCTGGACGCCATTCAGTCTCCCAATCTCCAGATCATCCTGGATCCGGTCAATCTGCTGGACAAGACCAACATTGCCGGTTATCATGATGTGATCAAGGAAGCCATCGACGTTCTGGGAGAGGATGTTGCGGTAGTCCATCTGAAGGATTTTGCCATAAAGAACGGCGAGGTGGAAGAACTGGCCGTTGGACAGGGACAGATGGAATATGATGAGCTGGTTCGTTTCATGAAGTACGATAAGCCCTTCATTCATGCGACTCTGGAGAATACCGTGCCGGAAAATGCCGTTTCATCGAGAGAGCATATCCAGAAACTGTGGGATGAGGCGTAAACTTATCGGAGAACGGAAGGCAGCATGAACGAAAAACGGCACGAACCGTTGGTTCGTGCCGATGAGGGAAAGCAGGGATTAAGCCGCCGCCGATTCCTTCCTTCCCAGGGCGATTTTGGAAAGATCTCCCGGTTTTTTCAGGAAACGCTGATATACAACCAGCCAGGAAGCGGTGGATATCAGGAAGCTGATGCCGTCCGCTACGGGCTCCGCATAGAAGGCGCTGGCTGCGCCGAAGGCAAAGGGCAGCAGGCAGGTAGCGGAAAAATAGAGGCATTTCCGGAAGAGGGACAGGGAAAGGGAAAGCCTGGTCAGTCCCAGAGCGGTCAGGGAATCCACGAAGGTGTACTGGAAGGAGAGCGGGATGATCATCAGTGTGAACGCCCGGATCCCCCAGACAGACAGCTCAATATAATCCGGATTGTCCGTGAAAATGCCTGCAAAGGCGGAAGGAAGAAAGCGGGAAATCAGGAACATGACGGTGGTGAAGCCGATGCAGAGAAGAAGCACGCAGAGGACGATCCGCCGGATGCGCGCCTGATTTCCCGCTCCGTAGTTATAGCTGATGAGCGGCTGGGAGCCGCCTGTGATGCCCAGCATGGGCGAGGTGATCAGAAGCATGTAACTCTGAACGATGGTGGCACAGGTGATCAGCGTATCCCCGTAGCCCGGGCCGCCGTGATACTGAAGGACCGCATTCATGGCGATGATGATGACGCTGTCCGTTGCCAGGATCAGGAAGGGGGAAAAGCCGAGCGCAAAGATCCGTCCAGCGAGCTGACGTTCCGGTTTTTTGAGATGAAGCGGGATGCTCATTTTCCCGCTTCTCAGCACGCAGAGCACGAAGATGCAGGAGGAGAGCTGCGCCAGCACGGTTGCGACGGCAGCGCCGGCGATATTCATGTGGAACAGGAAAATGAAAACCGGATCCAGAATGATATTGACGATGGCGCCGATGAGCGTGGTCACCATGCCCAGCATGGGATGGCCCTGCGCGGTGATAAAATAATTCATCCCCATGGAAAGCAGGGCGAAAAAGGTGCCGCAGGTATAAATGGTTAGATAGGTATCCGCATAGGGGAAGGAAGCATCACTCGCTCCGAACCAGCGAAGCAGCAGATCCTTGGTGAGAAGGAACAGGACGGTGAGCACGGCGGACAGAATGAGCAGCAGGCTGAAGCAGTTACCCAGGATGCGTTCCGCCTCTTTTTTATCTCCCTGACCCAGACGCATGGAAAAAAGAATCGAACCGCCGATTCCCACCAGCGTGGCGAAGGAGGAGAGCAGCGTGATGATGGGAGCGCAGACCCCTGCTCCGGCCAGAGAAATCGCACCAATTTCCGGAATATTTCCCACATAGATGCGGTCTACAATACTGTAAAGCACATTTACAAACTGTGCGAACATGAACGGGATGGACACCCGCAGAACCAGAGAAGGGACGCTGTCCTTCCCGAAATCATTCACGTGTTTTGTCTTTTGTCTGAGCATGATGTTTGCTGTTCCTTTCCATGTATATGGTATATGCGTTTCTTTTATCGCAGAGAGCCAGATAATGGTACTCCTGTACAGGCAGAAAATCAACAGGTATTTTTCTTGTATTTCCATCAGATTTCCAGTACAATAGGGAAGTAACAGTGATTGTAAACCAAAAAGTGAAACAGGGTAACAAATCGAATGAAGATAATAGAAGCATCTGAGCTTTCCTATGATTATGTGAGGCACGATGAGGAAGGAAATGAGACAGGATCCGTCCGGGCGGTGGACGGCGTGAGCCTGCAGGTGGAGCAGGGAGAATTCATCGCCATCCTTGGCCATAACGGTTCCGGGAAGAGCACGCTGGCAAAGCATATCAATGCGCTTCTCTGTCCGACGCAGGGAACCATCTGGGTGGACGGAATGGACACGAAGGAAGAGAAAAACGTCTGGAATATCCGGCAGACCGCGGGAATGGTATTCCAGAATCCGGACAATCAGATCATCGGCCAGGTGGTGGAAGAGGACGTGGGCTTCGGCCCGGAAAATATGGGCGTTCCCACAAAAGAAATCTGGGAGCGGGTGGAGGAAAGCCTGAAAGCGGTGGGCATGTATGAATACCGCAAATTTTCTCCCAACAAGCTGTCCGGCGGTCAGAAGCAGCGGGTTTCCATCGCCGGCGTGCTCGCCATGCATCCCAAATGCATCGTGTTGGATGAGCCGACGGCCATGCTGGATCCCAGCGGCCGGAAAGAGGTGATCCGGGCGGCGCGCGCGCTGAATCAGGTGGAGAACGTGACCGTCATTCTGATCACCCACTATATGGAAGAGGTGATCCATGCGGACAGAGTTTTCGTGATGGATGAAGGAAAGGTGGTGCTTTCCGGCACGCCCCGGGAAGTTTTCTCTCAGGTGGAACATCTGAAGGAGCTGAGGCTTGACGTGCCGCAGGTTACTCTGCTTGCCTGGGAGCTGAAGCAGAGAGGCTTTCCGCTGCCGGACGGGATACTCACCACACAGGAGCTGAAGGAGGAGCTGCAGAAATGTCAATCAGGCTGGAGCATGTAAATTATGTATACGGTGCGGACACGGAGCTGAGCGTGGCCGCTCTGAAGGATGTCTGCCTGACGATTGAGGACGGAGAATTCGTCGGTCTCATCGGGCATACTGGCTCCGGAAAATCAACGCTGGTGCAGCATCTGAACGGCCTTCTGAAGGCGACGGACGGAAAGATTTATTATAACGGAACGAATATCTACGAAAAGGGATACAATCTGAAGGAGCTGCGCAGCAGAGTCGGTCTTGTTTTTCAGTATCCCGAATATCAGCTTTTTGAAATCGACGTATTTTCGGACGTCTGTTTCGGCCCCAAAAACCTGGGTCTTCCTAAAGAAGAGGTGGAAGAGCGGGCGAGGCGGGCGCTGGAACTGGTGGGAATCGGAGAGGAATATTATAATCAGTCTCCCTTTGACCTGTCCGGCGGACAGAAAAGAAGGGTGGCCATCGCCGGTGTGCTCGCCATGAACCCGGATGTGCTGGTTCTGGACGAACCCACCGCCGGGCTGGATCCGAGAGGGCGGGATGAGATTCTGGGAGAGATCGCCGCGCTGCGGGAAAAGACAGGAATGACCGTAGTCCTGGTTTCCCACAGCATGGAGGATGTGGCGAACTATGTGAGCCGCATTATCGTGATGAACCATGGAAGTGTTATGCTGGATGGAAAGCCGCGTGAAGTGTTCCGCCATGTGAAGGAACTGGAGGCGGTGGGACTTGCCGCTCCGCAGGTCACCTACATCATGCATACCCTGAAGGAAGCGGGACTGGTGCCAAATGCGGATGCGACCACCCTTACAGAGGCTGTGGACGCGATTTGTGAGGCGTTCGGAGTCGAAGACCGCAGCGCCGGAAATAGCGGAACGGAAGATCACAGTGCCGGAAATATCGGGACAGAAAAGGAAACGGACAGATGCTGAGAGACATTACCTTAGGACAATATTATCAGACGGAATCGGTGATCCACAGGCTGGACCCCAGGGTAAAGCTGATCGCCACCATTGTGTTCATCATTTCTCTTTTCCTGGTGGACAGCTTTCCGGGCTACCTGATCGCCGGGCTTTTTCTGGTCTGCGCCATAAAGCTGTCCCATGTGCCCTTCAAATTCATGGTAAAAGGCATGAAGGCGATTCTGTTTCTTCTTATTTTTACTGTGATTTTCAACCTCTTTCTCACGCCGGGCCGTCCCCTCGTGTCCATCTGGCGTCTGACCATCACCTGGGAGGGACTGGAAACGGCGGTGAAAATGGCGATCCGCCTTTCCTTTCTGATCATCGGTTCTTCGGTCATGACGCTCACCACCACGCCGAACAATCTGACGGACGGAATGGAAAGCCTGATGAAGCCGCTCCGCAGGCTGCGCGTGCCGGTGCATGAGATCGCCATGATGATGTCAATCGCTCTGCGGTTTATTCCGATTCTGCTGGAAGAGACGGACAAGATCATGAAGGCGCAGATGGCGCGGGGAGCGGATTTTGACAGCGGAAACCTGATTCAGAAGGCGAAAAGCCTGGTTCCGCTGCTGGTTCCTCTGTTCATATCGGCGTTCCGCCGGGCCAGCGATCTGGCGATGGCGATGGAAGCGCGCTGCTACCGGGGAGGCGACGGAAGAACGAAGATGAAGCCTCTGATCTACAAAAGGCGGGATCACCTCGCATTTTTCATCCTGTTTCTTTATCTGGTCCTTGCGGTTGTGGCAGGACGGATTCTGTTTTAACGCTGCAGAAAGGATTGTTTTCATGAGACGGATCATGCTGACGGTGGCCTATGACGGCACCGGCTACCATGGCTGGCAGAGACAGCCGGACAAAAACAGCATCGAGGATATCCTGGATCAGTGCCTTACGGATCTGACCAAGGAGCCGGTGCGGGTGATCGGTGCGAGCCGGACGGACGCAGGCGTTCATGCCCTGGGAAATGTTGCCGTTTTTGATACGCAGGCGCGCATGGGAGCGGACAAGTTCACCTACGCCCTGAATCAGCGGCTGCCGGAGGATATCCGCATCCGTGCCTCCAGAGAGGTTCCTTCCGATTTTCATCCGAGGAAGACGGACAGCGTTAAAACCTATGAGTATCACATCCTGAATGAAGCATTTCCCAATCCGCTGGAGCGCCTTTACAGCCATTTCTGTTATGTGCCTCTGGATGAGAGTCGAATGCAGCGCGCGGCACAATACCTGGCGGGAGAACACGATTTTCAGAGCTTCTGCAGCGCGGGCGCACAGGTGGAGAGCACGGTGCGCATCATCTATGAATGCAGCGTACGGCGGGAAGGCACGAAGCTGACCATCCGGATTCAGGGAAACGGTTTTCTCTATAATATGGTGCGCATCATCGCCGGAACCCTGATGGAGGTCGGCCGGGGAAAATATCCGCCGGAAACGGTCCGGGACATTCTCGAGGCGAAGGACCGGCGCACGGCAGGGCCCACCGCTCCGGCCAGGGGACTGGTTCTGGTGTCCTATGAATTTCCGGTTCTGAAAGAGTGCGCAGCAGGTGCGGGGCCACGGCGTGACATGTAACGGAAAGTTTGTTACAGTTCACCCCGCGCCATTCGCAAAGCCGCGCTTCGCGCTCTCCGCTGCTTCGCAGCTGCGAAGAATCGTTTCTGACGTTTCTTTGCTCATAAAACGGGCGCGGCACGATGGAGCGAGTGCCCTTCGTCCGCTCAGAGCCAGTCATCTGTTCGTGCAAGCACGACATCTGCCTGGTTCTGGCGGACGAGTGAACTGTATGATGAAAAAATGGTTGACACACGCAGGCGCACAGCCTATAATAATTCAGTGCGACAATGTTGGTAAATGCCTTACCAAAGCCCCGGAAAGGCATTTTGACATAATCAGGCGGAAGCTCACTTCCCAGGGCTTTCGTAATAGAAGCAGTGTTTCAGAAACGTTCAATTCGATGGAGGTACGCAATGAAAACATTTATGGCTAATCCGGCTAAGATTGATAGAAAATGGTATGTTGTGGATGCGGAAGGCCAGACCCTCGGCCGCCTGGCATCTGAGGTTGCCAAGGTGCTCAGAGGAAAGAACAAACCGGAGTTCACTCCTCACGTAGATACCGGAGATTATGTGATCGTAATCAACGCCGAGAAGGTGAAGGTTACCGGTAAGAAGATGGATCAGAAGGTTTATCATCATCATTCTGCCTATGTGGGCGGCATGAAGGAAGTTACCCTGAAGGAGAAGATGGCGAAGAAGCCTGAGCAGGTGATCGAGCTTGCAGTAAAGGGCATGCTTCCGAAGGGACCCCTTGGAAGACAGATGTACACCAAGCTTCATGTATATGCGGGAAGCGAGCATAAGCATCAG
>CAJFMW010000043.1 GCA_904392525.1 uncultured Eisenbergiella sp.
ACAAGGATATCGTCTATTTCCTGAAATATCAACGTAATCTTATAATCTCCTGTACTTACTGATACCTATACTATTATCTATAATGTAGAATATTTTTCTATTTCGTTTTCTTCTCCATTCCGGGCCCCTTTCCGATAAAGCTTTCACTACTGCTCCATCCTTCTATAATTTCATAATCAATCCATTCTCTGCCTTTCAGTACCATAATTATATCAAAACAGAAAGGAAATGACAGTAATAAATACATCTGCAGCATGACAGCTTTTAAAAAGAGGCAAAATCAAGCAATTTACATCTTTTCCGGGAAGAAATGCTCAAGGACATCCAGGCTGTCCTTTGCCGTATATCCCCACAGTACGGAACTTAATGCTTCTATTGCCTGCCGACGCCTTCGGTAATATGTCCGTATGCTGATGTCCCTGATATGCGGCTCCAGTTTCTCAATAATCTCATCTACATTCAGCAGCTTATGCGGTGACAAAAACGTGTAATACAGCAGCCAGTAATATTCTTCTCCGTATTTATGCTTTTCCCTGAGCAGCTCAACGGAAGAGTCTAAAAGCTTCAACATGTTCCGGCTGCGCTCTATGCTTTTTGCGTGCTGTTCTATCTCGCTGCCTCCAATGTCTGCACCTGCACAATAAATGGATTCCAGGAATTCATCCACCGTGCTGCCATATTCGATCTGGAATCTGTTACATACCTGCCGAACCGATAACTCCAGGCTCCACACAACATCCCTGTATTTTTTCAACAGCATCCACGTATCATGATAGATGGTATTTTCCTGTACTTTCTTTTCGTTCATAATATTCTTCTCCATTTCTCAGTAAATTTTACAAAAGTGGCAGGTACGAACTTTGCCGTTTGTACCTGCCACTTTTATATTTGATATTCATTTTGTCTTACTTTTTCTATCGTTATTCCAGTGCTGCCCAATCGTGATTTGCCTGTGCCCTGTACGCATGATCTATTGTCATCGGTGCATTCAATAATGCCGCCAGAAGATAAGATTTCATGTTATGTATCTTTGTCGTATTCTTGCTCATGCTGTCCATCACATATCTGATGTGGGATCCTTCCAGACGTTGAAATCTTTCTTTGACCACCTCTTCTGGATAAATTTTGTTACCGATTTTAACCGGCCCTTCCAACATACACAGTGTTTCAGCAATAATCTCCACCAGCTCGTCCAGATATTTAACCGATTCACCCCTATAATCCGCTTTGAGATAATCATATTCTATCTTCTTCCTTATCATCCTTTTCCATTCATCCAATTTTTGCGATCCATTCTGATAGATGATGGATGGAAGAATACTCTCTCTCTTATTCTGATCAGTATAATTCTTATCAGTATTATTTGTCTGTCCATTCTGGCAACTCTGTGACTGCCTGTTTTGACGACTCCAGAACTGCCAAATCTGGCCACTCTGGGGCACTTTTTCATCACTCCAGACCTCATTTCCCCCTTCCTCTTCCAGTAAAATCGGCATATTTTCTACTTTTTCTGTCCTTTTGCCGTTCCTGATCTGCCAAATCTGGCCACTCTGGATCTGCATAACCTGCCCGTCTTCCTGCAGGCTTTCCCCATCACTTTCCGCACTGTCCGCTGGATCCTGCTGTGACCGGGCAGTTTCTGTATTTTTCCCGTTCATTTCGCAGAGTGGCCAAATCTGACCACTCTGAACCGGTATATTCTGGTGTTCCCGGTTCTTCTCTGTGTTTTCATCATAACCTGCATCTTCTTTGCCTTTCAAATCAATGAAATTCTTCAGATAGATCAGGTTCGGTTTTCCAAGCCCCTGGCGTTTCTTTTCAATCAGCCCAATTCCGGTTTTGGTATCCAATTCCCCAAGCAGGCGTCCGGCTTTTCTTTCGCTGCATGCAAATGTTTCCATAACTTCCTCCAGTGTAAAAATAATATATACCCTGTTCTTTTCATCAAACCATCTGTTTTTTACGGATAAGGACATCCTTTCCAACATAACCCCATACAATATCTTTGCGTCACTCGATATCCCACGGAACCTTTTATCAGTTATCAAAATCTTAGGCAGTCTGTAAAAGCTGAATTGTTCCGCTTGTGTCCCATAAAAATAGTCAAAGAATGTTCCTTTCATCTTTCGAGTCCTTCCCCATAAAACTGCTAATATTAATTTACTGTCTGTCTATTGGCAAAATAAAGGGCCAATGCCTGATCCACTATCTGTTCAAATTCTTTTTGGCTCGTTTGCTCCGAAAAATACTTTTGATAGATATCCGGTTTTATCCGATACGTGACTCGCTTTTCCACTGACGGCTTCTTGCTTGAACACAGAATCTGTCTTACTGTTTCTTCATCCAGTGAGCCGCCCTTCTTGCGCAGTTCACTGGCATTCTGCGGGGTCATTTTACATTTCTCATCCTTCAGCACCTGTTCTACCGTTTCCTGGTCTTTATCTATCAAATATGATAATGTCACCCCGCAGGCAAGTGTGATTTCTCCTTCATCTATGCGCAGCTTCAATGCCGGTATCAGTTCATGAATCCGCAGATAATTTGCCACCATACGGCCGGTGAGATCATATTCTGCGCCAAGAGCTTCCCTGCTCTTTAACTTGTGGAAATCATTTCCACAAGTTCCTTCCTCCTGCATTACTTCCCCTTCCAGTCTTTTAATCTCAGCTATAATGTCATTCCGTTTCCCCTGCGATATCACCCTGGAATAACGCATGGATAATACCGCTGCTTTTTCTGACGGATACAGTTCAGAGAAGGAACGCTGTATTACATTTGTCTCAATAACATATACCCAGGCTTCTTTGTCAGATAAATTTTCTTTCACGATGCATGGTATTTTATCCAGACCAGCCTGAATTGCGCCCTGCCGCCTGTTATGTCCGGCCAGCATTTCATACCTGTATCCATCAGCATCTGGCTCAATCTTCCTCACAATAACAGGTACAAGAACGCCATTTTCTGCAATACTGTCCACAAGTTCCTTTAGCCTGTCTCCCTCGTATAAGTGGAATGGATGATTCTGAAACATCCGAATTGCAGTCGGCGGAAGATATTCGATTCCATTTTTTGCCGGTGAAAGCTCCGTTCTTTCCGCTTTCTCCTGTGCTTCCTCTTCTTCTAACCCCAACAACTCATCCATGGACTGTATCCTTCTCATTTTCTTAGTCACTTGCCAGCACCTCCTTTGCCAGTTCCATATATGCCAGTGCTGCCGGGCTTGATTTATCCAGTTCCATCACGCTCATGCCATAACTGTTTGCGTCCCCAACTTTAACTGTATAGGGAATCTGACTGTGAAATATCGGAACCATCCGAAAACTCTCCTGCACCTGTCTGTAGGTTCTCTGATACAGGTTTGTCCGCATACTGCATTTTGTAAAGAGGATTCCCGTTACCTTGATTTTGGGATTCGGCTTTTTCTTGATCTTATAGATGGCATTCAAAAGGGTCTTTAATCCCGTAAGCGCAAATAACTCCGGATCTACAGGGATGATAACCTCATCTCCAGCAGTCAAAGCATTAATTGTCAAAGCTCCCAGCGCCGGATTTGTATCCACAATGATAAAATCATAATATTCCTGCAGGGGTTCGAGTAAGTGTGTCAAATAATCATTTCTATCCGGCATTCCCACAAGGTTCGACTCTGTGACGGTCAAATTTCCCTCAGAGGGAATCAAATCAACAGAACCTATTTTCTGGATGTATTCCCCTTTTTCAGGCAGTTCTTCTTCATCCACCAGGTTCATAATCAGGCTGGCAGTGCTATGTTCAATTTGATTCTGCAATACTCCAAAGCTGGTTGTCAGATTATACTGGGGGTCGAAATCAACAGCCAGTACACGTTTTCCCATCTCTGCGAGAGAATATGCCAGATTCCTGACCGTACTTGTTTTGGCTACACCTCCCTTTTGATTTGCTACTACGATAACTTTACACATATATCCTCCTTAGTTGAATCAATAACTCTTATTTTTCACCGCAAAACTTCCATTCCTTTATCCACCGATTGCCAATTTCCCTTCCTGGATATTCACTTCTCATGCATTATCTGTACACATCATTTACTGTTTTTTAGATTTCTCCCTTCAAAAAAATGCGACAACGTTCAATTCGTTGTCGCATTCCGCTTCCCTCCTCTCCTATTTAAAAATCCCTTGACCAACCATTGTCCATATATGTGACCTGCCCCCAGCAAGTCAACAGCCAAGCCCAACGCCTCCTTTCTTTATTCATACTTGAAGGTGCCTGCCAATCAATTGACAACTGATTCTTTCAGTGGTCAAAATTGCTTTTTCCCCGCTTTTTTCCCGAAAATATGTCGGATCAGGGAATGGATCAAGTCAACGAAAACCCGCATAAATACTGGATTCTGCCGACCTGACACTAGTTTAGCAGGCTACCCAATCGTGCGTGTCGTCAGATACCGGATCCCGCATCTGGCGAACTCCTCCATCAGCTCCCTGGTGATCTGAGAGGTGATGATGTCCGCACATTCACACCCCTCCGTCACCCGCGCGATGTTCTCCATATCCGGCGCGTCCGGACAGCCGGATATGGTAAGGCCCAGCTCCTTACTGAACCGCTCAAACCATTCCGCCTCATCAAATTGTCTCAGATTGAATACCGCTATCTTTTTCATTCCTTCTTTTCATCCTTTTCTTCCTCCGGCGGAATTTCTTCCTGTTCCAGCTTCCGGAAGTGGTTAAAGCCATAGAGAAGAATCCTCACACTGTTAATGGTGGTATCAAAGAGTCCTGCCTCAAACATCTTCTGTATCACGATGCCCACCGGAACGGCCAGAATCATACCCGCCACACTTCCGATGCGGTAGCCGATAAACAGAAGGAACAGGGTGGGAATGGCGGGTACGCCGATGGAGTCCCCGACAAATTTGGGCTGGATGATCTGCCTTAACAGCTGCGCCACTCCCCAGATGATCATGAGTCCCAGTGCCATCCGGTAATTTCCTGCAAGGACCTCCATCAGCGCCCAGGGCCACAGAACGGCTCCCGCGCCGAATACCGGGAAGAAATCCAGCACGGCGATCAGAAACGCGATCAGGAAGGAATACTCCACCTGCAGGATGAGAAGGCCGATGAACAGAACGAAATAAATCACGATCTCAATCCGAAACTGCGCCACGAAATAGCCTCCCACCGCTCCGGTCAGCCCTGAGGACATAATCCGGAATTTTTTTCGGATGCTCTCCGGCACGTGCCTGCGGAAAAAGGCATACACATTCTCCCTCTCCGCCACAAAGAAATAGGAAGACAACAGGCACATGATGGTACTGACAATCACGGACGGAATATTTCTGGCAATATTTCCCACCGCGTTCACGGTAGGCTCGCTCAGACCGTTTATGGCGCTGCTGATATAGCTTCCCAGATTATCTCCGATCTGCGTGAGATTTTCCTTCAGCGCCGAAGGGAACCGGTCATACAGGGCTTCCAGACTTCCCATCACTTCGTTCAGTTCCTTCTCGATATCCTGCCAGATGGAGGGCAGCGAAGCCACAAAGCCCGCAGCCTCCGTCACCAGCCTGGCAATCACAAAATAGCCGATCAGAATCACGCCTGCCAGTACCGCAATAATGACAATGGCAGACCCCGCCTTTCTGCGGATACGAATTTTCTGTTCAAAAAAATGCACCAGCGGATTCGCGATCATGGCGATGATCCAGCCTATTACAAACGGCATGAAAAAACTCAGAAGCCTGGGCAGCAGAAAAACCGCCAGGCACAGAAGTACCACCGCTGTCAGCAGATTCAGAACTGCTTTGATATATTTTCTTATTCCCGGCCGCATAGTCCTCTCTCCTTCAGCATCCCTTCCGGATGTCCCCGCGTCAGCTTTTCATTCTCCGGGTTCGATCAGCCTGTCTATTACCTCATAGATCTCTTCTCTTCCCTGCTTTGTGAGCGCGGAAAACGGCAGGATGATCGTTTCCTTTCCCGCCTTCAGGCCTTCCCGCACCGTTTTGAGAGCGGAAGGAACCTGACTCCGTTTCAGCTTATCCAGCTTAGTAGCGATGATGATGGGATGATATCCCTGGCTGATGATCCAGTCGTACATCTGCCTGTCGTTGGCAGAGGGCTCATGACGGATATCGATCAGCAGAAAAACGGCCTTCAGCTGCCTGGACTGACGCAGGTAGCGCTCCACCATTTTTCCCCATTTCGCCTTCACCTCTTCGCTCACCTTCGCATACCCGTATCCAGGCAGGTCTACCAGGTAGAACGTATCGTTCACGTTATAAAAATTGATGGTCTGGGTCTTTCCCGGCTGGGCCGAGGTCCTCGCCAGCGATTTGCGGTTCATGACCGCATTGATCAGAGAGGACTTTCCCACATTACTCTTCCCGGCAAACGCGATCTCCGGCAGTGTATTCTCCGGAAGTCTGCTGGTGATGCCGCAGACCGTCTCCAGGCTCACGTTTTTGATTACCATACTTTCCTCTCATTCCCGGGCTTACACAAACGCCCTTTTTATCACTTCCTCCATGGTTTTCACCGGGACGATTTCCAGCCCGTTTCTGATTTCTCTGGAAATCTCTTCCACATCCTTCCGGTTCTCCTCCGGCACCAGCACCGTTTTGATGCCGGCAGTTTTCGCCGCAAGAAGCTTCTCCTTCAATCCGCCGATGGGAAGCACGCGCCCTCTCAGGGTGATTTCTCCGGTCATCGCCACATCCGCCCGCACCGGCGTTTTGGTGAGAACGGAAAGCAGTGCCGTCGCCATGGTGATTCCTGCGGATGGACCATCCTTGGGAACTGCCCCTTCCGGGATATGAAAATGAAAATCGTTCTCCGTGAACACCACAGGCTCGATGCCATACTGCCCTGCCACCGAGCGGACATAGCTGATACCCGTCATGGCGGATTCCTTCATCACATCGCCCAGCTGTCCGGTCAGACGGATCTCTCCCTTGCCGGGCATCATGTTCACCTCCACCTGCATGGTCACGCCGCCCACGCTTGTCCAGGCGAGGCCGCGCACGATGCCGATATCGTCCTTTTCATTGGCGCGGTCCTTCGCATTCCTGGGCTTGCCCAGATACTTTTCCAGATTCCGTCCGGTCACGCGCACAGCCGCGGCCGCCTTTCCCTGCCGCTCCAGCATCTGCCTTGCCGCCTTCCTGCAGATCTCTCCGATCTTGCGTTCCAGCTCACGCACGCCAGCCTCTGCGGTATAGGAGAGAATGATCTCCTTCAGCGCGCTGTCGCTGATGGAAAGCTCTCCGTGATCCAGCCCGTTCTTCTTCAGCTGCTTGGGAAGCAGATGCTCCTTCGCGATATGGAACTTTTCATTGGCGGTATAGCTGGTCACCTCGATGAGCTCCATCCGGTCCAGAAGGGGTCTGGGAATGTCTCCTGCGGAATTGGCCGTCGCAATGAACAGCACCTCGGAAAGATCGATGGGAATTTCCACATAATGATCCCGGAAATGACCGTTCTGTTCGCTGTCAAGCACCTCCAAAAGTGCGGAAGAGGTGTCTCCCCGATAATCGCTGCTCACCTTGTCGATCTCATCCAGAAGCATGAGAGGATTCTTCACGCCCGCCTGCTTCAGTCCGGCCACGATCCGGCCCGGCATGGCGCCCACGTAGGTTCTTCTGTGGCCTCGGATTTCCGCCTCATCCCGCACGCCGCCCAGACAGATGCGCACATATTTCTTGTTCAGCGACTCGGCGACACTGCGGGCGATGGAGGTTTTTCCGGTTCCTGGAGGGCCGACCAGACAGATGATCGGGCTTTCGCCCTGTTTTGTCAGGCTTCTCACAGCGAGAAATTCCAGAATTCTCTCCTTCACCTGTACCAGACCGTAATGATCCCGTTCCAGAATATTTTTTGCCCGCTTCAGATCCGTATTGTCCTTCGACGCCTTATCCCAGGGAAGCTCCAGAAGCGTTTCCAGATAGCCTCTCTCCACGGAAGCTTCCGCGCTCCCCTGTCCCAGGCTTTTGAAACGGCTGATCTCCTTGCGGATTTTCTCCTTCACATCCCGGGAAGCCTTCAGCTTGTCAAGCTCCGCCTGAAACTGCTCCGCATCGGAACCGATCGTATCCTCTCCCAGCTCCTGCCGGATATAATTCATCTGTTCACGCAGCATATAATCACGCTGGTTTTTATCCATCCGCGCTTTCACCTGCTCCGCCAGCTCCGCTCTGACCTTGGCCACTCCGATTTCTTCATACAGAATCCCTGCCAGAACCTGATAGCGGGTGTCCAGATCCACTGCCTCCAGCACCGCCTGCTTTTTCTCATAATCCACGGGCATGCTTTCGATCATTTCATCCATCAGCCGTCCCAGGCTGATTCCGCCGTCAATGCGCCGTTTCACCGACTGGCCGATTCTGGGAAAATAAGAGGCAAACTCCAAAAACAGCTCCTTCAGGCTGCGCGTCATTGCCTCTTCCTCTATCTCCGCTCCTGCCGCAGCGGAACCGTCCTCTCTGGAATCCGCAAGATGGGAAGGATCTTTCACCAGCTCTACCTCTCCCAGAAGGAATGCGCCTTCCTCTGCAAATCCCGTCAGCCTTCCTCTTTGCTGTCCTTCCACAAGGACCCGCACCACATTCTCCGGCAGTCTGGTGACCTGTCTGATCTGCGCCAGACAGCCCATATGGTAGACGCCCTCAAAATCCGGCTCCTCATCCTCCACATCCCGCTGTGTTACCAGGAACAGCCTCTGCCCGCTCATCATCGCTTTTTCCACCGCCAGGATTGATTTTCCCCTGTTCAGGTCAAAATGAATCACCAGACCGGGGAGCACCGTCATTCCTCTGAGCGCAACCGCCGGAATTCTGAGCGTACCATCTTCTGTATTTTCCATGCGGCTGTAATCTTTCACGTTATTCGTATTATCCATATTTTATCCTGTGGGCCGGAAGCTTCCCCTCCGGCCATGTATTCTTTATGATAAAAGCCGCCCCGTTGGGGCGGCTTTTTTATCCAATAAGACGCCTCGCAAAGCGTGTCGTCATTTGGTCACTTCGCTACCTTCATATCTTCCAGACGTCCGCCGGTATCTCTGTGTACAACCAGCGGAGCGCTTTCCTTGTCCACCGCTTCCTTCGTGATGATGCACTGTTCAATTGTATCATCGGAAGGGATGCGGTACATCACATCCATCAGCACATTCTCCAGTATGGAGCGCAGTCCTCTGGCCCCCGTCTTTCTCTCCATCGCCTTTTCAGCAATTTCTTCCACTGCGTCCGGCTCAAAAACCAGCTTCACATCATCGAAGGAAAACAGCTTCTGATACTGCTTGATCTGTGCGTTCTTAGGTTCGGTGAGAATACGGATCATGGCCTCCTTATCCAGGCCCTGCAGGGAAACCATGACCGGAACACGGCCGACAAACTCGGGAATCAGCCCGTACTTCACAAGATCTGTGGGCGTAACCTGAGCCAGCAGCTCACCCATCTCACGGGTGTTCTTTTCGGCAATCTCTGCATTAAATCCGATGGTTTTTCTGTCAAGACGGCTTTCCACTATATGCTCAAGGCCGTCAAAGGCTCCTCCACAGATGAACAGAATGTTGGAGGTATCGATCTGAATCAGTTCCTGATGGGGATGCTTTCTTCCGCCCTGCGGAGGAACACTCGCTATCGTTCCCTCAATGATCTTCAGAAGAGCCTGCTGAACGCCTTCACCGGACACATCCCTTGTAATGGAAACATTCTCGCTCTTCTTTGTAATCTTGTCTATCTCATCGATATAAACAATACCGTACTGCGCCCGCTCCACGTCATAATCCGCAGCCTGAATCAGCTTCAGAAGGATATTCTCCACATCCTCGCCCACATAGCCCGCTTCCGTCAGCGTCGTCGCGTCCGCAATAGCGAAGGGCACATTAATAATCTTTGCCAGTGTCTGAGCCAGATAGGTCTTTCCGGAGCCCGTAGGTCCGATCATGATGATGTTGCTCTTCTGCAGCTCCACGCCGTCATCTTCATCCTTTGGCGCCATCACCCTTTTATAATGATTGTAAACAGCCACCGACAGAACCTTTTTCGCCTCCTCCTGACCGATCACATATTCATCCAGAAATTCTCTGATCTGAACAGGCTTGAGCAGATTAATGTCCATCGTTTCTTCTGCCGGCTCTTCCTCATATTCCTCATCTATGATATCCGCACAGATTTCCACACATTCATCGCAGATATATACACCGTTTGGGCCTGCGATCAGTTTTCTGACCTGATCCTGCGTCTTATTGCAGAATGAGCACCTGATCTGGTCATCCAAAATTCTACCTGCCATCTTATTTTTTCCTCAAAATATTCCATGAAACTTATGGATTTCATAATACAACGACAAAGGATGGCCCAATGCCGGGCATCCTTTGTCTGATTTCTTCTCTTATTTCTCTGCAGAATCCTTTCTGGAGGAAACGATGGAATCGATCAGGCCATACGCCTTCGCCTCTTCCGCGCTCTTCCAGTTGTCTCTCTCCGTATCCGCCATCACCACTTCAAAATCCTGACCGCAGTTCTCCGCGAGGATTCTCGCCAGCTTTTCCTTGGTCTTCAGGATATGTCTTGCGGTGATCTCGATCTCCGTCGCCTGTCCCTGCGTACCGCCGGAAGGCTGATGGATCATGATCTCCGCATTGGGAAGGGCAAGTCTCTTTCCCTTCGCGCCGCCCGCAAGAAGGAATGCTCCCATGCTGGCTGCCATACCGATACAGATCGTGGAAACATCGCACTTCACATACTGCATGGTATCATAAATTGCCATGCCCGCCGTCACGGAACCTCCCGGACTGTTGATGTAGAAATGGATATCCTTCTCCGGATCCTCCGCCTCCAGGAAAAGAAGCTGCGCCACCACCAGGCTTGCGGTCGTGTCGTTCACTTCCTCTCCCAGAAAAATAATCCTGTCCTTTAACAGTCTTGAAAATATATCGTAGGAACGCTCCCCACGGCTGTTTTGTTCAATGACATAAGGTACTAAACTCATATAATTACTGCCTCCAATTCATGCATTCTGAATCCTGAAACACCACGACGGAAGTACACTGTACCCCCGCGGCGGCAGCGGCTTCATGCCTCTTGACGTACCAGGATCGTTTTAATAGTAACGCACAGGCGTTTCTTTTGCAAGGAGGACTCTTCTGATTTCAGAAATATTTAAGATATTACAGTTCACCCGCGCCATTCGCAAAGCCGCGCTTCGCGCTCTCCGCTGCTTCGCAGCTATCTTTGCTCATAAGCGGGCGCTCCCTTCGTCCACTCAGAACCAGCCATCTGTTCGTGCAAGCACGACATCTGACTGGTTCCAGCGGACGAGTGAACTGTAAAATACTATTCTTCCTCAGTCTTTTCCACTTCCACGGCGTTGTCTCTCAGGAAATCTGCCGCTCTGGAAACTGCGAGATCCTCCATGATCTGCTTCTTTCCGTTCTCGCCCATGATCTCCTTCACCTTATCCGCTTCCATCTTATAGGACTCTGCCATTCTGTTGATTTCCTGTTCGAAATCCTCCTCGCTGGCGGTGATTCCTTCCGCTGCAGCAACAGCCTCAAGAACAAGTCTGGACTGGATTCTCTTCAGCGCCTGAGGCTTCACGGACTCCAGCATGGAATCTACGGTCTGTCCCGTATACTGGCAGTACAGCTCCAGATTCATGCCCTGCATCTGCAGTCTCTGAGCGAAATCATCCACCATCTGTCTCTGCTGAGTCTCCACCATGGCATCCGGAATATCCATCTGAGCGCCAGCGATGGCAGCCTCAACAGCGGCGTCCTCTTTCGCTCTCTTCGCGTCGTCTTCCTTCTTCTCGCTCAGTTTCTTCTTAATATCCTCTCTGTACTCAGCCAGAGTCTCAAAATCGGAAACTTCAGATGCGAACTCGTCATCCAGCTCAGGAAGCTGCTTTTCCTTGACTTCCTTGATGCTCACCTTGAACAGGGCAGGCTTTCCGGCCAGCTCCTTGGAATGATACTGCTCCGGGAAGGTCACGTTCACTTCCACGTCGTCTCCAGCCTTCTTTCCGATGAGCTGCTCCTCAAAGGTATCGATGAAGGAGTGGGAACCGATGGTCAGGGAGTAATTCTCGCCCTTGCCGCCTTCAAACGCTTCGCCGTCCGCAAAACCTTCATAATCGATCACAGCCACGTCGCCGTCTTCTACCGCTCTGTCCACCGTAACCATTCTGGAGTTGTTCTCTCTCTGCTGGTTCAGGTCTGCGTCAACCTCTTCGTCGGTAACCGTCACGTCGGCCTTCGGCACTTCCACACCCTTATAGGTGCCAAGCGTAACTTCAGGCTTCAGAGCCACTTCTGCCGTAAAGATGAAGGGCTTTCCGGCCTCGATCTGCGTCACGTCGATCTTCGGGGAGGATACGATGGTCTCCTCGCACTCCTCAAGCGCCTTCTCATAGGCATCCGGAATCAGAGAGTTCGCTGCATCCTCATAGAAAAAGCCTTTTCCGTACATCTGCTCGATCATCCTGCGGGGCACCTTGCCCTTACGGAAACCGGGAATCTGGATTTTTCCCTTATTTTTCTGATATGCCTTCTCAATCGCGGCCTCGAATTCCTCAGCAGGAACTTCAATCGTAAGAACCGCCATGTTCTTTTCCTGTTTTTCCACCTGTAAACTCATTGCACTGCATCCTCCTTGTATTTCGCTTCCGGCGCGCGTACTGATTCTTCCTGTCTGTCAGCTTTCAGCCGTCCAGGCCGGAGATTTCCATGTTTTTTACAGTCATTAAGCGATTATAGCATAATTATCCGAAAAATACTAGCTTTTTTTCCCCTTTTATATTATAATAAAAAACGGTCTGTGCAGACAGCTAAAGGAGGCTTCATGATGGAGCGCCTTTTCCCATCTGTTCAGCCGACAGACAGTTCTGCACACACTTTTTCTGAGACCGAAGGATTCCTGACGTAAAGAAATGGGGGCAATATATCAGGCTACCTCTATGCTTTTCGGAAGGATCCGAAAAGTATTTTTTATATGGAGGAAATTATGAAAAAAACATTATCCCTGATCGCAGCCCTGGCTCTGTCAGTCTCCCTGCTGGCCGGCTGCAGCGGAAGCAGCAGCGCGGAAACCGCCGCTGAAACCACTGTAACGGAAAGCGCCGCTTCCGAAAGCACAGCAACACAAAATGCTGCGGAAGAAACCGCTTCTGCAGAAAATACGGAAAGCGCAGCAACAGAGACCACCGCTGCGGAAACCGTTTCTGAAGAAACGCAGTCCCAGACAGAAACCGCCTCAGGCGAAGAGACCGCAGTCAACGTCATGGCGCTCAAAGGCCCTACCGCCATGGGAATGGTGCAGCTGATGGACAACGCGGAGGCCGGTCCTGTAAACGGCAATTCCTATACCTTTACCATCGCCGCTTCCGCGGACGAAGTCACGCCGAAGCTGGTACAGGGCGAAGCGGATATCGCCGCAGTTCCCGCGAATCTCGCTTCCGTACTCTATAACAACACCGAGGGGCAGGTGCAGGTGCTCGCAATCAATACGCTGGGCGTCCTGTATATCGTGGAAAACGGCGACAGCGTCCAGACCGTCTCTGATCTGGCCGGAAAAACCATCTATGCCAGCGGCAAGGGCTCCACGCCGGAATACGCCCTGAATTATATCCTTTCTGAGAACGGCATCGATCCGGAAGCGGATGTGACCATCGAATGGAAATCCGAGCATTCGGAATGTGTGGCGGCTCTCGCTTCTGATGAGGACGGCATCGCCATGCTGCCCCAGCCCTTTGTGACCACGGCTCAGACGCAGAACGAAAACCTGCGCATTGCCCTGGATCTGACCGAGGAATGGGACGCACTCCAGGCCGATGCGGAAACGCCCAGCGCGCTGCTCACCGGCGTCGTTGTGGTCCGTACCGCCTTTGCCGAAGAGCATCCGGAAGCAGTGAATGCCTTCCTGGATTCCTATCGGGAATCCGTGGACTATGTCAACGCCAATGTAACGGACGCGGCGGCTCTCATTGAAAAATATGACATCGTCACCGCAGCCGTAGCAGAAAAAGCCCTTCCCTACTGCAACATCACCTTCATTGAGGGAAGCGAGATGCAGGAAAAGCTGTCCGGCTATCTGAACGTGCTTTATGAGCAGAATCCCACCTCCGTGGGCGGCGCTCTTCCGGCGGATGATTTCTACTACATCAGATAGACCGGCGCAGACAGAAAGAAGCAGCCATGAAAAAAAGCAGCAGCAAATGTAAAAAAACAGAAAACAGCCGCGGACACCTCCGCCTGTGGGCGGTGGCCGTCTGGCTGCTTGCCTGGGAACTTCTCAGCATTTATATCGGGCAGGAGATACTTCTGGTATCTCCTGTTTCCGTACTCATCCGACTTCTGGAGCTCGTCACGGGAAAGGGCAGCATGACGGCGGCAGCGCAGTTCTGGAGCGCCGCCGCCTTCTCCTTCGTGCGGATCATCGGCGGCTTTCTCGCTGCCTCGGCGGCAGGAGTCCTTCTCGCCTGTCTGGCGGGGGTATTCCGCCCGGTGCGGGACCTTCTCGCCCCCGCCATGACCGCGATCAAAGCCGTTCCCGTAGCTTCCTTTATTATTCTGGTACTGATCTGGGTCCCTTCCCGCAACCTGTCGGTGGTGATCTCCTTCCTGATGGTGCTTCCCATCGTCTACACCAATGTGCTGAACGGCATCCGTTCCATGGACGGGCAGCTTCTGGAAATGGCACGCGTTTTCCGCGTTCCCTTAATCAGGCGCATCCGTTATATTTATCTTTCCCAGCTGCTTCCCTTCCTCCGCACCGCCTTTTCTCTTTCCCTTGGTCTGTGCTGGAAGGCCGGAATCGCGGCCGAGGTCATCGGCATACCGGACGGCTCCATCGGAGAGCGGCTTTATGAGGCCAAGGTTTATCTCCAGACCGCCGACCTCTTCGCCTGGACACTCGTCATCGTCGCTCTGAGCGTCGGCTTCGAGAAATGCTTTCTCCGGGCCGTGGACCGGATCGTAACCCGGCTGGAACAGAGCTGAATGGAGGCCGGCACGGCCCCTTGGCGCGTGCCAAAGAACGGCTCTGCCGTTCTTTCATCATTTTAATGCCGCCTGCGGCGGCGGAATAAAGAGGAAATATGTCAGAGTTCATACGCATAGAACACTTGAATAAAAGCTTCAATGGCAGGCAGGTGCTAAAGGATCTCACCTTTTCCATTCCCGTCGGCCAGATCACCGCGGTCATGGCCCCCTCCGGCGTGGGGAAAACCACCCTGCTCCGGATTCTCATGGGACTGGAAACTGCGGATTCCGGACAGATCGAGGGACTAAACGACGTGCGGCTCTCCGCTGTATTTCAGGAGGACCGGCTCTGTGCCAACTTAAGTCCGGTCTCCAACATCCGCCTTGTAACAGGCCCCTCCCTGTCCCGGGAGGAAATCCTTTCCGCGCTGGCGCAGACCGGCCTTTCGGATTGTGCCTGTCAGCCCGTCAGAGAGCTGTCGGGAGGCCAGCGCCGCAGAGTGGCGCTGCTGCGCGCCCTGCTGGCCCCATGGGAGCTGCTCCTTCTGGATGAGCCCTTCAAGGGGCTGGATACGGAAACCAGAAAGCAGATCATGGATTATGTCCTCCTGCATTTCCGCAAAATGGCCGGACGTACCGTGCTTCTTGTCACACACGATGAAAACGAAGCCGCCTATATGGCCGGAAACGTATTTACGCTTCCCAGCCCTCTCTGGCAGGATCGTCCTTCACCATGAAACGGATCATATTCTCATTCAGTCTCCTGATCAGCGCTTCTCCCTCCTTCTGCTCCTCCTCCGTAAAGCCTGCAAAACAGATTTCCTTCAACTCCTCCTGCATCAGCCCGAACTCCTCACAGACCGCTTCCGCCTCGGGCCGAAGGAGGATTCTGTTTTTCTCCTTCTTTTCCTCCTCCCGTTTTTTGTTCGCTCTTTTCTCCCTCTTATCAGCCGCTTTTTTCTTTTCCTTTTTCTCCTTTTTCTTTTTTCCCTTTGCTCCCTTTTCCTCTGTCACGGCAGACATCCCCCCTGCCGCCTCTTTGTCCTTATCCTCCTGCGATTTATCATCTGCCATCTCAACCAGTTTCTTTCGCTCCAGCTTCTGCAGGGTAAGAAACAGGCGGGTCAGGGGAATATCCGCCACATCGGAAAGCCGCCGCATACTTTCAAATTCGCCGCACTGATGCAGGGAGAAAAGCACCTTCGCTTCATCCGGCGTCAGACGTTTTTTCTTTGCGACGAGATCCAGCTGGTAATCCATAAGCTGCCGGAAACGGTACTGATCCATCAGAATGCCCTCTCCTTCCACCTGCTCCCTTCTCAGGCTGCGGCGTTCCTCTCCCAGCTTTCTTCCTCCCGGAAGCGGCGCCGGAGGAACTGCGCCGTCCTTTGCAGCAGCCCACAGGAAGCTGTATACCTGCAGACGGATATTGGCATAATCCTCATGATCGTATACATCCTTGTAAAATTCATTATAATAATCAAAGATATTGATTTTCATGCGCATGGTGTTGCTGATGCTCATTCCCTGGCTCACCAGACTCCCTTTGCGCTTCACATAGTAATAAATGGGAACCTGCAGCGCATAAAAAGAAGAGGCATGCCGGATGTATTCCAGGTTAAAAAGGAAATCCTCGCACCAGCTGATGGAAACATCCATTCGAATCCGGTTTGCTTCTATGATTTCTCTTTTATAGAGCTTATTCCAGAGCACGCCATAATAAAAATCAGCCGGGTTTTCAATCATACAGGCCGCAAATTCCTGACGCGTCAGCACGCGGCTCTCCTCAATGTCGCCCTTCTGGGCGAGGCGCTCCCCGGCCACACGGTAGAAATCCGAAATGACCATGTCACAGTCATATTTTTCCATAGCCTGCACCAGAAGCCGCGTCGCCTCCGGCACAATCCAGTCGTCGCTGTCCAGAAACTGAATATAGACGCCCTCTGCAAGATCAAGCGCCTGATTGCGCGTATCCGATACGCCGGTATTTTCCTTATGAATGACGCGCACCCTGTCGTCCTGTTCTGCGTAATTGTCACAGATCATTCCGGAAGCGTCCGTGCTGCCATCATCCATCAGTATCAGCTCAAAATTCTGATAATCCTGCACAAGAATGCTGTCTACACAGCGCTTCAGATATTTTTCTGCATTATATACGGGTACAATAATACTGACAAGCTGTTCCACCTTAACCCGCTCCTTCTTTTTTAATTGCTGTTTTTCATTTGAAACTAAAGATTGTGCTACATACGCGAAATTATTGTACCACGTTTACCTCCCATTCACAAACGAAAACGATGCGCCTGCCTTCCGGCAGAAATTTCCACCGCAGGCAGCGGATAAAGCGGACAGAAACGCAAATAATAACACCAAGATAAGCGACGGAAACAAACGAACGGGCCGATACGCCTCCCTGATCCCCCACAGGATAAGCGGACGGCTTAAGCGGTTGGAGCCGCCCGCTTATCTTACAGACAAACCGGCGGACAAAACGCCGCAGAGAAAAAGAAACACAATTTACGGAGGTGAATGCAAAATGGCAAGTTCCAACAGATCTAATAGAGTTGAGGTACCTGAAGCGAAGGCTGCTATGGACCGTTTCAAGACTGAGGTTGCTTCCGAGCTGGGTGTAAACCTGAAGGAAGGCTATAACGGCGATCTGACTTCCAGAGAAGCCGGCTCCATCGGCGGAGAGATGGTACGCAGAATGATC
>CAJFMW010000044.1 GCA_904392525.1 uncultured Eisenbergiella sp.
GCAGTACCGGCCTCTGAAGGAGGCTCCTCTCATCATCGCGCCTTCCCTCAGAGACCATATCTGCAGGCAGCGCGAGGAATTTGCCCCGCAGTATGCGGTCATGCTGGCGATCGGCATCCTGCTGGCACTCTTTTCTCCTCTGTCGTTCGTGTTCGTCCCGCTTTCCACCGACAGAACGGCGGATGCCTTTTCTCAATATCAGTACGAGCTGTATACCAGTTCCTTTTTCCTGCTTCTCTTTCTTGCCATCGCGCTCTATCTCTTTCTGACGGCGCACGCCCAGAAAAAGGTCTATGCGCTGCTTTTAAAGGAAGAGGATCGGATCGAAAAGCCAGGAAGTCGGCTGCGGGAGGAGGGCATTTTGCGGGGAATCCTCTCCTCCTACTGGCCGCTGGTATTCTGCGTTTATTTTCTCATCAGCTTCTACCTGGGCATCTGGGCAATCAGCTGGCTCATCTACTGGCCCATCGCTCCTGCCGTTCAGAAGGCGCTGTATGGCCGCCTGCACCAGCTTGAAAAGCGGAGGAAGGAGGGGGAGCGGAAATGACAGGGCATGATAGATATGAAAGATCTGTGGCGTTCCTATCGGAAGCAGCCGGCTCTGTCCGGCTTTTCCGGAGAAATCGAGCTGGAGCGCGGCCTGATCTATGGCCTCATCGGACCCAACGGCTCCGGGAAAACCACTCTGCTCAAGCTGCTTGCAGGGATTCTGTTTCCTTCCGGCGGACGCATTTTCCGGAAAGGGGAGGGGCTGGAAAAGAAGAACTGCGCAGAGCAGGAGGCTTCCTTTCCTGCGCTGCGAAGCTCTTCTGGACCGTCGGGTGGAAACCCTGTCCCTTGGACAGAAGAAGAAAGCTTCGCTGCTGTGCGGGCTGTGCGCCGGAGCCAGACTGATCCTCATGGATGAACCTGAAGGCGGTCTGGATCTGAAGGAAAGCCTGCAATACCGGACCGGCCTTCTTACGGACGCCGCTATTTTCGTAGGTTCCTTTCTCGCCGCCTTCTTTCTGGGCTCGGGCTCCAGCCTGACCTCCTTTTACCGGGCTGATGCCACGCAGGGCATCATGCTGCTTCTGATCGGTTATCTTTTCTGGGGAAACAGCTCCGCTGCTCTGGGATACTGCACAGGCACGCTGCAGGGGGAAATGGAACGCGGGATATTTGAGATGCGCCTTCAGAGCCGGTATCCTCTCACCCTTCTGCTGTTCTGCCGTCTGCTGGCCAGCACCCTCCTGCATTTTCTGGTATACGGAGTTCTGCTTGCAGCGGCAGCCCTGCTCACAGGCTCTTCCCCGGCGGATGGCGGCTTCCTGTTTTTCTCCCTCCTCCTCTTTCTGCCATGTCTGGCCGGCATGTACGGCATGGGACTGATCGCGGGCGCCGTCTCTCTGCGCGCGAAAAAAACGGGCAGTCTGATCTTCCTGATCCAGACCGCCCTGCTCTTTGTCACCAATACGCTTACTCCCACCGCTCCGGGTCCCCTGTTTCTGATCCCCTTCTGCTCCGGCATAGACATCGCCCGCCGTCTCTATCTGTACGGGTACGCCTCCGCTGGCGCCTGGGCCGGATACCTTCTTATCAATCTGGCCTGGTGCCTTTTGGGAAACGCTGTTTTCGGGCTCTGCATGAGACGGGAACGAAGAACCGGAGCATGGGATACTTATTAAGGCCTACAGAAAATATTCGTTCTCCCGCCTTGCCGCCAGCTTCTGTGTAAACATCCGTGCGAAGGCTCTGTACTCTTCCGTATCCATGTTTTTGGCTCCTGTCGGACAGATGCGGATACAGCGGAAGCAGGAAATACACCGGTCCGCATCCGCCTGAAAGTCCGGTCCAATGGCGCCCGCCGGGCAGCTTTTCCGGCAGAGCCCGCAGCCCGTGCAGGCATCTGAGGTGAGCGGAGTGAACTGCCCTCTGCTCATGGGCTGTTTCTGATAGGGACGGTTTCCCGGAATCGGCGCGTGAAGACCGTCTCCGGAAACGGCCTTTCTGATAAATTCCACGTCCGCCTCCAGGTCGGCCGCATCCGGCCTGTCCATCTGAATCTCTCCATATGTATGCCGCCCCACCAGCGCGGCCGCTCCCTTCACGACGAACCCCTGTGCCGTGCAGATATCCTGAAGCTCTGCAAGGGCGTCATCATAATGGCGGTTTCCATAGGTGACCACCAGTACACAGGGCGTCTGATTTCCGCGAATTTCGGCAAGCCGCTCCGCCGCCAGAACAGGGAGCCTGCCGCCGTAGACGGGCATACCGAAGATCACGAAATCTTCCCCGGAAAACTGTATCTGCGGGAAGGAAGCGTCTTCGCCGCTTCCTTCCCGAGCCGTCAGATCCACTCTCTGAAATCCCTCATCCAGAGCTTTCGCCATGGCTTCCACACTTTTTCTGCTATTCCCGGTAGGGGAAAAATATACTGCCGTTGTTTTCATGCCTTTCTTCTATCTCCTTTATCCTTTCTGAAAATTCTCCAGATCAGAAGCAGATTGGCCGCCAGAGTAAAAAGGACCATGTTTCTGCCAAGCGCCGCTGCCGTATCCGCGGTGTCCGAAAGCGCCGACCAGTCTCTGATCGCCACAAGATGCTCCTGATAATACAGCTGCATACATAGCGACACGCCGCATACAGCGAAGCTGGCTACCGCCCAGAGCAGTTCCCCCGAATCTTTTCTTTTCAGACTTCTGAACAGTCCCGCCACCGGGAAGATCCAGGCGGCCAGCGCCAGAAAAATACTTCCTACATTCCACAAGGTCGCATCCATGGTACAGCTCTCCTTCTCCGATACATTCACAGGCTCCTTGCCGCCTCAGCCACCCAGCGGAGCCGCTCCCGGTCGATTTTCGCGTCCACGGTACAGTCGCCGCCCAGCATCAACCCGGTCTTTCCGTAGTTCAGAATCAGGTTTCTCGTATAGTCCTGCAGCTCTTCTTTTGTGCCATGATACAGGACACCCTGCTGGATTTTTCCATCCCAGTGCGTCTCAAATCCTCCCAGCACTGTTTTTCCCCCAAAGAAAAAGCGGCCTTCCTCCAGGCTCATGCCTTCCACGAACACGGCCCAGTTCATCACCTTCGCCGGATAGTCCTTCCACAGCTCCAGACGGTTTCTGGCCCCCGCCCATCCGCACATATGCAGAATGTTATTTTCCGAAAAACGGTTGGCATGCTCCAGCACATACAGATCGGAGGGACGCACGATTCTCTCATATTCCTCCGGCTGGAAACGGTCGTATTCCCCGCTCTGCACGCAGTAATAAATTCCGTCGCATCCGGCCTCCGTAATGAGAAGCTCTGCCAGAAGCGCGTTGGTCCGGGCGATGGCGTCCAGCGCGCGCATGACGGCATTCCTGTTCTTTCTCACATGCTCCATTACCAGCGCATCCGGAAGGCCTGCCGCTTCTATTCCGAAGCGCAGCGAAGAAAACGGTGCGAACACATTATAGAACACACAGCGTTCCTTTCCGATCTCCTTTACGATGGCCGCAGCCCGCTCCACCTGCTCCCGGATGAACGGATGATCCGCAGGAAGCGGTTCCACCCTGTTCCAGTCCTCTGCTTCCCGGATTTCAGGAAGCGGCCAGGCGAAAAAGCCGTCACACATGACCTTCAAGAAATCCAGATCCGTCTCCCGATAGTAATTCAGATGGGCCCGCACACAGGCGTCCCCCATCGCCTCCTCTCCGCCAAAGTGAAACCAGAACCCTACGGGAACATGGTCCACCTCCATTTTGTTCATCGCATTCAGCACCCTCGTTCTTTTATCCATGTCTGCCTCCTTCATCTGCCGCCTTCGGGCGGCTTTTTTGTAAAAGCGGCTCAGGCCGCATTTTTTCGGAAGATATAAAATCTCCGTTTTCCCACATTTCCCTTTTCCAGAATCTTAAGCCCTTCTGTCGGCAGCTTCTGCCCCTTGTCCGTCACAATTACGAACAGCGTTTTCTCCCCGAGGCATTCTGTCAGATTCCGGATCAGGCGGTACAGACCATCCTGTTCCATACCGGTCTGTGCCGTCTGCGCTTCTTCTTTCTGCCCTCCCCATTCCGTCAGCTCCCCATAGGGGACATCCGTAATCAGGATGTCGATCTCATCTTCTGGCTCCAGCGGGCTCCCGGCATCCGCCGCAAATACCGTGCAGGGAATCTCCTTTGTCAGAAGGGACGAAAGACGCTCCGCGCTTTCCACAGCCAGCGCATGAGAGGGCTTCCCGTAAAGGGTCGAAAGCTGCAGAAGTTCCTGCTTCCTTGCCTCCATCCCCTTCCGGCTGAGCAGGGACAGGTTTTTTTCTGCCGTTTCCAGTACCCCTTCGTCAATGTCACTGGCATAAATCTGTGAAATTGTTTCCTGATTGAGAAGCCCCAGCACCGTCAGCAGATATCCACCTCCGCAGCAGCAGTCATACAGACGGATTCCCTGCTTCCTTTCGCAATGGGAAAGCGCTCTCCGGTACAGCTCACAGCCCAGCCTGACCGGGAAATTGGGCGCCCCGTGGACGCCGCGGAGCACCCGTCCGCTGGAAAAATCCTCCCAGTTGCGGTCCTCACAATATCGATATTCCATTTCTTCCTCCATGCCGAAATTCATATCAGAAAAGGCGTCATCCGTGCCCGTCCTGACGTTTCTCAATGCCGCAGACGGTAAGCACATCGTCCTTCACCCGGAATTTGATGTCATATCCGGCGAAGGCCACGCCGTAAATCCTCTCCGGATCACTGCTGTAGCCGGGTCTTGGATCCTGGGAAAGCACAGACACAGCGGCCTCCCGCCTGTCCGCCGGCAGCTGCTTAAGCAGCTCTTCCGGAAACTCCACCTGCAGCGCATACTTTCCGGTCTCCCTCGTAAAACCTTCTGAGGCTTCCGGGTGGCAGTCCGCAAGCGGAATATAGGGCTTGATGTCAAGAATCGGCGTGTTGTCCATCATGTCCGCGCCAAGCACGGTCAGAACCGGTCCCTCCCGCTCCGTAAGCTCCACGCTTTTCAGCCGGACGCAGGACAGCCCGATTCCGTTCGGCCGGAAGGGAGAACGGGTTGCGAATACTCCCATCCGGGTATTTCCTCCCAGGCGGGGCGGCCTTACCGTGAAGGACCAGCCCGCCTTTTCATTTTCCGAAAACTGCCACAGAATCCAGATATGGCTGAACTGCTCCAGTCCCCGAACCGCGTCCGGATGCCGGAACTTCGGTTCAAACACGATCCTTCCCTCCAGGCCATCCACCAGGCCGCTCTGACGCGGGATCCCGAATTTTTCCGGGAAATCCGTCCTGATATGCGCAATCGGCTCCATTATTTTCACCTCCATTCTCTTTTTTTTCGCTGCTGCCCGGAGACGACCGGACAACGGCTTTTCTACCACAATACAACAAAAACAGGCGTTTGAAAAGGTGAAGGCGCGAGATTTTATTCTGCCGCGCTGCCCCACAGAACGGGCAGAGGAATTTTTTGATTTTTTTCAATTATATGATTTATAACATGGGAACAATCTGATATAATACTTCCCATATGGGGTTTTTCCTGCCCCATGGGTTTACACTCATAAAACCAGCCACAGGCTGGTAAAAACATAAGAAAGGAACGAGGTGTAACTGTATGAAACCATTTTTCAGCCAGTCAGCTTCAGATGCGGCCAAAGAGCTTCAGGTGGACGTATCCTGCGGTCTGACAAAGGAAGAGGCCGAAAAACGTATTGAAAAATACGGACACAACCGTCTGGAGGGAGGGAAGGAAAAATCCCTGATCCAGATGATTCTGGAGCAGCTCAAGGATTTCCTGGTAATCATCCTGATGATCGCCGCCGTGATTTCCATTTTTCTGGGAGAGGCGCTGGAGGGCGTCATCATCCTTGCCATCGTTGTCCTGAACACCTTCCTGGGCGTTTACCAGGAAAACAAGGCGAGCAACGCGCTGAAGGCGCTGAAGGAAATGGCAAGCCCTCACGCGAAGGTTCTCCGCGGCGGACAGATCATGGAGGTGCCTTCCTCCGATGTAGTTCCGGGAGATATCGCCATTCTGGAAGCAGGCGACTATGTTCCCGCCGACCTGCGGCTGATTGAATCCGTCAACCTGAAAATCGACGAGGCCGCGCTCACGGGAGAATCCGTTCCCGTAGAAAAGGACGCATCCACTGTCCTTACCGAAGACGCAAGCCTGGGCGACCGCATCAACTGCGGCTACATGGGCACGGTCATCACCTACGGACGCGGACGCGGCGTCATCACGGAAACCGGCATGCAGACCCAGATGGGAAATATCGCCGGCATGCTCAACGATACGCCCGACGAATCCACCCCGCTCCAGAAAAAGCTGGACAGCCTGGGCAAGGTGCTGGGTATCGTATGTCTCGCCATCTGCGTCATCATTTTCATCCTCGGACTGTTCCACGGTATGGAACTGTTCGATATCTTCATGACCTCTGTTTCCCTGGCCGTTGCCGCCATTCCGGAAGGCCTGACCGTAGTCGTTACGGTGGTGCTCGCCATGGGCATGCAGAAGATGGTCAAGTGCAACGCCATCATCAAGCGCTTAAGCGCGGTGGAAACCCTGGGAAGCACCACGGTTATCTGCTCGGATAAGACCGGAACGCTGACCCAGAACAAGATGACCATCCAGAAAATGTACGATGCTTCCGGCCATTACAATGTGAGCGGCACGGGCTACAGCCCGGAGGGCGAGATCACCGACGAGGCCGGAAATGCGCCCGCTTCCTATCCGGACCGCCTGATCGAGGGTGCGCTGCTGTGCAACGACGCCACCTATGATCCCGACAAGCAGACCATCGTAGGCGATCCCACCGAGGCCGCCATGGTGGTTCTTGCCTACAAGCACGGCATGAAGAAAGCCGAATGGGAAGCCAGGTATCCCCGTGTACAGGAGATTCCCTTTGATTCGGACAGAAAGCTCATGTCCACCTTCCACAAAATCGGCGATTCCATCACCATGTACACCAAGGGCGCTCCGGACGAGCTGCTCCGCCGTTGTACGAGAATCGAAGAAAATGGAACCGTTAATCCTCTTACAGACGCCAAACGCGAAGAAATCCTCGGCGTTAATCAGGATATGGCCCAGTCCGCTCTGCGCGTAATCGGTGTCGCTTATCGTCTCATGGACAAGGCGGATCCTTCTCCGGAATCTGAAAACGACCTGATCTTCGTCGGCCTGGTCGGCATGATCGACCCGCCCCGCGAAGAGGCGAAGGCTGCCATCGACGTCTGCAAGACCGCCGGTATCCAGGTGAAGATGATCACCGGAGACCACAAGATCACTGCAAGCGCCATCGGCGCACAGCTCGGTATTGAAACCGACAGAACAGTGGAAGGCCGTGAAATCAATGAAATGACTGATGAACAGCTTCGTGAATGTGTGAAAACCACCAATGTTTTCGCCCGTGTATCTCCGGAGCATAAGGTTCGTCTGGTAGATGCGGTACGCGCAAACGGCAACATCGCGGCCATGACCGGTGACGGCGTTAACGATGCTCCTTCCCTGAAGCATGCCGATATCGGTGTGGCAATGGGTATCACCGGAACCGACGTATCCAAGGAAGCGGCTGACATGATTCTGACCGACGACAACTTCGCGAGCATCGTGCGCGCCGTTGCGGAGGGCCGTACCATTTATGCGAACATCCGCAAGGTGGTTGGATTCCTGCTCTCCTGTAACATCGGTGAGATTCTGGTTATTTTCCTGGCCATGATCGCCAACCTTGCAACTCCTCTGGTAGCCATCCAGCTGCTTTCCATCAACCTGATCACGGATGCCTTCCCGGCCTTCGCTCTGGGTATGGAAAAGGAAGAGCCCGGCACCATGACCAGAAAGCCCCGTGATCCTGCGGAGCCTATTGTAGACAGAAAGATGACGGTTGCCGTTCTGATTCAAAGTATCGCGCTGGCGCTCGGCACCCTCGGCTCCTTCATCTACGGACTGTATGTTCACAACGATCTGGACGTGGCGAGAACCGCCTGCTTCCTCACCCTGGTTCTGGGCGAGCTGCTGCGCGCTTACTCCGCACGTTCCGAATCCACCTCCATCTTTAAGATGAAGGTCTTTGAAAACAGCTACCTGAACAAGTGCGTGCTGGTATCCGTGCTGTTCATGATCGCCAGCATCTACGTGCCTTTCCTGAACCCGGTATTCAGCACCGTGGCCCTCTCTTTTGACGAGATTATCATGGCGCTTGTGCTCGCCTTCCTGCCGATGCTGGGCGGCGAGGCTGCAAAGCTGATTACGAAGCGCATGTAAGGCATACGGGAAATCAGCCTTCGGCTGTATTCTATTTTCAAATAAAAACGGACAAAACAGTACCGCCGCGCCGGCATTCATCTGCCGATGCGGCGGTACCTGTTTTATCCGTCCTGTTTTCGTTGAAAAGGCTTTTTTAAGGAAGCATGTGACCTGCCGCCAGATACAGTCGATACCACTCTTCCCTGGTAAGCGTCAGATCCGCAGCCTGGCAGATCTCTTTCAGCCGGGAAGGCTTCGTCGTTCCGGCCACCAGCTGCATCTTTGCCGGATGGCGCAGGATCCATGCGGCCGCCACAGCGGTATCCGTTGTCCCATATTTTTGCGCCAGCTCACCGATTACGTCATTGAGTTCCTGGAATTTCGGATTTCCCAGAAAAACGCCTGAATTGAAGAATGATTTTTTCCCTCACAGAAGGGGACATGTGGATCGCCTGGGCGAAACGGCTCTCGCAGGCGCCCTGCCCATAGATATCCGCATGATCAAAAAAGTTGCAGCCCAGTTCCAGCGCGGTATCCAGCAGCGCCTCCGCCTCCTTCTCCTCTACATCGCAGACTCGCCTACATCCTACCGCAACCGAAGGCACCAGAATACCGCTTTTCTATAGCATCCTCACAAGATTGGCGTAGACGCTGTTTTCCGGAGCGGAATCAGGAATCACCTCCGCATGCACGGTTTTCCGGTAGAAGCCCTCCGCATCTCCCACCCATCCGATGATGGCATAGCCATAGCCGACGGAACGCATCGCATCCAGCGTCTTTAACAGCAGATATTTTCCGATCTGCTTCCCTCTCTCACTTTCCAGCACTCCGATAGGCCCGAAAAAGCCCTTCGCCGACACATCAAAGCAGGCGAAGCCCAGCACCTTTCCCTGCTCCGTGGCTATGAAACACTGAGAAGGCGTCTGCAGAATGGCGCACTCCGCTTCTCCTGCCCAGCTCTCGTTGAAATTCTCCCGCACAAACCGAAGGATGATTTCCTTATCCCCCGCAAATGCCCGCTTAATCTTCAGCCCCGGATCCTCCGGGGAATGGTATTCGATGTTCTTCAGGTTTACGATCATATCATGTCCGTCCATTTTTTCCCTCCATATCGGAGCGTAGTAAAACACAGTTTTACTACACTGAATAACGTGTGCCAGGATTCCCTTTTCCCTGATTCCGGCCTTTTTTCTGTCATGATTTTAGCACAAATCCATGCATTTACAAATCCCGGATTTACAAGCGTTGTCTCTCTGGAAACCCCTTTTGTAATCTGGTATAATCTTCATAATCGGATGGCTCCGGATATTCGTCCGCTCACACCGGCTTTCCGTATCAGGTTCATGGAAAGGAGAACACGATGGCTTATAAACCGCTCCCCATTGGCATTGATGATTTTGAAAAGTTAATCTCCAAAGGATATTATTATGTAGATAAAACCCTGCTTATCAGTGAACTGCTTGAAAAGAAAGGGGAGGTAAACCTTTTCACCCGGCCGCGCCGTTTCGGAAAATCGCTAAATCTGAGTATGCTCCGGTATTTTTTCGAAGACGCAGGAACGGAAGAGAAAAACACGGACCGACGCAGGCTTTTTTGCGGCCTTCATATCATGAAAGCAGGCGATGCCTTTCTCTCACAGATGAATCGTTATCCGGTAATACAGCTTTCTCTGAAATCCGCGAAGCAGCCTGCCTGGGAGCTGGCTTACGGCGCACTGAAAACTGCTCTTGAAGATGAATATCAAAGACATATGGAAATTCTGCCCGAAATTCCGATAGAGGCTGACAGGCTCCGTTTCCAGCGCCTGACAGAACGCTGTGGAACGGACCAGGACTATTATACTGCCCTTTTCTTCCTTTCAAGAATGCTTCACCAGCATTATGGACAGCCTGCTGTGATTTTAATCGATGAATATGATGTTCCTCTGGAAAATGCTTATTTCGCCGGATTCTATCAGGAAATGACTGCTTTTATCCGTTCTCTGTTTGAATCCGCCCTGAAATCAAATCCTTCCCTGCACTTTGCGGTCATCACCGGCTGCCTGCGTATTACAAAGGAATCCATTTTCACCGGGCTGAATAATTTAAAAGTAAATTCCATCCTCAGTGAAAATTATGGAGAATATTTCGGCTTTACCCCTGCGGAAGTAGAACGGATGGCAACAGATTATGGCCGAAGCACAGCCTTTCTTGTCATCCGTGACTGGTATGACGGATATCTTTTCGGAAATAAAGAGGTCTTCAACCCATGGAGCGTCCTGAATTACGTGGATGCGCTGACCGCCAATCCACAGGCGCTGCCCGCGCCTTACTGGTCCAATACCAGCAGCAATCAGATTGTCCGGGAGCTCATTGAGCAGGCAGATCTGAATGTCCGGGAAGAAATTGAGCTTCTGATTACCGGTTCCACCATCGAAAAACCGGTTCATGAAGAAATCACCTATGAGGATATTCATGAAAGCCAGGATAATCTGTGGAATTTTCTGCTTTTTACCGGCTATCTGAAGCAGGTCCAGCGCCGTCTTGACTGGGATACGCAGTATTGCAGCCTTGCCATTCCCAATAAGGAGGTGCTGCACATTTATAAGAGCACTGTGACCGGCTGGTTTTCCGCCAATCTGAAAAAACAGGATCTCCGTCCCCTGTTTCACGCACTGGAAAACGGAGATACCGAAAAAATATCGGAAGAACTCTCCCGGCTGCTCCAGGAATCTATCAGCTTTTATGACTATGCGGAAAACTATTATCACGGTTTTCTGACCGGAGTCCTGCAAAACATGCCGGGTTACCGCATTCTGTCCAATCGGGAGTCCGGTACGGGAAGGCCCGATCTCATTCTGAAAACGCCGGGGCTGAAGGGCCGGGCCATCCTTCTTGAGTTGAAAACAGCACGCAGCTACCGGGATATGGATTCCCTCTGCGATACGGCACTGTCTCAAATCAGGGACCGGCGCTACAGAGAAGGCCTGCAGGAAGAGGGCTACAGAGAGGTGCTGGCCTATGGAATCTGCTTCTATCAAAAGGACTGTGAAGTGAAGCAGCTCTTCTGATATGGTCTCCGCTGCCCTGCCACGAAAAAAACAAAAGGAGCCATCCATGAAACCCATCTCCATCCGGAACGCATCCGAAAAGAACTTAAGACATATCTCTCTGGACATTCCCCGGGGCAGCCTGACCGTATTCACCGGGTTGTCCGGTTCCGGCAAATCCACGCTCTTAATCGACGTTCTGTACATGGAATGTCAGAGGCAGTATCTGGAAGCCATGTCCTTCCAGGGAATCGCCAAGCCTGCGGTGAAGCGCGTGCAGAACGCCTCTCCCGCCGTCGTGATCACCCAGACCGACCAGAACCGCAATCCCCGCTCCACGGTGGGCACGGTAACGGATCTCTATACCGGGCTTCGGATGCTCTATGAGAAGCTGGGTGTGCGCATCTGTCCCCACTGCGGGAAAAAGATTTCCGCGGCGGACTGCAGGGAGGAGGTGGTTTCCTCTCCCCGTCCCGGCCATGCGGGGAAAGAATTTTCGGTCTACCAGTACTGCAGGGAATGCGGACAGAAAATGAAAAAACTCACCGCAACCGATTTTTCTTTTAATACGAAGGAAGGGGCCTGTCCGGTCTGTGAAGGAATGGGGGAGATTCTGTCCCTCAACCGGGCTGCAGCCGTTGACGAGACCCGGTCCCTGGAAGACGGGGCTGTCCGCTTCTGGGAGGCAAAATACGGCGAATACCAAACCGAAGCCTTTTATGCCGCCTGCAGGTATTACGGCCTTGCCGTTCCGTCCGGCCTCCCCGTCCTTCGGTTTGATCCGCTGCAGAAGGCCCTTCTGTATGAGGGTGTCTCAGGAGCGGAAATCATCCGGGCCTTTCCGGAAAAAAAGCCGCCGCGGACCGTATCCGGCGGACGGTTTGAGGGACTGGAAGCGGTTCTCTTTCGCAGGCTGAACAACCGGGGAGAAAAACGGGGCGAACTGGAAGCCTATTTTCAGCCCTCCCCCTGTCCGGCCTGCTGCGGGGAACGGCTGAAGCAGGAAAGCAGAGAAATCACGGTAAGCGGTTCCAGACTGCCTCAGCTCAACGAGTTTTCTCTGGATGCCCTTGCGGACTGGATCGACGCTCTGACCGGTTCTCTGCCTGCCGCCCACAGAAAGCTGGTGCAGAACTACCTGACGGATCTTTCCACCAAGCTGGAACGCATCCGCAGATTGGGGCTTGGATATCTGACCTGCAGCCGGGCCGTTCCCACCCTTTCCGGCGGAGAACTGCAGCGGCTGAAGCTTTCTGCCGCCCTGGCTTCGGAGCTGACCGGCATGATCTATATTCTGGATGAGCCCACAGCTGGACTGCATCCGAAGGATACGGAGGGGCTGATCTCGCTCCTGCGCCGCCTGCGCGACCTGGGGAACACCGTTCTTGTCATTGAGCATGACCCGGATGTGATGCGCGCCGCCGACCATATCGTGGACATGGGCCCCGGCTCCGGCCGTTTCGGCGGAAAAGTGGTCGCCGCGGGAACGCTGAATGAGTTGCTTTCCCATCCGGATTCCGTCACCGGGCAATATCTGCGCGCCGCACATCCCATGAAAACGGTCTTTCGGCGCGGGGACGGCGGACGGATCCGGATCCGTAACGCATGCCTTCACAACCTGAAAAACCTGGACGCGGACTTTCCCACCGGCTGTCTGAGCGTGGTCACCGGCCCCTCCGGCTCCGGTAAATCCACGCTGGTTTTCTCCGTTCTGGCCGAAGGCAGTCAGCGAAGCGGCAAAGAAAACATCGTCCGGGGATGCGAATCCTTTTCCCGCATCGTTTCCGTCAGACAGGCTTCCGCCCACCGCATGAAGCGCTCCAACGTGGCCACTTATACGGATCTGTATACTCCGATCCGAAAGCTGTTTGCAGAATATGGAGAAGTCTCCTCCGAGAGCGAAGCCGACGGGTCTGCTTCTTCCCGGAAAAAGCTTCCCCGGATCGATGCCGGCGCCTTTTCCTTCAACCGGCCCGGCGGCAGATGCGAGGTCTGCGAGGGGATGGGCACCGTGCGCAATCATCTCGTATTCTTCGCCGACAGCGAAGTGCCCTGTCCTGCCTGCCAGGGCAGACGTTTTCAGGATCATGTCCTTGCCGTCCGTTTTCAGGGTCTTTCCATCTCGGATATGCTGGATCTGTCCGTAGACGAAGCGCTTTCTGTGTTTGAAGCTTCCACGCCTGAATCTTCCGCTCCGGCATGCGCTTTCACCCGCTCCGTTCTGCGCATTCTCCGGCTGCTTGCAGACGTGGGACTGGATTATCTCACGCTGGGCCAGTCCCTTACCACGCTTTCGGAAGGAGAATGCCAGCGTCTGAAGCTGGCGAGAGAACTCCTGAAGGCTCCCTCCGGGCGCAGCCTGTATCTGCTGGACGAGCCCACCAGAGGGCTGCATCCGAAGGATGTGGCGCATTTTCTCATCCTGCTGGACCGGCTGGTGGATGCCGGGAACACGGTCATTGTGGTGGAACACAACCAGCAGCTCATCCGGGCCTGCGACTACGTTCTGGACCTTGGGCCGGAGGGCGGACAGCAGGGCGGCGAGGTGGTCTTTTCCGGCACGCCGGGGGATCTTCTGGAGCGGGGAACGGGGGCTACTGCGGACTGCCTGCGGAAGGCGGAGGAAACAGAGACCGCCTTTCTCAGTTCACCCGCACCGCAACCTTAATCACATGGTCCCGCCTGTTTTCAAACACATCATAGGCTTCCATGATATGGTCCAGGGTGATTCTGTGGGTAATCAGGCAGCGGGCGTCCAGCTTTCCCTGCGCGATCAGCTCCATGATCCTGCCGCAGTCAGCGGCGTCCACGCCTCCCGTTTTGAAGATCAGATTCTTTCCGTACATGTCCGGAAGGGGCAGGGTCTGCGGCTCCTCATACATGGCGATGATGGCGGCCACCGCATTAGGCCGGGCGATCTTCCAGGCCATCTGGAAGGTATCCCTTCCGCCCGCAGCTTCCAGAACAGCGTCCGCCCCGCGTCCTTCCGTCAGGCGGCGAACTTCCTTTTCCACATCGTCACGCAGGGGATTGAGCGTGACATCCGCCAGGTTCTGTTTTCTGGCAAGCTCCAGGCGGCTGTCATCCACGTCGATGGCGATGATGCGCGCAGGCTGGTACAGTCTGGCGCACATCATGCAGCAAAGGCCCGTAGGCCCCGCGCCGATCACCGCCGCCGTATCCCCCGGCCGGATTTCCGCAAGAGAAGCGCCCCAGTAGCCTGTGGAGAGCAGATCTCCGGTAAAAAGCGCCGCTTCGTCCGATACCTCATCCGGAATCGCGGTCAGGCCGTTGTCTGCAAAGGGTACGCGCACGTATTCCGCCTGCCCTCCGTCAATCCTGCAGCCCATCGCCCATCCGCCATGGGGATTGGTACAGTTATTCACATAACCTCTTTTGCAGAAAAAGCATTCTCCACAAAAGGTTTCCACATTCACCGCAACCCGGTCTCCCTTCCGGAAGCGTCTGACCGCTTCTCCGGTCTCTTCTACCACACCGACAAATTCATGGCCCAGAATGGTTCCCGGCACTGCCCTCGGCACTGCTCCATGCTTGATGTGAATGTCGCTGGAGCAGATGGTGGTCAGCGTCACCCGGATGATGGCGTCCGTCGCCTCCTGCAGCTTCGGAACAGGCCTTTCTTCCAGCGCCAGTTTTCCCTTTCCTTCATATACCACTGCTTTCAATTTTTTTCCTCCTCGCTGAAGCGTCACAAAACTGCCGGGTGAAAAATCAGCCATCCGGCTTTATTTTTCACTCTTCCGTCAGTCGCTTCGCCATGAAAATATCGGGTTTTCCCGGCCCGTTCACATCCGGAAGCACGCCGACGATCCGATATCCACATTTCTCATAAAATTCATAGGGATGGCCGCTGTAGTTTTTGATTTCTCTGATTTTTTCCAGGGTGTTTTCAAACAGATCCCCTTCCGAAAGGCTGGTGGCCCCGTCCTCATCGTCCGTTCCCAAATACATGACCAGCGCTCCGGCCCTCATTGCCTCCCTTTCGATCCGGGCGGCAAGCAGGCTTCCCAGTCCCAGTCCCCGCATTCCCGGCGCAACGGCCAGAGGATGCAGCTACCAGCCGAAGGGATATTCCGGATGGGCTCCCACAAACCCTGCCACTTTTTTCTCTCTGCGTATGGCGACCAGAATTCCTGATTCCAGCGTCTCCCGTAGGGTTTCTTCCGCCTCTTCCTTCGTGTTCCAGGCATGGGCGAAGCTTTTCATCAGAATTTGCGCACAGGCTTCCAGTTCATTCTCCTTTTCTTTGGTCAGACGAAGAAGCTCCAGGACTTCCGTCCGTTCCATCACAAAGTTGGTGAGCAGGATTCCGTGACGTTCCACCTGCTGCTCCTTCTTCACCACGTATCCCCTCTTTTCAAAAAAGGGGCGTGCGGTGATGGAGGCGTGAGTAGTAAAGGTCAGTCCCACGCGCTCCCCTTCCGCCTGCCGCGCATTCCCGTCCGTTTCTGTCCGGAAGGCGGCGCGCTTCCGGATTCCCCGCTCCAGCCGGTCACAGATGGCGGCTGCAATCCCTTTTTTCTGATAATCCTTATGTACATACAGCCGGTCCAGATATCCGGTGCTGTCCATGTCCCCGAAGCCCACAATGGTTTTTCCTTCCACGGCCACCAGGGTATCATGCTCCAGAAACGAGGCGTTCCATTTTTCCAGATCCACCTGACCGTCCGCCCAGGCGTCAAGCTGTTCCTCCGTATAGTCTGCCGCGTTGACCGTGTGGACGGTATCATAAAAAAGCCGGGCCATTTCCGCACAGTCCTGCGGACGATATTTTCTCAGTTCCATTTCTCCCTCTTTCCCGCCGCCAAAGGCGGCATTTCAGTCGGTGGAGTTGTCCTCCTTTTCTTCTCAATGCTTTCTTTTTCCTTTTATTCTATATCATACGTCCATTCTTATCTATAAATTTATAGACCTTTTTTATTTTTGTTTGCACCATGATGTCGATGTCCCCGTGCATACAGTTGTGCCAGTCCGCATCGCCGCCGTCCGGGATTTTTACCCAAAAACAGACAGCCCGGCCGCTGTACATCAGGCGGTCTGGCTGTCCGTTTATCTGTCTTTTTCTCTGTCTGTTTTCTATTCGGCTCAGATTTCATTTCCCGGGAACTTCGGGATCAGGTCAAAGCCTGCCTGAAGGTCCGCGTCGGTAGGAACATAATCGGTCATCTGGCCGTTGTTGTACTTTTCATAAGCCACCATGTCAAAGTAGCCGGTTCCGGTCAGGCCGAACAGGATCGTCTTCTCCTCGCCGGTTTCCTTGCACTTAAGCGCCTCGTCGATGGCGACGCGGATCGCATGGCTGCTTTCCGGAGCGGGCAGGATGCCTTCCACTCTGGCGAACTCTTCTGCCGCCGCAAATACCGCGGTCTGCTCCACGCTGCGGGCGGTCATATAACCGTCATGATACAGCTGGGAGAGGATGGAGCTCATGCCATGATAGCGCAGGCCGCCCGCATGGTTGGGCGAAGGGATGAAGTTACTGCCCAGGGTGTACATCTTTGCCAGCGGGCAGACCATTCCGGTGTCACAGAAATCATACACATATTTGCCGCGGGTCAGGCTCGGGCAGGAAGCGGGCTCCACCGCGATGATCTCATAGTTTCTTTCCCCTCTGAGCATCTCGCCCACAAACGGGGAGATCAGGCCGCCCAGATTGGAACCGCCGCCCGCGCAGCCGATGATCATGTCGGGAACGATGCCGTACTTATCCATAGCAGTCTTGGTTTCCAGGCCGATCACGGTCTGATGCAGAAGCACCTGAGAAAGCACGCTGCCCAGCACGTAACGGTAGCCCTCCTGGCTGGTGGCCGCTTCCACCGCTTCGGAAATGGCGCAGCCCAGGCTGCCGCCGGTTCCGGGATGCTCTGCAAGGATCTTTCTTCCCACCGCCGTGGTATCGGAGGGCGAAGGCGTCACCTTCGCCCCGTAAGTACGCATTACCTCACGGCGGAAGGGCTTCTGTTCATAGGAAACCTTTACCATATATACCTGGCAGTCCAGGCCAAAATAGGCGCAGGCCATGGAAAGGGCGGTTCCCCACTGTCCGGCTCCGGTTTCCGTGGTCACGCCCTTCAGGCCCTGCTTTTTCGCATAGTAGGCCTGGGCGATGGCGGAATTGAGCTTGTGGCTTCCGCTGGTATTATTGCCCTCAAATTTATAGTAAATCTTGGCTGGAGTCTGCAGCTTTTCCTCCAGACAGTAAGCCCTGACCAGCGGAGAAGGACGGTACATCTTGTAGAATTTCTGAATCTCCTCCGGGATATCCATATAGGCGGTGGTGTCGTCCAGCTCCTGCTTCACCAGCTCGTCGCAGAACACGCCGCGCAGGTCGTCAAACGTCATGGGCTTTAAGGTTGCCGGATTCAGGAGCGGCGCGGGCTTATTCTTCATATCCGCTCTCACGTTGTACCACTGCTTCGGCATCTCATTCTCTTCCAGATAAATTTTGTAGGGAATTTCTTTGTTTGCTGCCATAACTTCTTCTCCTTTTCATAGATGAAATGGTAACCTGCAGGATGAGGCGGAGTCAGAGTGGAACGCCATGAAAAAGAATCCCGCTTGCGGGATTCTCCGCCTGCGGCGGGTCGCGTAAGCGACATCTTCCTTTCCGCCGCAGTGCGATCCACCGGAGGTTTTTATACGA
>CAJFMW010000045.1 GCA_904392525.1 uncultured Eisenbergiella sp.
TCTCTGCAGTATTTTTCAGATTGGAATCGAGGATATTATAGAGATTGAAAAGCCTGAACAGCAGGACACCTCTGAAGTGAGGGAGGAAATTAATAAAAAGCTGGATACCCTGTCCTGTACCCAGCTTCGCACTGTGGAGAAATTTATTACGGAAATCATCCCATACGTCAAATGAATCTTCCGATCTGTTTATCCATGCAGGGCAGATGTCTGATCTGCCCTGCATTTTCTTTACTATCTTGCCATCTATGGCCTCCGCTTTAATATTCGTTGGAAACAGCATTGATGAATTCATCGAAATTATGATAGCATTTCCATCTTTCGCGGAAAGCCATCAGAAACCTTCCCGAAGGATACATATTTCCTTCCATATATTCCGCAGCGCTTTCCAGATCGCAAAATCCCTGATAGTCTGCACCCTTATATCCGGCAATGGAATCCTGACAGTCTCCCCAGTTATCAAAGATACCTCTCTGCCGTCCTCTGAGGACGACATAATATTTCTTCTTCATACTCTGCTCCTTCCTGAATACAAGCCAAAGTAGACAGGAGAACTGAATGGCTGGCTGCATAGCTGTATTGGTATAAGGCCGTTTTTTGCCTCATATAGATATCTGTTAAAAAGGCCTTCGCGCATTGCCAGATCGTATATGCTGCTGTGCCATTTTTTTCCATTCAAATAACTCACTGCGTTTACAGCGAAATGGATATGATATTTCTGATTTTCATTATAATGCAAGGCGTATACAACCTGATATCCTAGGCTGTAATAATGGAACGCACAGCGATAGGCAAACTTCATCAGTTTATCCAGGTCTAATTCCTGCATTTCCTGCTGATGAAATGAAAATACTTCATGGGTGATTTTTTTCCCCAGATTAGCGCTGGAGCGAAATGCCCTCTGGATATATTTGAACTGCGTAATCATCTGCTCCGGTTCCTGAGCGACTCCTGCTCCTCCAAAGAAAATAAGCTCGTTCCTCCTGTCCTCGTTTGCTCTTGTTCTTGTCACATAGCGGATTACATTTTCAACAGCGTCATCGTTAACATAAGTACCTCTGGTTTTTTGCACTAATTTTCCCATAACCGATTCATCCCTTCTTCCAATAATCTCATTGTTTCATTCACTTCTGCATCGTCCGGCCTTTGAGCCAAAATGTTTTTCAGCTGTTCCAGCAGAACCTGATTGCATACCATTTGGGAAGCTCTCTTCTTATCCCTGGTCTTCCTGTTTTCCTGAGCAGCCATAGCACAGTCCACCACATACTGGCTGATAGATTTATTCTGTTTTTTAGCATTTCTGATTATCCTTTCTTTCTCATTTTGAGAACATTTAATACTGATATTCTGTGTTTTAAAATTTCTTCTTTCAATGTTATAATTTTTCATTTTATATTCTCCTGTATATAGAATATTTTATATAGATAGATAATTTAACTATTTGTTTATTACATGCTGCACTTCTTAATGATATCTTCGCTACGCTTCATCTATCATTAAGAAGTGCAGCATATATAATATAACAAGTATGCAAAAGGTAATACCTGACTCGTTTCATTACCTTCCATTAACATTCGTTTCATAACGTTTCTCCTTTCCGATTTGTTTACTTTAGTGTTATATCTGATTTTTCTTTTACAATAATGTCTGTAAAATTTAAAATCATTACAACATCAAAGTAATCAAACGAAAGGACATTTTTATATGTATAACTGTGGAAATGAGCTGATAACCATTGAAGAGCTGTGCGAATGCCTGTTAATCGGCCGTAACACAGCATATAAATTATTGAATTCCCATGCAATCAAAGCATTTCGCATCGGGAAAACATGGAAAATACCCAGACAATCAGTAGAGGAATATATCCTGACACAGAGCAGGCTAAAAAAAGAAATCATATAAAAGATAGCCAAAACGCAAACACGGGGCAGACAGCTGGAAAAGGCTGTCTGTCCCGCTTATAATCAATCTATAGTCGTTTCTTTAATCCTGCTGCAGCATATCCCGCAGCTTGCTGCTATCGTAAAAATCCATCCAGTATTCATAACCGGTATCAGAACGGCCGCTGGTTCCGCCGCCGGTTATGGAACATACATTTTCCATTCCTTCTGCCCCCAGCCAGGAAGGATAATAGTCAGGCCAGAGCTCGTCCGGGCTTTCCATCTCCGGACCATCTGCCGCGGCTTCCGGATCAGGAAGCCCTCTGTCAATCAGGGCCATTTCAAAGGCCTCTTTGGTATTGGCGGCTTTCTGACTATAGATGCCGTTATTGATACCGGAAGCATCATTCGTTTCCCAGATCAGGTTTCTATCAGAGGTTCCCGTTTCCTCGTTCCAGACTGCCATTTCATATCCCTGGTCCATGCTGCCGCCGGTGGTCTGCTGAAGATGGAACTGCTCACGGATCTTTCCCTGTTCCCCGTCATACCGGTAAAGCGCATAGGTCGGCGTACCGTAATTGGACGGCAGCATATTATAATTTGCCTGCAGGAAAAGGGATACCCCGGGGGAATCCTGATCCTCTTTATCGAAGGTAAAGATCCTCACATCCAGATCCTGAAGATTGTTCATGCTGTAAATATCCATCGTGTCCTTCCAGGAAACATCCCCATTTTCGATCGTATAAAGCGACAGATACAGTTTTTGCCCGGGTCCGCTAAGCGGTACCTCTGTCTGGATCCGTTCAATAAGGATGTCTTCCTCCGGTTCTACTTCCAGAAGTGCCATATCCTCCTGCCCGTCCCCATCAAAATCCCGGATCACGGTGCTTAAAATCCCACGTCTGGCATCCCATCCGGGCTGTTGGGCAATCTGGTAATCCATATCCCGGATTTCTTTTTTCCCCAGCTCCAGAAGCTCCATTGTTTCTGAAGCCTGCGCCTGGTCACTTGCCAACCCTCCGGCTGCCGTCAGCTCATTTTCCAGCCAGCTGTAATAAAAGCTTCTATGACAGTCATATCCTTCCCACTCCAGCCTGGAAACCTGCAGCTGCCAGGTATAGGCGACCTCGTCGTCAGAGGTATATTTGAACGTATGGGAAACAGAGCTATCCGCGATGGCATTGTAATACTGTATGGCATAGTCGCAGGCGGAAATCTGAATACTGCGGTAAATATGGAAAAGCTCGTCAAAGAGCAGGGCATTTTCATAGGTCGGCTCCACAAGGAGACGGTCCGCAGCGTCTTCCAGAGCCTGTTCGGCATATTTTCCTGCGATCCCGGTTCCCATGACCATCTGTCCATAGTAAGCGATATCGTCCACGTTCAGCAGGGAATTGGATAGATATCTACCGTCTTTCATGCTCTTACGGATTGCCTTCATAATGGGGATCTTATCCAGCGCTTCTCCCAAAACGCCAAGTCCGTATCCATGCATTGCTTCTATTATGTTATCTTCTACCTCCGATCCGGCGGTACGGATCAGAACAGCGGAGAGATCACTGCTGCTGTCTTCAAACTGTGTCAGGAGAGAATTCAGGGCCTCGCTCATTTTCTGCGTGTCGCGGTCGTTTTTCCCTTCCATACACGCCGCGATGGCCTCCCAGCCCCGGGTCCATTCCTCACTGGCCGACAGATAGGCCTGGATCAGGACATACTGGTCCATAAAATCATCTAGGCTGTCACCCAGGAGTCCCAGATAGGAAGCTCCATATTTCGCTTCTGATTTTATGGTTTTGATCAGCGCCTGGCCATCCTCTCCGATCATATTATTGATATTGTTTTTCAGCTTTTCGGTCTCTTTCTCAAATACCCGTATGGTCTCCCCTTTTTTAGCTCCCTCTAACCGCTGGAGGAGCACGAGGAGATCATCGATCTGTTTCAGTATTTTCTCGGTCTCATCAACTCCCAGCGTCGGGATTGTCTCCACCGCTTTTCCTGTTGTGCCAAACAGTTCCTTCATATCCGTCAGGAGTGTCCGCCATGCGGCGTAATGACCAGAATAGCTGGCATTTTGGAAGGTTTCGGAAGAAACACTTTCCTGGATCAGCTGTCCTAAGAGCACTTCGTATTCATTGGTCAGATCAATCTTGCTGTCTCCGACAATCATGGCTACATTTGAAACGGTTTCCCAGGTTTTATGGACTGTATCCAGCCCCCATTCTTCATAGTTGCCGGCCATGTTGGCGGCGGTGTTTCCCTCATCGGACACAAGGATTGAAAAATCTCCTTTTTCGATATAATCGATGTGCTGCCTGATAAAATCCTTTTCAAACTCCGTACCGACATACTCTGGAGCGGTTTCTGATGCCTGGGCCTGCCCCATCTGCTCCTTAATCCCTGCGATTGGATTTTTCCCGGAAGCTCCGCAGGCTGAGAGCAAAAGGGAAAGAGCCAGGGAAAGGGCAAGTCCCCTGCATTTCGTCTGTTTTTTCAAAATATGTATGCTCCTTTCGGATCTTTCATTCATGTATCTCAGATTTAATGCTCAGTATCCGAATACAAAATCACAAAACTATTTATGGATATTCCTGAACTGTCTGGCACTGGTTTCCATGGATCAGATTCCTGCTGAGAACCTGCCACTCTCCCAAGGACGGACTGGTATGATAAACTGTAATCTTTCTATCGGCGGCTTCTTTTTCTACCTGCACATCGGAAAGCCAGACCAGATCGTTGCCATCCATCTCACTGGTATAATAAAGGATCATTCCGTTAGATCCTGTCTCATCGACAACGGACAGGTCATAAAGCGGCGTTTGGGAACCTGTCAATGCAAAAGAAGAATCTTCCCGGATCCCGAAAACATCCATTTCCTCTAAAGCTATTCCGCTTTTTTCCACGTCTGTTTCATTGAAGATCACAGCTTCCCCTTCCTGTGTGGAAGTACTCCGTTCCTGCGGCAGGTACTCCTTCTTGAATATTCCGTCCAGGCTGCTGTACGGGACATAAATCCGGGTGCTGCCATTCACATAAGGCCCCATGGAATACACACCAAAAAATACCTGAAAACCTTTGTCTGTGAAAGACCACCGATCATCCTGATTCTCTCTATCCTCCAGGAAATTTTCTATGGTCTCATCCGCCCCTGCTGTCATTCCTGTCATCTGGTTCATCGCTTCATTCAAAGCTTCCACTAATAATATTTTCAGTTCTTCCTTTGCGGAAGGATTTTCTTCCTCCAACAAGTTCTCCAGAGTAAGTTTATTTCCGGTCACGGTATCAAAACAGCCTGAAATAATATCATGGATTCCATGTGCTCCTCCCCAATAATTATAATTCCACATACTGATTGATAGCGCCTGCGAAACACTAAAAACATTTTCCACCCAACTGTCATAATTGAAGGTTAACCCTTCCGGGAGCTGAGCTGTTCCCTCTGAAAATGCCAGCTGCTTCTCATTTTCTTCTCTTATATTCTGCATCCACCGGCTTTCATTGATTCGCTGCGCAACATCCTCCCTGCCTGATATGTAGACCTCCGGTACGCCGATCGTCCCGCTGATGCGTTGGCTGGAATAGGAATATGTGTGCGCCCACACAGAAACTTTCCCTCCGTCTTCTGGGAAAATCCTGGAAAGGGAATCGTAATACTGATTTAAGGAAACGGTAGTTTCTTCAAAAGCCTGATCCAGGTCTCCCGCATCTTCAAACTGGTCTTTTACGGATTCTTTAAAACAGTATTCCCCTCTGAGTCTTACATAGGTAAGAGCTTCCCCACAGGTCACCGTTAAAAAAATGGAATCATATCGAACATCCGGCGAATTCTCTGTCAGACCCTTATCCGCATTTTTCAGGATGGCCTCGCTCAGGGCATCCCCGATTTCTTCCATGATCCTCATTTCCCGAAACAGCTCCATGGTATTTCCGGCAAATACATTGGCAATTTCCCCACCGATTTTAAATCCGATATTTACCAATCCCATGTATTTGCCCATTTTTGATAACGTCAAGGCAATATTCTCTCCTGGGATCCCTTCAGCCATTTTTGCAAAAAACTGTTCAAAAGGCTCCATATCCGAAGGATTTACGAGATCCCATCCCAGATTAAAAGCCTTTGTGGCAACCGCCTCTTTATAATTCTCCAAAATGCAGAGAAACTGAAGGCTACTGGCCTGGATCAGATCAACTGCCGCTTCCCTTAGTACCTCATTGTCTGTATAATCTGCAACCGTAGAGAGGAACACCATCTTCTTTTTATAGATCTCTCCATAACTCGTAACAAGCGCGGCTTCTTCAGAAGATTCCACCACCTGACTTACGATTTTATCCAGTTCCAGAATATTCTGATAATCTTTTACGACGTTCCCGACTTCTTTCAGAAAACCTGACCCTAATAACTCATTGATCGTAGTCTCTGCTACGCCAACTGCTGCTTCACCCATGGATTTCTCTACAGAGTAAGACGCCTGCGCATCTGTAGTCTGTACAAACCCCTTTTCCATCATGGAAAGGATCTTGCACAGAGCATCGACGTATGCCGCAGTATTGATTTCTTTTCCCATCAGCTTATGGGCTGCCCATAAAACTGCATGGGAAGCTATATTCTTCTTTTCAACATCTTCTGCCCAGACAGAATAGGAATAATTGCTATCGAGAGTCAGCCCATAAACGGAATACTCCTCCTCTAAATGACTTTCATACCGTTGGAACAGCCCTTCCAGATAATCATCCTGACTGTTGCTTTCAGCTCCAAGAACAGATTCCGCAGGCAATAAAATCAGAATAATAAAAGACAGAAACATTGCAGCCAGACGTTTCATCATTGTCCTTCTTCCTCTCTTCCTTCCATATTTCCCTGATAATCAGAAGCGATTATCTCCAGGCAGAGTTCTTCCTCTTCCATTTCAAAAGCCGCTTCCCTGGCAGACAGAAATATATCCTTTTCCGTCCAATCCTCCATTTCCCTATTTTCATCCAGTTCGGAAAGGTTTATGGTGATGCTGCGCCGAATCTGCGAACCATCCTGTGCACATCTCTGTTTCGTCAGCCTGTAAAGCTGATCCTGAAAGTCCTTTTCATCCTCACTGTTCTCTTCCGCTTCCTGAATACACTCCATCATGATCTGGCTGTAGTCCGGCATGGAAACACGGACTTCGGCCAGCAAAGCTCCATTTTCTTCAGAAACTGTATAATTCTCTGGCACGATCTGCCCTTTCAGTTCATCCAGAACCTTCGTTTCCTGGCTGCAGCCGGAAATAACAATCGCCAAAAGCAGGATCCCTATACTGTATATTCTATTCAATTTCCTTATCTCTCCCTCTCAGATGTTGTGAATAATAAAAATGCATCACCAGGGGCAGACCTCTTCCAAATCCTTTCCCGTAATCTCTGTCCCTTCGTCATACCAGTCTCCGCTTGCTACCCATACCGTCGAAGGAAGCTCCAGCGTTTCCAGACAGGGGCAGCCTGTGAATGCGCCGTTTCCTATCATGCGCAGCCCTTCATTCAGTTCCACCGTTTCCAAGCCGGTACAGTCGCGGAATGCCGCCAGGCCTACGGAATAAACCGTTGAGGGAAAGACGACGCTTCTGATCTCTTCATCGCCGCTGAATATTCCTTCATCTACGGTAACCACCCCTTCCGGGATCACAACATCTTCCTCTGTTCCGTTGTAGGATACCAGCGTACCGGGCCCGATCAGCACGAACTCATCCTCCGATCCCCGGATCTGTTCCGAAAGCCATGGCGTTCCATTGAAGGCTCCCGCATCCACAATCTTAATCCCTTCAGGGAGAGTCACATTTCCCAGAACATGACAGGCTTTGAATGCCTCCTCGCCTATGATTTCAAGAGTTTCCGGCAGCTCCAGTCTTACCAGATCATGCAGTGCAAAGCAGGACTGTCTGGCCAGGCCGATCAGCCCTTCCGGAAAAGTGATGTCCGTGATCTCTTCTCTGAGCAGGCTGATGTCAAATGCCCCCGTCCCGATTCCCAGCGTCCCTTCGGGGATATTCAATACGGTATCCTCTCCCGTATATCCGATCAGAACATTTCCGCAATACAGATAGTCTCCCAAAGGTTCCCCGTTTGCGTCAACCATATTTTCCAGATCATACTGTCTGTGAAACCACTCGCTTCCCAGGATATCGTCCTCCGCGATCCAGAAACAGCTTTCCGGAATAACGATTTCTTCCACTTCTTCCAGATCTCCCCAGCGAAGCTCATCGATCCCGGCGACCGGCATTCCGCCGAGCTCTTCCGGGATCTCCAGTCTCCTGGTACCATCCGGTATGCCCGATATAAAAACATAGCCTGCCCGGGTGAAGAAATGGAAACCATCCTCCGTAACGCCTGTCATATTATCGGTATATACCAGTTCCGTGGAAGAAGCTTCCTCTCCTTTCTCCGCTTCTTCCTCTACATTTACGCTTATATCCTCCTCTGATGTAGCTGCCGCTTCCGATGATGCAGCAGCCGCTTCCGATGATGCAGCAGCCGCTTCCGAGCTGCCATCTCCCACATAGGCAGCATCTTCGCCTGCCGAACATGCGGTGAGGACTGCTGCCAGACATATACAAAGAAAAAATATTTTACCTCTCCTCTTCCCGTTCATTTCCTGTCTCCTAACTGTTATGTTTGCGGATCGTCTGTTTTTCTGAAACCTGATGATATCTCCCCAAAGCCATTAATGCAGCACACCTTCCAGCGCATTGGTTTCATAATCATTCTCAGCATTGACAATGCAGATTTCCTCATAATCGCCAGGTTCGACCACCCAGGAGCCATCAAGCCTGGCCACGCCTTTGTTCCCGTCTTCCATATAAAGGATGACGATCCCGTCGCTCTCGATATAGTCGTCATATATGGTGGTAAAATCACCGTCAAAAACAAAATTTCCTTCTTTGTCGATCAACTTGCATTTTCCATCATCCAGCATCAGTACGGCGTATCCTCCCGTATATTCTCCCTGGTAATAGCCGAAACCTGTTTCCAACGCTGCCAGATCGACCGCTTTATTTCCCTGTTTATCGATATAGTATGCCGTCGTTTCGCGCACCAACGCCATACCGTCGCTGAAGGGGAACGCATCAATAACGGAATCGCTGTCAAATTCGATGACCGGGTTCCCTGAAGTGTCAATATAAGCCTTATCCAGGCTGTCGTCCAGACTGCTGTAGCTTACATAGGCCAGTCCGTCGCTGAAATCCTGGGCATTCCTGAATTGAGGCTCTATCACATATTCTCCTTCCGTATTGATATATCCATAAACACTGCCCCTGTCTTCCAGATATACCTGTACGCGGGCAATACCGTCAATGAAAGGATATGCCTCTGTAAAGATCGGTTCTATCGCCATTTCGCCTGCTTCATTGATATATCCATAATGCTGGTCCACCTCAACCAGAGCCAGTCCGTCATGAAAATCAAAGGTATAGGAGATCGGGCTGACAGGCGATACTCCGTCGCCCTGTACCAGTTCTCCCGCCGTATTTATGATCCCCCATTCGCCGTCAGAATCCTCTATCTGTGCCAGGCCGTTTGAAAAAGAACCCGCGTATTTATATTCCGCTTCTATCACGATATTTCCTGACGGATCGATATAACCGTATTTTTCTCCGATCTTCACGCGTGCCAGACCTGATGAAAAACGGTCCGCCCTGTCAAACTGGGGCTCTATCACGATATTACCCTTTTCATCCATATATCCGCATTTTCCGTTTTCCACTATCACAGCCAGGCCCTCCTGATAGATAAGCCCCTTCAGATATCCGACTTCATCCCTGTAACTGTCCCTGTCATATATGGGGTCTGCAATGACGTCTCCATTTATGGACATGACGCCATAATTATCCCCTTCAAAAAATACAAATTTTCCTTCCGATAAATATCCCTCCCAGGTAAGGTCAGGACGGTCTGCTATCTTTTTTCCATCCATGTCATAAATCCAAATTCCGTCGGAAGAATAAGAACTGCCATATGCCAGAATGGCTTTATCCAGCGGTTCACGTTTTTCTTCCCTGCTGGAATCCGTCTGTACTTCATTATTGGCCATACGGGCGCTGCTGCCGCTCTTCGGAGCGCCGCCGCAGCCGCCGATCAGCCCGGACAGCATACAGATCGTCAACAATAAACCAATTTTTTTCTTTTTCATTTCAAGTTCTTCCTCCTGATAAGACTATAATCTTTGTCATTATAACGCTTACTGCTCCTATGATTAGGCAGGAAAATTAGACATACTTCCTCCTCCATAAAACAAGGCATGAAAAAACCCTCCCGAACATCCGGAAGGGTTTTCCTCTATCATTTTTCAGAAAAATCAGTTTTTCAATCCGTCATGGAATGAGCCGCGGCTTGGAGGAAAGCTTTGGCACGCCCACCCGGAAGGTATCCCCTTCCTCATCGGTCTCGTTTTCATCCAGAACGGCCTGATTGGCTTCCAGGCGCGCCTGGGCGGAAAGGTAGAAGGTAGTGTCCGTGGCATCCCAGCCGTAAGCGCCCATCACCAGCCGCTGGATCTCCTCATAACCGCGCCGGATGGCGATGTCGCAGGTACGGCCGTTGGTATTCACGAACCAGAAGTCCTCCGTTTCCGTCACGGGCCAGTTCAGCTTAAAATCCTTAATAACCCGGACGCGGACCAGGACCTCTCCCGCGATCTCGATCCCCGTCTCGCAGACCTCGCCGTCTCCCATGGTAGCATGGAGATCTCCCATGGCCAGAAGCGCCCCGGGTACACGGACGGGGAAATAGACAGTAGCGCCTTTTCTGATGAGGCGGCTGTCCATATTTCCGCCGCCGTTAAAGGAATAGCCCGAAGGCACAGGCTCTCCGTCAGGAGCCGTGCCGATCACGCCAACCATCGGGTCGATGGGCCATTTTACATCATTGAAATGGGCATAGCCGTCCCTGATGGGGACGATCTTCGTCCGGATCTCACAGGTGGGCCACAGAGCGCCGTACCCTTCCAGGGTCATCATCACACCCTGGTCCGCCACCTGAATATCCAGGATGTCTACCGCCAGCACATCGCCCACATCCGCATTGTCCACATAGAGCGGCCCGGTGGCAGGGTTGGTATGGGTAAAATCCAGATCGTCTTCATGGTCCGCTTCGGTCTTGATCTGGTTGCCGAAGCAATCCTGGGTGATAAAGCGCACAATGTCGCCATCGGCGGCGTGGGCGATGGGAGCGTTATTTTTATCAAAGCTATAGACAGCACTTTCCAGCGTAAGCATTGCAGTCCCTCCTTAAACAATAAAACCAAAGATCAGATACAGGACAGCCGTGACGCCCGCGAAGATCAGCGAATAGGGCAGGCAGTTCCTTGCCTGATAACCGGAGGGCAATCCTGTTGAGGTGGCGGTAAGGGACGTAAAGTCGCAAACCGGGCAGAAGTTATTTCCGAAAGCCCCTGCGGAGATCATGGCCGCGGCGCACATATACGGGTTCGCGCCGATCTCAAGCGCCAGAGGGATGATCACCGGGAACGCCACAAGAAGCAGCGACCAGTTCAGGCTCATGGCGGCCTCAGAGCAGCAGAAGACAACGAACAGAAGGACTGGCAGCAGGCCGGGGATCGCAAAGCTTCCCGCAATACCTACCAGATATTCCGTATAGGAGATTTCCTCCAGAACAGTGCCCAGGATGTAGCTGAACAGGATCAGGATATACAGGTATACCAGCTCCTTGGTGCCCTCAACGATACACTCTTCCACATCCTCCGTATTGATGATGCCGCGGATCATGTAGTAGATCAGCTGGACAGGCAGCACGATGAAAAGCGCGGGAACCAGATCCCATTCATAAAAATAGGACAGGACCACCAGCGCCACGATCGGCGCAAAGAAATCAAAAAGGTTTCCGTGGCGTTTCCCCTCTTCGGCTTTATCGTTCAGCTCCTCGATCTCCGTGTAAAGCGCAGGATTCGGATGCTTCATGGCGCCGACCTTCGGAAGGACGTCCAGAGCAAGCAGCAGTGACCCAAGGATCGCCACCCAGCAGTAAAAGCTGTACGGCACTGTATGGATAAACGCCAGCAGGCCTCCGCCATAGTCGTCAACAAAGCCTTCGATCACAAAAAGGCCGGCCATGAAAGCCGTCCATCCGGTGAAGGGAAACAGGGCGCGGATAGGCTCCGCGGTAGTCTGGATGATGAACGCGCCCTCTTCACGGGGAACTTTTTCCCGGTCATAGATGGGCGTCATGACCCTGCCCAGTACCATGCAGTGCATATAGTCGTCAAAAAACATGGGGAACTGCATCAGCCAGGTCCACAGATTCAGGCGTTTGGCGTTTTTGGTATGCTTACGGATGATATCCGCAAAGGCATAGGTAGCGCCGCACTTGTTCAGCAGCCGGACCACGATGTTCAGCATGGCGCAGTTCAGAAGAAGCCACACATAATCGTCCGTCTCCATAATGCCGTAGAACATTTCCTGCGCGCCGTCCACCAGGCCTCCCGCCCCGCCGGATCCGTACAGCAGCGCGATCCCCATCAGAGCGCCGAAGATCAGCGTTTCCAGGATACGTCTGGACAGGAAGGCATAATAAAGCAGGAATACCAGGATCACCGTACCCAGCGCAGGCGATACCTCCTCTACGCTCCGTGAGACCACAAAGCATACCACCAGAAGCGCCAATGCGACGCCATAGGTCAGCAGCTTGTGGATCAGGGTATCCTGATCCAGCAGTTCAGACAGGAAACCCTTCTTTTTTGCAGTTTCTTTCATGGTCAGACCATCTCCTCACTCATAAAATTTTCGCTTTCATTATATGCAGTAGCAAAGTGTTTGTCAATATTTATGCATTCTTTATCGGACAGACAGCTTCTGTCTATCCGGGCCTGTATAATATCTAATCATCAGGAAATAAAATGCAGGATTCACCTGAGAGCTGCCATCCAGGAGGGATTCCGCCTTCTGTAATCCGGCCTCTGTCATCTGATTTATGTGAAAGGAAGGGACGTATCTATGAATTCATTTGACCAGATCGACCGACTCTCTAAAGAATCAACAGATCTGTTTCTCGCTTTTTACGGCCAGCTCCTGGATATAGACTTCCTGGATGAATTGGCCATCCGGGAAAAAATCCGTACCCGGGCAGATGTAAAACGTCTCTGCCTGCGGCTGATGGACAGGCTGCAGACGGAACGGAACCGGATCCTGGTCTGCGCAGCACAAAGTCTGCCTGAAAATACGGAAGATGCTTCTTTCCTCACAGGGAAAAACGGGCTTGCATTTCAGGAATTTCCTCCGTTTTCTCTCCACATTCCTTATTATCTTCCCATGCTGCCGCCTTCTGTCTGCGGGCAGTTGACCGCTTCTGTCCTTCTGGTTTTTCTGGTGGCCGGTGCGGTCCTCGCCAGCCTGGCAGACCGGATTAGGGAACCAGCTTCCATATTGATCCATGCCGCAGCCGTTTTCCGTTTGGGTAAACCCTTTGTCCTCATTGGCATTCTGGTATCCGTTATCCTCATGATACGCGCCTTCTTTCTCCACGGAAGCCTGGAATGGGCCGCAGCCGACCAGCTCGCGGCGCTTTTCCGGGAAAATGATATCTCAGGGAAATTCTGCGGCAGTATACATGGATATTGGGAAAAAATAAAGGAGCGGCTCCAGGAGTGAATTCCTGCTGCCGCCCCGTGTGCCTTTGCCGCATTTCTGCCATATTTGTTGCGGCCAACGCAGCATCTTAACTCCTCATTCGCATCTTATATTTATCTGCCAGCTCAAACAGATGCTCTTTTCTGTCATAATGATAAACAGAATTGCTGAGCCGGTCTTCAGGCGCAACGATATCAGCATTGATATTCCGGACCATGGCCTGTAACTCCTGTATGTCATGCCCCAATTTTTCCGGAAGAAGAATGACTTCATGGATCGACGAGGGCAGCACATAGAAGCTGTCCCGCAAACGTTCTGCCGCCGTTTCCATAAAATCCGGATACACGAGGACACTCGCGCCGTTCATCCGTTCCTTATTGGTCGCAACATACATGGGAACGGCATCTTCCTGTTTCCATGTACAGCCGCATAATTCATTCAGCGTCTCGGCCATGGTTCTGATCACATATGGCTGATGGGCGGAAGCCGCTTCCACCGCATCCCTGTGGAGCTGTTCCGCAGTTATGCCATACTGTTTCAGCATGGTATTTGTCACAGCCGCCAGCGCAGTTTTGCAGGCGTCGCCATAAATCCGTATTTTATAAATAACCGCCATGTCTTCCATATCGTGATGGGGAAGCTTTTCCAGGATCTCTTCATTTCCAGCCCGTCCTGTCAGTTTGACAGCCAGGCGGTCTTTCACTGCAGCGTAATTGCTCAATCCCTGCAGATCAGCTGCTACTTTTTCCATCCATTCCCTGTTCTTCATTTTCCGTACCTCCTGTTTCTGATGATGGGATATCCGGATCCCATCATTCTGCAATGACGCAGAAAAGAGCAGTCATCTGCATGCCAGGATTCCTCCCGACGGCAGATAACTGCTCTTCATTTCTTATCTTTCCTCTGATAAATTACTACTGTCTGTTCAGATATTTTTCTATTGCATCCAGAAGCTCCGAAGCTCTATCATGCTGTTCCTGTGCATCCTCAGACGACACAAGAAAGAAATCCGCATAATCCACATTATCTAATCTGAAAAGCCTGACTGATATATTTTGAAAATTTTTTATCAAATTTACCTGTTTTAATATACTCTTTCTGGAAATATGCAATCACACCGGCATGCTTGGAAAAATCCTGCCCGTCCATTGCAAGCAGCGCCCGAACCGCGGTAAACATGGCATAATATGATCTGCCGATAGAATCCTTATAACTTCCATCCTGTAAAAGGATTTCCGCCGAATGCAGCCGTTCTCTTGCCATGGACAGCCTGTATTGCATAAGCTCCTCTTTCACATCAGGCACTGATCTTCACCCCTTCTCTTGCTATATTTTTATAATATGGCAGATCATTTTTATATTTTTCATATTCTTCATATGGAATTACGGTTGGGGACACTATGGTTCCATATTCCAGTTCAAGGTCAGCAGAAACATCCCAGACCTTCTTTAACCTGTCCTGAAGAGAACGTCGCTCTCCACGCACGATCGCAGCCACGTCAATATCAGAATCCGGCTGATAATCCCCTCTGGCATAGGAGCCATACAGGAAAATGCCTACAATCTCCTCTCCATACACCGATCGGTATACCTCTGCTATTTTTCTAAGAATCAGATTCAGTTCATTTTGCGTACACATCCTATCACCTCAAAATCTGCACTCAAATCATCCAGCCGGACAGTCTTTTCTTACTGACAGTATAGCACAGGCTGTTATGAATATCTATCTTTGTTTCCTGTTGCTTCTGCCAGAAACCTTCTCCTCAGCTCACAGATATTCCACGGTTCCGGTTTATCGCCTTCCTTCTGATACAACGCCGTCGCCCATCTGCAGAAGGCTTCTCCCTCGGCGTCCAGCCGCGTATGCCGCCTGTCGATCCCGCCTTTTTGGGCGATCTCCTCTGCCATCCCCCTCATCTGCTTCCAGAATTTATAATAGGGCAGCTTCAGCTTCACCATCCTTCCCGCCGCATCCTCGATCACAAAGCCTTCGATCCGCCGTCCTTCATACAGATAATCCTTTTCATTCACCTTTGCATACCAGGCGGCAAAGGACTGCCAGTCTGGAAGGGTGCAGGCCAGCTCCTTGCAGGCAAAGCCCAGCAGACGGGCCGTTTCACACAGCTTTTCATAGGGATATTTCTTATATTCCATACGGTTGGCCACAATATCCAAAAGGATCATCCGGTTTTCCGGATATTCGATGATATGGGGATCCTGTTCCATATCCACGCATTCAAAAACCAGCGTTACCGGATGGGCTTTCAGATACTCTTTCATGCGCCGGATACCGTCCTCTCCGGCCTTTTCATGCAGCAGACTGCGGAACCACTGCGCCGCGATCCCTTCCGGGTCGGATTTTGTGGTGATAAAAAGCGCTTCCTTCTCCGCATTCCAGGAGACCATCCCAAGGAAGCCGTTCTCCTTCCCATAGCAGCTTACCGGAAACTGCAGGTTCTGCTGCAGGGCGCTCCATTTCGTTTCCGGCCGTTCTCCGATGTTAAAAAACTTGTTGTAAGCTCTTGCCGCCACCCGGTTCTGTGCGGTATCCAAATACAGCCCTCTCGCCTGGATGGTGCGTTCGTTCCAGCCCTTCTCCCGGAAGGCTTCCCTGGTAAAGTTGAAGGAAGAGATGTTCCCAAACCGTTTTTCTTTCACATAAGGATCGGCCCGAAGCAGAATCACCGCATCCTCTACGGCCTGTCTTTCCTGAAGCTCCGGCGTGAGCCAGACCGGATTTTTGATCTCCACCGGATGAATCCCTGCTCCATCCACCAGGACGCATCTCAGAAAGCCTCCCTTCTCCACGCCGCCCTCCAGGTTATACACCCGGCCATTGACGCGCACCGGCTGGCCGGATGGGTTCCGGTGCCCGAAGATCTGATAACAGGAATCCGGGGCAGTCTTAACAAAAGTCTCCGCCGTCCGGTCTGCGTCCGCATATTCCCCGGTTCCGTTCATCATCTGCTCCGTTGTCACGAGAGTCAGGTTTTCCGGCAGGATGCTTAACCCTCCATGGGTGACCAGAAAATCCCTATCCCCATAGCGATAGTAGGCGCACTGGCCGAATTTCCGGTACAGGCAGCGCACTTCTTTGGGATCGATCCCGGCCCTTTCCAGCGCCCTGCGGGTGTGCAGCCGAAATTCCTTCGACCTGCCTTCCCCGCCGTCCGCCCAGTCCCAAAGGGACGCTTCATGATTCCCTTCCAGCAGGAGCACGTTTTTCCTTTCCGCTATGGAACTCAGGAAACGGACGACCTCCGCGTTTTCCACGCCTCTGTCAATGTAATCGCCCAGGAAGATATAAAACTCATCCTCCTTTATCCCGCCCTGTCCGTCCAGATATTCCCGCAGGACGGTATAACAGCCATGCAGGTCGCCGATGTGGTGGATTCTCCGGTATCCGGACAGGTCGATCTTTTTCAGCCATACCCGTTCCAGTTCATCGGGCCGGATGACGACGATCCCGGAAGGGATCGTCTGGCCGGACAGGCTGCGGGCCATCCGCTCGATTACCGCTTCCGGCACCCTTTTTAACGGCTCGCGGGTTCCATTCCTGCGTTTGACTTCTTCCAGGGGAACCCCTGTAAAATCCACACAGTACACCCGATAGCGGTATTCCCCGCACAGCTTTTTATACCGCCGCAGCTCTTCTGTCCGGATGTTCGTGCTGTCTATTACGGTAAAAGCGCCGTGCCGCATCCGTTCCTTCAACAGCTGGAGAAAAACCTTCCAGACCGTATTTTCG
>CAJFMW010000046.1 GCA_904392525.1 uncultured Eisenbergiella sp.
AGACGTCCAATACGGCCAAAACCATTAATTGCTACTTTGACTGCCATTTTTAATTCCTCCTAAAAATGTTTTTTATATCATTCTGCCAGACACAACAAAAACCGCCATGCGCCGCACAGCCTGTCCTGTTATGCTTGACAAAATTTTATCAGCAAAATCATTGTACCTAATTCAGCTAAAAATATCAAGACGAAAATCAAAAAATATTGGAAATTGATCAGATTTTACAAAAATTTCAGATTTGGCAGGCGGATTGCGGCCCCTACGCTGCGGCTTTCCTCTGCACAATATCAGCACTGGTTTCCCCGGATTCCTTTTCGTTGCCATTTCCCGGTTTATGCGCTATACTCTGGTCAGGCCGTCCTCCTTTTTCGATTATTATATGATTGCCGGACGGCAGAAGGGAGAATATTATGGCGATTCATGCCGACTATCATCTGCACTCCTCTTTTTCGGGCGACTCGGATGCTCCGATGGAGGAGATGATCCGCAGAGGAATTGCACTCGGGCTTACACAGATGTGCTTCACAGAGCACATGGACTTTGATTTCCCGGTATCGGACATTTCTCCGGCCGGATGCTTTGAGGTTAATACGGACTCCTATCTATACGACCTTCTGAAATACAGGGAGATCTACCGGGACAAAATCCGGATTCTGTTCGGTGTGGAGCTGGGACTGCAGGCACATCTTGTTCCGCTGCAGGCCGCTTACGCTACATCGAAGCCCTTTGATTTTATCATCGGCTCCTCTCATCTGTGTTCAGGCAGGGATCCCTATCAGCCCTATTTCTGGGAAGGAAGGAGTGAGGAAGAAGCGCTCCGTGAATATTTTTCTTCTATAATAGAGAATCTGGAAACCTTCACGGACTTTGATGTCTACGGGCATCTGGATTATATTGTCCGCTATGCCCCCGGGCAGGATAAGGACTATTCCTATGAAAAGTATGCGGATCTGTTTGAGAGAATGCTGGATCTGCTTCTGGAAAACGGAATCGGGCTGGAGGTCAATACGGGCGGCGTCCGTTACGGACTGAAAGATCTGCATCCCTGCACCGCGCTGCTTCGCCGCTACCGCGAAAAGGGCGGAGAAATCGTTACCGTGGGTTCGGACGCCCATCGTCCGGAGGATCTCTGCCGTTCCTTCGACCGTGTGGAGGAGGTTTTAAAGAACTGCGGCTTTCGATATTATACCGTTTTTGAAAACCGGACACCTCGTTTTGTGAAATTCTAAAAAGGGACGGCCCGTCATTCCCGGTCAGAGGTCTGACAGGCCCGCCCGTTTACAGCATACACCACTTACTGCCCACAGAGAACAATGACTTTGTCCGGCGTGGTCTGCGGGGGAATGCTCCGGGTCGTCTGACTGTAGAGCACCACCAGCGTATGGCCGCCGGGATTTCCGAGGAAGGTCTGGTTATTCTGCGTCACAACCGTTGTAGAAGGTGCAAGGTTCAGTTTCAGCCCCTGGTCACTGCTTAAGAAAACATTATTGAAATACCCCACATACACCATCCGTCCCTCCATCTGGGGCGCAATTACGGCCGCCACATACTGCGGCGGATAGATCAGGGGAGCCGCCGCATTTCCGTTATAAAAAACGGTAACGGGAAGGCTTTCATAGAGGGTCGTGTAATCCACCACAAAGGTATCCGCATTCATGAAAAAGTTCACCACATTTCCAGACTCGTTTTCCACCGTAACCACCTGGGAGCAGCCGTCGTACCTCCCCATGTTTCCGGCTGTTTCAATGCTGGTAATCACTCCGGAAAAGCTCATGTACACCGGCCGCTGTGTCATGCCAAACTGATTATAACGAAACTCCATACTCTGCTTCCTTCATTTTTCTTTTCTCCATACCATTGTATGCGCACGGAGAATCTCCTGTGACGTACAAAACGCCGCCTGCATCGGATGACCGCAGGCGGCGCTTTTTGTCTCACTGAAAATCCGCTAATTATGAAATGATCGGGCAGACCGTTTTTTTACTCCGGCTTCACCGCGAATACAAAGCGGCAGTTATCCTCCGCCTTGATGCGGAATTCCTCATGCGCTCTGGCATTCAGGCTCCAGGTATCGTCTCCGCCGACTCCGGTCTGTCTCCAGTTGATGCGGACGACCGTCTTGTCGGAAGGAAGCAGATCCTTCTGATGCAGCGCGTTTTCCATCTCCTCCGGCGTATAGGGCAGCACATTCGCTTCCACGGTGGGAAGTCCGGTAAAGGTCAGGCAGCCGCCGTCTCTTCCCGCGATGGAAAGCCTTCTCACATCCAGGGCGTTGCCGCATTCCTGAGGAATCAGATAAGGAACCATCCGATCCGCCACCTTTGACTGCCAGGTGCCGACAAAAGCGGATTCCTTTCTGTCAATGTAATTTTCATGCTCTCCTCTTCCGAACCATTCAAACCGGTCAAAGCTTTCCGGCAGGACGAACATCAGGCCGATTTCCGGAATGTCCGGAAGGTTCTGCGCTCCGTAATAGCTGTTGTCAAAAAGGATCGTTCCATCCGCGTAAACGGAAATCGTCGTTTCAATATACGCTTCAGCCGGCAGAGGCGGAATGAACTTCATCGCAATCTCCACATGTCCGTCCTTCTTCTGCGCTCCCATCACCCATTTGGCCGCCTGTGCTCCCGCATATCTCCACACATGGGCTTTCCAGCTCTGCTTGCTTCCCCGGTCGTTATCCGTGCTTGCCCTCCAGAAGTTGCAGGCGACGGGCTCCTTGAGATATTCTTTTCCGTTTCTCCTGATGCTGTAGAAGTCCCCGGTTCTCTTGGAGAAGCGATATTCAAAATCGGCTCCGGTCAGAATCAGGGTTCCGTAGGTCTCTGAAATAACAATTTCTCCTTCCGCCTTCTTCGCCCTGGCGATCACGTCGGACTCCCGGACGCCGGTCCGAAGCTGTCCCTTTGCAACCGCATAGCCCGCTTCGGCCCATTCGGTCTTTTCCTTCAGGACTGCCTCCAGATTCAGGAAGGCCTCCCTGCCCTCTCCGAATCCTCCTTCCAAAAGCGCCTGTGCCAGAGGAAGCGTAACCGTGCCCCGCTCTCCGGGCGCGCAGGAGAGGCTGAAGCTTCCGCCCGTACAATATTTTTCATCCACATATAACGTCCACTTAAAGCCATAGTCGGACAAATCCGTGAACAGACTTCTGTTCAGAACCGTTACCTTTCCGCTCTCCCAGTCCGCATTTTCAAACACGATGTTCTGATAGCAGATGCGGACCTCCTTCATCTTGGGGGTCTCCGTCCTGTCCGCGAACATCAGACCGTTACCGCTGAAGTTGCCGTCGTGATAGCCCTCGTCGAAATCTCCGCCGTAGCCGAGATATTTTTTCCCGTTCTCGTCCTCTGTCAGAATCGCCTGATCCACATAGTCCCAGATAAAGCCGCCCTGCAGCTTGGGATATTTTTCAAAGGCTTCCGTATATTTCACAAGGCTTCCGCAGGAATTACCCATGGCATGGGCGTATTCGCACAGGATTGCAGGCTTTTCATGCTCCTGTGGATACTTCACCCAGTCGACCACAGGAGTATACATGGAGGAATGCATATCTGTCACGTCCTCGTAACCCGGGCAGTGCGTCTCGCCCTCATAGTGCACCAGTCTGGTGCTGTCGTGCTCTCTGAGGAAATCTGCCATTTTCCTGAAATTTTCTCCGCAGTAGGACTCATTTCCCAGGGACCAGATGAGGATGCTTGGATGGTTTCTGTCGCGGTAATACATATCTGACACCCTGTCAAGCACAGCCGCCGTCCAGTTTGGATTGCTTCCCGGAAGCGCGTTTGGCTGCTCGCTCTCAGGCACTCCGTACATCCAGGTTCCGTGGGTCTCCAGATTCGTTTCATCAATCACGTACAGGCCGTATTCATCGCACAGCTCGTACCAGTAGGGATGATTGGGATAATGGGAGGTCCGGACTGCATTGATGTTGTTGCGCTTCATATCCCGGACATCCTGCAGCATCGCTTCCTTCGTGATTGCCCGTCCGAATTCGGCACCGAACTCATGACGGTTTGTTCCCTTAAAGACAATGCGCCTGTTATTCAGCATCATCAGGCCGTCCTTCAGCTCAAAGGTGCGGAAACCGCAGCGGCATGCCAGAATCGTCTCCTCATCGCCCGCCACCAGCGTAAGAACCACCGTATACAGGGAAGGAGATTCCGCGCTCCACTGCCAGGGAGTCTCTACTTCCTCCCTAAATTCCACATAGCCATCCTTCACCTGTTCCACATCGGTGGAAAGAATACCCCGGCCCTTCGGGCTGTACAGATCCAGGCGCACCTCGCAGCCTTCCGCTGCTCCTTCCACATATACCTGCACATTCAGCCGGCCGTCCTGATAATTTTCATCCAGCAGTGCATCCACCCTGAAGTCACTGATATGTGCCTCGGGCAGCACATAGAGATAAACATCCCGGAAAATTCCCGCAAGCCGGAAGAAATCCTGATCCTCCAGCCAGCTTCCGTCACACCAGCGCAGCACCTTCACTACCAGCTGGTTTTCTCCTTTATTCACCACTCCCGTGATATCGAACTCGGACTGGTTGAAGGAGCCCTCCGTATAGCCGACGAACACGCCGTTCACATAAATCTCCCCGCAGGATTCGATTCCGTCAAAATGAAGGATCAGCTTCTCCCCTTCCTTCACATCTGCCTCAAAGCTTCTGCAGTAAATTCCCACCGGATTATATTTCCTTGGAATCTGAGGCGGCATGATGTCCTCCGTCATCTCCCAGGGATATTTCACATTCACATACTGGGGATAGTCATAGCCCTCCATCTGCCAGTTCGCAGGAACCTTAATCTGTCCCCAGGCATGGGTGTCCATGATCTGATCCAGCCCATCCGGAAATGCCGCGTCGCAGGCGTCCGGATTTTCAAAGAACCGGAACTTCCACATCCCGTTCAGATCCGTCACTGCCCTCGCATCCTTATTCCATGCCAGCGCATCCTCCAGTGTCGGAAAAGGAATAATGTCCGTATGAGGTGCCCTCTTATTGATCTTAAAGCACTCCGGATTCTGCTCCCACGGCATAAATCCATTTTCCTGCATCAATTTGTTATTCATTTTTTCTTCCCTTCCTGCCGCCATTGACGGCACTTTTATTTTTGATGCTCACGGGCTCCCGCCCGCTCCTTCATTCGGAACCCTTATGCAAATCTGCGTCCCTATTGTACCCCAACTTTCCTGCCAATGGAATGGAGAATCTTGCCTACCTGTGAAGCCATGCGTCTGGAAACCCGGAGAGGCCGGAGCGAGCTTGCTCGCAGAGGACTCTTTGGGTTTTCAGACATACGGCGAGCAGCCGCAAGCGAGATGACGCCAAGCGGCATCGAGCTTGGCATGGCTGGACCCCGCGTGGACGACCAACTCAAGAACAAGCTTGCTTGTGGAGGAGTCTGTGGTTCTTCGGACATACGGCGAGCAGCCGCAAGCGAGATGACGCACCGCGGCATCGAGCTTGGCATGGCTGGCCCCCGCAAACGACATTTTCCACCCAAACCGCATTTTTCTTTCCGCTTTGCCCTTCCTCTTCTCTGCCATTTCGTATATAATAGGGAAAACAGGGATCTTATTCCCATAAAAATGATAAGTGCAATGCTACACGCAGAATGGAGGAAACATGCCAAAGAGAACCGACATCAACAAAGTTCTGATCATCGGCTCCGGCCCGATCATCATCGGCCAGGCCTGCGAATTCGACTATTCCGGAACCCAGGCCTGCAAAGCCTTAAAAAAGCTTGGCTATGAGATCGTGCTGGTCAATTCCAACCCGGCCACCATCATGACCGACCCGGAAACCGCCGATGTTACCTACATTGAGCCGCTGAATGTGGAGCGTCTCGAACAGATCATCGCCAAGGAGCGTCCCGACGCCCTGCTTCCCAACCTGGGCGGGCAGTCCGGCCTGAACCTCTGCTCGGAGCTGAGCAAGGCAGGCGTGCTGGATAAATACAATGTGAAGGTTATCGGCGTTCAGGTGGACGCCATCGAACGGGGCGAGGACCGGATCGAATTCAAGAATGCGATGAACGCGCTGGGAATCGAAATGGCTAGGAGTGAGGTTGCCTACAGCGTGGAAGAAGCTCTGTCCATCGCGGATCGTCTGGGATATCCGGTGGTGCTTCGTCCCGCCTATACCATGGGCGGCGCGGGCGGCGGCCTGGTTTACAATGTGGACGAACTGAAAACCGTCTGCGCCAGAGGTCTTCAGGCCAGCCTGGTGGGGCAGGTCCTTGTAGAGGAATCCATTCTCGGCTGGGAAGAACTGGAGCTTGAAGTGGTACGTGACGCGGACAACAACATGATCACCGTCTGCTTCATCGAAAACATCGATCCCATGGGCGTACACACGGGCGATTCCTTCTGTGCCGCTCCCATGCTCACCATTTCCGAAGAATGTCAGAAGCGCCTGCAGGAGGCGGCTTACAAAATCGTGGAAAGCGTTCAGGTCATCGGCGGCACCAACGTACAGTTCGCCCATGACCCGAAAACGGACCGGATTGTGGTCATCGAGATCAATCCCCGCACCTCCCGTTCCTCCGCTCTGGCGTCCAAGGCGACGGGCTTTCCCATCGCTCTCGTTTCCGCCATGCTCGCCTGCGGCCTGACCTTAAAGGATATCCCCTGCGGGAAATATGGCACGCTGGACAAATACGTGCCGGACGGAGATTACGTGGTCATCAAGTTCGCCCGCTGGGCCTTTGAAAAATTCAAGGGCGTGGAAGACAGGCTCGGCACCCAGATGCGCGCGGTCGGCGAGGTCATGAGCATCGGCAAAACCTATAAGGAAGCTTTCCAGAAGGCCATCCGCAGCCTGGAGACCGGCCGCTACGGTCTTGGCGGCCTGAAGAAATTCCGTACCAAGACAAAGGAACAGCTTCTCTCCATGCTGGCAACCCCTTCCAGCGAACGGCATTTCCAGATGTATGAAGCTCTGCTGAAGGGCGCCACGGTGGACGAAATCCATGAAATCACCAGGGTAAAAAAATGGTTCATCGAACAGATGAAGGAACTTACCGAAGAAGAAACCGTACTTCTTACTTCCCGCGGAAGCCTGCCGCCCGATGACCAGCTCATCGCCGCCAAGAAGGACGGCTTTTCCGACAAATATTTAAGCCAGCTTCTGGAGATTCCCGAAGCCGCAGTCCGTTCCCGCAGACTCGCTCTCGGCGTCACCGAAGCCTGGGAGGGCGTACATGTGAGCGGAACGCCGGACAGCGCTTACTACTACTCCACCTACAACGCCTCTGACAAAAATCCGGTGAGCACCGATAAGCCGAAGGTCATGATTCTGGGCGGCGGCCCGAACCGCATCGGCCAGGGCATCGAGTTTGACTACTGCTGCGTGCATGCCTCCCTCGCGCTGAAAAAGCTGGGCTTTGAAACGATCATCGTAAACTGCAATCCGGAAACCGTTTCCACGGACTACGACACCTCCGACAAGCTCTATTTTGAGCCTCTCACCCTGGAGGATGTGCTGAGCATCTACGAAAAGGAAAAGCCTGTGGGCGTCATCGCCCAGTTCGGCGGCCAGACCCCGCTGAACCTGGCCGCTGAGCTGGAACGCAACGGCGTGAAAATCCTGGGGACCTCCCCTTCCGTCATCGACCTGGCAGAAGACCGTGACCTGTTCCGCGCCATGATGGACAAGCTGCACATTCCCATGCCTGAATCCGGCATGGCGACCACAGTGGAAGAAGCCCTCTCCATCGCGGAAAGCATCGGCTATCCCGTCATGGTACGTCCTTCCTATGTTCTGGGCGGCCGCGGCATGGAGGTGGTCTATGATCCGGAAAGCATGGAAGGCTACATGAAGGCTGCTGTGGGCGTTACGCCCGACCGCCCGATCCTGATCGACCGTTTCCTGAACCACGCGACCGAATGCGAAGCCGACGCCATCAGCGACGGCACCCACGCCTTCGTGCCCGCCGTCATGGAGCACATCGAGCTTGCGGGCATCCACTCCGGCGACTCCGCCTGCATCCTGCCTTCGGTTCACATTCCGGCGGAAAATCTGGAAACCATTAAGGATTATACCAGACGGATCGCTGAGGAAATGCATGTACAGGGTCTGATGAACATGCAGTACGCCATTGAAAACGGAAAGGTATATGTATTGGAAGCCAATCCCCGCGCATCCCGCACGGTGCCTCTGGTATCCAAGGTCTGCGACATCCGCATGGTGCCCCTTGCCATTGACGTGATCATGCAGGACTACACCCATAATCCTTCTCCTGTGCCCTCTCTGAAGGAAAAGCACATTCCTTACTACGGTGTGAAGGAAGCGGTCTTCCCCTTCAACATGTTCCCGGAGGTGGATCCGGTTCTTGGACCTGAAATGCGTTCCACCGGCGAGGTTCTCGGACTTTCCTCCTCCTTTGGCGAAGCCTTCTACAAGGCTCAGGAAGCCACCCAGACCTCCCTCCCGCTGTCCGGTACGGTGCTGATTTCCGTCAGCCGCAAGGACAAGCCCGAGGTGAAGGCGCTGGCGGAAGCCTTCCATAAGGCAGGTTTCTCCCTGATCGCCACTGCAGGCACTGCCGCTCTGATCCGTGAGGCCGGCATTCCTGTCGAACTGGTGAAAAAGCTCTCCGAGGGCCGCCCGAACATTCTGGATCTGATCACCAACGGCAAGATCCAGATGATCGTCAACACCCCGGTAGGCAAGGACAGCGCCAATGACGACAGCTATCTGCGCAAAGCGGCGATCAAGGGCAAAATCCCCTACATCACCACCATGGCTGCGGGCTTTGCCACGGCTGAGGGAATCCTGTATGTGAAGGAGCACGGCAGAGGCGAAGTGCATTCCCTGCAGGCCCTTCATGGAATGATTCAGGAAAAAGAAAAAGCGTAAAGCGTAAAATTTTACCAGGCGGCACTTTCGCGGCTGTATGCTGCGAATCTGTCCGCCTGGTAAAAATTTTTTTCTTTCATTTTTCGGCTGCCCGCAAAGGCTATGACCACTTCCGTGGCAAACCTGATATGGATAATTATTTTCTGAAAGAATATTTCCAAAGTGGAATTGTCTTTTTGCGATCCCAGTTTATCCGAAATGCGAGAATCCTCCTGCTGGGCGTTCTGATCTGCCTGCCATGTGTGATCGCAGGCGGCCGGCTTCCCGTTCAGCTACTGGCGCTCCTTGTGCTACTGCACAACCTGTATTGTGTTCTCATTCAAATATATAATATCATCAGAATAGAAAAACTTCTAAACAGGCATGGTATGTCATAAATCCGGATGCATTTTTCTACAGACCAAATTCCTGATATAACGCTTCCTGATACTGCCGGTCCGTTACCACCCTGCTGATTTCATCAGAACGGGAATTTTGAATCAGAAGCTGAATCAGACGTCCGAGCTTTTCCTCGCCCTGCCGGATACCCTGATCGAGCCCATCCTTCACCAGCATTTCACCAAGAATCGTCATGGAAATCACCCCCTTTACTTTCTTCAAATCATCTTTGTTTAAAAACTTCCCCGCAAAAACGTACAGCAGCGCCTGCATCCGTGCCAGACACTCATGCCCGATGTCCTTTTCCGCAGCCTTTAAAAGTTGAAAGCCTTCCAGAAAGCGTTCAGCCAGCGTTAGCTTGCCGGACATCAGCGGGGAGATCAGGAGCGGAAACAGATCCTCCTGCGTCAGAATACAGCTGCATTTTTCAAGGCCAGGTCCTCTGCCTGCTGAACGCAGTCTGGTGCAATTTCGGTGGTAGAGTGGCCGGAAACAGAGGCCTTTTTCTTTTTCTGGTCTTCCAAGATACTCCTTTCCGGAAAAACATATGGATCTTCTGCCGTTATAATGGGAGTCTGATACAGCGCAACAGGCGGAAAAAGCGGCGAAGACGGATAGATGAAGAAGCATTCGTCTGAAAAGTGTACCCGAAACGGGTGAAAATGATAGAAAAAAGATAACTCGTAAAGATGGGAACAGAAGAATTCAGATTCCATTATGCTGACAGGAGAAACATATCGATTTTCCTGTAAAAACGAAACATGAACTCCGGCTGTTGTCTGTGTCTCTACAATAACATGAAAGGTCTGATGGTGCAAGAATAAAATGGTTCTGATGGAAAATTCTGCCAACCCCCGTTTATTTATCCCTGTAATGCCCTTTGCACTCCAAGATCAGGATTGATTTTTCCCAGGCATCCTCGGTAAATGTAAACTTACTCACCCTCCATGGCCTCCAGATCCTCCATTTTCAAAATTATTTACAGGAAAAGCATTTACGACAAACAATTCCTCATTCTCCTTGTACCTTCCTGTTCCCACTGTTATAATAAAAATGGAAACAATATTTCGTATGCCGTTTTCATTTACAGGAGGGGAAATTGTATGAGAAAAATCAAACGGCATCGAACACGGAGCAGGCTCTTCTTGACAAATATCAGAACGTGCTTTCAGATTTTGACGCAAAGCAGAATGGCTATTTTACCCTGGAAATCAACCAGCTCATCTACAATTTTGTAACCACAGGAGGCGTATCCAACGCCTTTCTTGCGGGCTTTCTGACTCCTGAAGAAGCCGCGGACCTGTATCCGTCCGTCACTGCCGCACAGTCGGAAATCGCTTCCAAAATCATCTATATGCGGCTTTACGAAACCTTCGCCGCCCAGGTACAGGCACAGGCGGCACAATCCGCTTCCCAGCAGACAGTCCCCAGCGTACCGGCTGCTTCTGCGAACGGTACGCCGGCCGGGTCTTCCGCCGATACCCAGACAGGTTCCGGACAGGATGATCTGCTGTACCGTCTGGTGTTCCAGACCCAGACAAGACTTACGGAGCTGGGCTTCTACACCGGTGAAATCGACGGCGTTTTTGACGCGGAAACCCAGCAGGCTCTGATTCAGTTCCAGACCGCCTGCGGTCTCACACCGGACGGCGTGATCAATCAGCAGGTGATAACCGTTCTGGGAATCACGGTCTGAGGAAGCAGGGACCGGGGATGGCGGGCTGGCGAATCAGAGGCCGGGAACCCTTCACCAGTTTTTCCGCAGACCTTTGGGATAATGATTCTTCATGATTCCGCCGGCCAGCTTTCCCCAGCCAAGGCTGCAGCCGTCCGCACAGATCAGATACCATCCCTTTTCCCCCTCTGCGGGGAATGTCAGGCCGTTCAGGTAATCCTTTACCTGGCGGCCTTCTGTATCCAGGCTGACGGCGTGCGCTGCGTCCTCCGGCTTCAGGGTAAGCGCCAGCGCGTGGGAGGGTTCAAAGCGGTTCTTCTTTACGGTTCCCAGATGCAGGCCGGGGCGCAGCACCTTCAGGCCCCGAAGGACGGGCGTTTCCTCCGGCGCCAGATAGAGCTGCTCCCCAAAGCGCAGATAGATTCCGGAAAGCTGCACACGCAGGTTCTCCTGTGCAAATGCGGAAAACTCCGCATAATCCTTTTCTCCCAGTCCTTTTTCCCCGTCCCTGCGGCGTGTCCGTTTTGCAGGAAGTTTCTCTGCCTCCTGTTTTGCCGACTGTTCTTTCGTCCCGGTCTCTCCCGCCTTTTCCAGCACTGCCACAAAATGTCCTTCTCCCCGCAGCCTGTGGGGCCAGAGCCGCATGGTATGCTCCAGTCCGGGAGCCGGTCCGGATGCCGAACCAGCTTCCGGACCGGACGTCTGACCGGCCGTTTCTTCCATTTCTTCCACCTCCTCCATATCTGCCCATTCCGGATGGCCGGGTGCAAAGCCTTCCGGCATGGGAACGGGAAGAACATGCATATCCGGATGCTTTTTCAACAGCCATCCGATGCTCCCCTCGTTCTCCGCCGGGGCAAAGGTACAGGTGGAATAGCAGAGCCGTCCGCCGGGACGGAGCATCTGATACGCGTATTCCAGAATCTCTCTCTGCCGTTCGGCGCACATCTGCACATTTTCCGGGCTCCACTCCTCTCCCGCCGCCTCGTTTTTCCGGAACATTCCCTCCCCGGAGCAGGGGGCATCCACCAGAATCCGGTCAAAAAAGCCGGGAAAGCGGTCCGCCAGCCGGTCCGGTGTTTCATTCAGAACCAGTGCGTTCCGCACGCCCATCCGCTCGATATTCTCAGAAAGGATGGCCGCCCGGGCCGGATGTATCTCATTGCAGATAAGGAGTCCCTCTCCCCGCATGGCTGCCGCGATCTGGGTACTCTTCCCGCCGGGGGCGGCGCACAGATCCAGAATTCTCTCTCCCGGCCTGGCCTCCAGAAAGGGAACGGCGGACATGGCGCTGGGCTCCTGAATATAGTAAACGCCGGCCTCATGCCAGGGATGCTTGCCGGGCTGCGACTGCGTTTCCTCTTTTTTATAATAAAAGCCGTTTTTTTCCCATGGAACCGGAGCCAGGGAAAAGGGCGCCTTCCGCAAAAATTCCTCCCGGTCCATTTTCATGGGATTTACCCGGAGCGCCTGATATCTCTCCTGTTCCAGCGCCTCCAGAAATTCCTCATATTCCCCGCCCAGCAGCAACTTCATTCTTTCCTTAAACTTTTCCGGGATCATTCTAACGTTCCTTTCTCCATGGAAAAAAGCAGCCGTCAACTACCGCAAATAGTTGACGGCTGATCTTCCACAGGGCCGTATTTTCTGTCATCAATATAGCATATTCCAAATACGGTTTCAATAAAAATATTCTTTCTGCCACAACGGCCACACCGTTCGGTCAGGCCTGGCATGCCTGAATCCTATTTCTTCAGCCGTACCACGTTCCAGCTGTGCTTTCCAAACACGGTGGTAAAGCGTCCGTTATCCATTCTGGATGCCCCGCTCTGTACCGGCGCCACACGGTTCGGATCGCTTTCCGTATTCACTGCCTTCATGTCATCGTCGGTCAGAACGATATGCTCCACAACGGAATAGTCCGCGAACTGCCTCAGATCGCAGGAAACCTCCAGATCCTCGTTCAGATCCTTGTTCACCGCGAAAATGGTCAGCTCTCCGTCTTCCTCATTCCAGATGCACACGCTGTCCAGAACGGAAACCTCTCCGTAAGTTTTGCTTTCGTAGGAAGGCGCCTGCACAAGAGTGTTGAGCACCGTCCCTCTTCCGTACACGCTGGCATGCATGTAGGGATAAAAAATGGTCTGTCTCCATGCGCCGGTATCGGAGGTCATAATGGGCGCAATCACGTTCACGAGCTGTGCCAGACAGGCGATCTTCACCCGATCGGCATGGCGCAGCATGGTGATGAGCATGCTTCCCACCAGAAGGGCGTCTTCAAAATTATAGACATCCTCCAGCTGGTGCGGAGCCTGCACCCATTTTTCCAGCTTCTGGTCCGCTTCGTTGCTGTGATACCAGACGTTCCACTCATCAAAGGAAAGATTGATTTGCTTCTTGCTCCGCTTTTTAGCCTTCACGCAGTCCGCGATGGCCAGAACGGAAGAAATGAATTCGTCCATTCCCTTGGAATTTGCCAGAAATTCCGGCGTGTTGTTGTCCCGGTTTCCATAGTACTGATGAAGGGAAAGATAGTCCACCTGATCATAGCACTCGGAGAGCACTTCCTCCTCCCAGTAGCCAAAGGTATCCATGGTAAGGGATGCGCTGCCGCAGGCCACAGTCTCAATGGAAGGATCCATGAATTTCATCAGACGGCTGGTCTCCGCCGCGATGCGGCCGTATTCCTGCGCAGTCTTATGTCCCATCTGCCAGGGACCGTCCATCTCGTTGCCCAGGCACCAAAGTTTGATGTTATGGGGCTTTTCATAGCCGTGCTTTCTTCTCAGGTCGCTGTAGTAGGTGCCCTTTTCAAAGTTGCAGTATTCCAGTACATCCTTCGCTTCTTCCGGCCCTCTGGTTCCCAGATTGACGGCCATCATCACGTCGCTTCCCGCCTTCTTCGACCAGTCCACGAACTCGTTCAAGCCGAACTGGTTGGTTTCGATCACCTGCCAGGCCAGATCCACCCTGGCGGGGCGCTCCTCCTTGGGGCCTACGCCGTCCTCCCAGTGATAGCCGGAAACGAAATTACCGCCCGGATAACGAACGATGGGCACCTGAAGCTCCCGCACCAGGGCGAGCACATCCTTTCTCATTCCCTGCTCGTCCGCAAAAGGGCTTCCCTCCTGATAGATTCCTTCATATACAGCACGTCCCAGGTGCTCGATAAAGGAACCGAAAATTCTTTTGTCCACTTTTCCGGTGAGATAGTATTTGTCTACGATCAGTTCCGCCTTTTTCATGCTATTTGTATCCGCTCCTTTCGCCGTTCCCTGCGGCCTTTTTCTGATACTTTTATCCTACCGGAAAACGGGCTGTCCTTCCATCTCCTTTCTTCCGTTCTATTTGACTTTTCTTCCGGCGCTGTGGTATCTTCAGAAGGGAATTCCAACTGCCTGAACACCAACTGCACGAACAGATGGAAAAGGAGACTGCACATGATCGAGCTTCATTTCTGCGAATACAATCGTTCCAACCAGGATTATGATACCATCTTCCGTCCCTCCGGAAGCGGAGATTATCTCCTCCTGCTTCTGAAGACGCCCATGAAGATCTATCTGAAGGAGGGGCTGACCGTCACCCGGGAGAACGCCTGCATCCTCTATACGCCAGGTTTCCCCCAGCACTATCAGGCGGTCCGGCGTTTCTGCAACAGCTACCTTCACTTTTCTTCCGGAGAAAATCCCGCGCAGCGGTTTCAGCTTCCGGAAAATCGGATTTTTTATCCGCCTGATCCCCAGGAACTCGATGTTTATTTCCGCCGTCTGCAGCAGGAGTTTTTCTCCTCTTCTCCTTACCGCGAGGAGGCTATCCACTGCCTGGCTACGGAACTGTTCATCGCACTCTCCCGAAGCCTTTCCCACCCTGCTGCCCAAAAGGAAGAAATGGCGGCCCTGTATCCGGCCTTTCAGAAGCTCCGGCTGGAAATGCTCTCCAACTGCGGGCAGGACTGGAGTCTGGAACGTCTCTGCAGGAGCGTCAGCCTGGAAAAAAGCCAGTTTTACAGCTATTACCAACGTTTCTTTTCTTCCACTCCCAAAAGCGATCTGCTGCAGGTTCGTCTGGAAAAAGCAAAAAACCTGCTGAGCAACGAGGCTCTGCAGGTCAGTGAGGTGGCAAGGCTGTGCGGATTTGGAAATCTGACGCATTTTTCCCGGTATTTCAGAAAATACTGCGGCTGTTCTCCGAAGGAATATAAACGCTATTCCCGCTCCCCGCTCATATATTCTGACAGTCTCCCGTAGATTTCCGGATAATCCCTTTTCAGATGGACCGGCTTCATGCTCCTGTCAAGGAAGCAGTGGCCGGTATGTCCTGTGGCATGCAGCAGTCCGTCCTGCGCGCCATAGATTTCATATTTCATGCTCATCTTGATTCCGCTGAAACGGTCCGGAAGCACGCGGATGGAAAATTCTTCTCCAAAGCGGAAGGAAATCCTGTATTCACAGGAAGCCTCCAGAACGGGAATCAAAATGCCTGCCGCTTCTATTTTGTCATAGGGAATCCCGATCTGAGCCAACGCATCAATCCTGGCTTCCTCCATCCAGCGGATATAGTTGGAATGATGTACGATTCCCATACGGTCTGTTTCATAGTACTGTATTTTACGTCCATAATTCTTGATATCGATCATCTCTGCCTTTACTCTCCGTTCTTTCTGCTGCCTTTCAGCGGCTGCAGCGATCTGCAGGGTGTAGTCAGGAAGGCGGGCATTTATGAAATTTCCAAAATGCCCGCCTTCCCTGAATTCATTTTCCGTATGAATAAGTCTTCGTTACGACAACATCACAGCCTTATGCCGGATATGCTCCGTTTGCGGTGTCAGCCTGGGTCATATCGACCTTCTCCTGCTGTGCCTGACGGTATTTGAAGAAGTCCATGGCAACCTGAGGGAACAGGGCGTAGCTGAGCACGTCCTCATCCTGCTGCTTCCATTCCTTCATCTCCGCCTCGATCTTGTCCAGCTCGTTGGGGATCAGGTCTGCAGGACGGCAGGTGATCACTTCCTTGTCGCCGATAACCTTCTTCTGTACCTCCGGATTGAAAGGCTTTACGGTCTTTCCGTATTTTCCGGAAAGCAGATCCTTGGTCTGGTCTGTAGCAACCTTGTATCTTTCTCCCATCAGCACGTTGAATACAGCCTGCGTGCCGACAATCTGGGAAGAAGGAGTAACAAGCGGGGGCTCGCCGAAGTCTTTTCTTACGCGGGGAATCTCCTGAAGAACCTCGTCGTACTTGTCGCTGGCGTTCTGCTCCTTCAGCTGGCTTACCATGTTGGAAAGCATACCGCCGGGTACCTGGTAGATCAGGGTCTTGATGTTCACGCCGAGCACCTTGGGATCCATCAGGCCGCTCTTTAAGCATTCCTCTCTGTAAGGACGGAAGTAATCTGCGATCTCCGCCAGCAGGTTCTGATCGTATCCGCTGTCATAAGGAGTTCCGCGGAAGGTTTCTACCATAACCTCGGTCGCAGGCTGGGAGGTTCCCAGAGCGAACGGGGAAATTGCGCAGTCGATGATATCCACACCAGCCTCTACGGCCTTCAGATAGGTCATGCTGGCCACACCGGAGGTGTAGTGGGTATGAAGCTGAATGGGCAGCTTCGTCGCGGACTTCAGGGCACGGATCAGCCTGTCCGCCTCGTAGGGAACCAGCAGGCCAGCCATATCCTTGATACAGATGGAATTGGCTCCCATGCTCTCGATCTCTTTCGCGATATTCATCCAGTAATCCAGCGTATAGGCGTCGCCCAGCGTATAGGACAGAGCAACCTGGGCATGGCCGCCTTCCTTGTTACATGCCTTTACGGCGCATTCCAGATTGCGCAGATCGTTCAGGCAGTCGAAAATACGGATGATATCAATTCCGTTTGCGATGGACTTCTGTACGAAATATTCCACTACATCGTCCGCATAATGACGGTATCCCAGAATGTTCTGGCCTCTGAACAGCATCTGAAGCTTCGTATTCTTAAAAGCCGCTCTCAGCTTTCTCAGTCTGTCCCACGGATCCTCATGCAGGAAACGAAGGGATGCATCAAAGGTGGCGCCGCCCCAGCACTCTACAGCCGCATAGCCGACCTTATCCATCTTCTCCGCGATGGGAAGCATCAGTTCAGTAGGCATTCTGGTTGCGATCAGAGACTGATGTGCGTCACGCAGTACAGTTTCCATAATTTTAATGGGTTTCGGGTCTGACATTTCCATTTCCTCCT
>CAJFMW010000047.1 GCA_904392525.1 uncultured Eisenbergiella sp.
CGTAAAGGAGCTTCCTCCCATTCAGGGCGAGGTGGTCTTCGACCATGTTTCCTTTTCCTATGATGAAGACACAAAGGTGTTAAACGACGTGAGCTTTCGCATTCGTCCCGGAGAGACCATCGCCCTTGTAGGCCCCACCGGAGCCGGAAAAACCACCATCGTCAATCTCGTAAGCCGTTTTTACGACATTCAGGAGGGCCATGTGTACATCGACGGCCATGACGTGAAGGAGGTTTCCATCGAAAGCCTGCGGCGGCAGATGGGCATCATGACCCAGGATAATTTCCTGTTCTCCGGCACCATCCGGGACAACATCCGCTACGGAAAGCTGGATGCAACGGATGAGGAAATCGTGGCCGCCGCCAAAGCGGTGAACGCCCACGACTTCATCATGCGGCTGGAAAAGGGCTATGACACCGAGCTGAGCGAACGGGGCGGCGGCCTGTCCATCGGACAGAAACAGCTCCTCGCCTTCGCCCGCACCATGGTTTCCGATCCCGCCATCCTCATTCTGGATGAGGCCACATCCAGCATCGACACCAAAACCGAGCTGCTGGTACAGGAGGGCATCGAACACCTGTTAAAAGGCCGTACCTCCTTCGTCATCGCCCACCGGCTTTCCACCATCCAGAAGGCGGACCGCATCTTCGTCATCGATGGCGGCACCATCGTCGAAGAAGGAAACGCCGCGCAGCTCATGGAAAAGAAAGGCGCCTACTACAAGCTCTATATGAGCCAGTTTAAAAATGTGATGTAAGTGGCAACTGCCATACGGGCGTCTTCAGACGCGGCGTGCGGCAGCGATGCGCGACGGAAACACGATTTCCTGCAGTGTGTCGCTGCCGTGCGCCGCTTTTTTCACTCCTTACCAGGAACCACCCTTGCCTGCAGCCTTGTAACAAACTCCTGCGGCTCCACCGTATACCGGTTATCCACCGGATACCACTCCAGAATATCACCTTCGATTTTCAGACCGCGCCTTTCGGCCTCTTCCATCAGCTCCAGAATCCGCTGCGGCGACTGGCGATAGCTTCCCCGGTAATAGACTGTCAAATACTCTCCTTCCGGCAGGACGAGCAGTCCGTCTCTCTCCCCGTCCTCCGGAATTTCGTCCAGGATGATGAAAACAGAATGAAACAGGTTGTAAATTCCGTTTTTCACATCCTGCGGCGAGACACTCGCCCCGATCTCCCGCTCCCCAAGGCTTCTGATCTTATCCTCATGGCGCTTCTGCAGCCTTTTCACCGCATAATCCATCTCCTCGTCCCGGCGGATCTCAGCATTCAGCTGCAGGCAGTACCGGGCCTGACAGCGTAGACACTGGTAGCTTCCCACTTCAATTTTTTCATATTTTTCCAGATGGGCGACACGCTCTTCGATGGCCTGTTCAATGCGCTTCAGCCGCTCCCTCTGCTGCCGCACTTTTTTCTTTTCTTCCTCCAGCATGGAAAGAGTGCTTTCCATGTTCTGGCAGTCCAGGTATTCCCCGATCTGCTTCATGGAAAAGCCAAGCATGAGCAGATCCCGGATGACGTTCAGCCGGTAAATATCCTTTAAGGAATACAGCCGGTAATTGTTCTCCCCGCGCCTGGGAGACAGCGCTCCGATTTTCTCATAATAACGCAGGGAATCGATGCCGATCCCGTACAGACGGGAAATCTCGCTGACGGTATAATATTCTTTCATTTCCGGGATGTCCTCCTTCTTCTGCCTCCAGACGCAATGCACGACTCTGGCAGCGGCACAGGCAGACGGTACACCGTGTTCCTCATGCCGTACTGACCGCCGTGCCATCTTCCATAAAAGTTCTTGACCCTGGTATTATACCAGAGTTTATACTCAAAGAAAACAAAGGAAAAGAGGTTTTATTTTGCTGTTACTGAACAAAAATCTGTCTTCGAAGCTGCGTTCTTCCCTGCCCGTGCTGTGGGAAAAAGGAAAAGAACTGTTTCCTCCCAAAATCATTCTGTCCATTCTTGCCGGAACGGCCATCTCCGCTTTCGGCATGGTCAATATCCACCAGCGGGTGCAGATCACGGAGGGCGGCGTGCTGGGCATGATCCTTCTGTTAAACTACTGGTTCCATGTTCCCACCTCCCTGCTCTCTCCGATTCTGGACGCCCTCAGCTATGCGGCCGGCTTTAAATTTCTGGGAAAGGAATTTCTTCCCCGCTCCATCGCCGCCACGTTTTCGCTGGCTTTCTTCCTGCGCTTCTGGGAAGTCGTTCCCTTCCGACTGCCCGATCTGAGCGAGCGTCCGCTTCTGGCCGCCGTATTCGGAGCCTGTTTCGTGGGCGTGGGCGTGGGTCTGATCGTGCGGCAGGGAATCTCCAGCGGAGGAGACGATGCTCTGGCGCTCGTCATTTCCAAACTTACCCACTGTAAGATATCCAGGGCCTACTTGGCCACCGACCTGACGGTGCTGGCGCTTTCCCTGAGCTACATTCCCGTGACCAGAATCGCTTATTCTCTGGTGACGGTGACCATTTCCTCCCTGCTGATCGATGCGGTCTCTTCCTTTAGGGCTTCCAAAAACGGAGCGGAAGAGGTGGAGGAAATAGAGGAGAAGGAAGGGATTTCCGAACGGGGGCTGACGGGTGATGAGGCTGCGCAGGCAGAGTAGAGACGCCGTCTTCCGAAACGGAAGAATCCTGTTCGTTTCGCCAACCTTCATCTTTCTACCAGGCTCTCCTGCTGGGCATTGTAGCGCGCCCCATAAATCCGGATCCGGGCAAGCTGGGCCATGGTGCAGCCCTTTTTTTCCGCCTGCATTCCTGAATGTAATCTGCCGTTTTATCCGCGTTTTTCTTTCACAGGAACTAACTTTACCGTAAATAGGATCTCTTCGCACGGTATTTCATACTCAGGCAATGTATGAAGTCCACAAGTACCATTTCCACCCCCATGCTGCTTAAAATCAAGATTCCATACCACCTCATCAATATGCTCTAATTCGTTGGTATGTGCTGCTTCCGTCAGATTTTCCAAGGTGTAATGCATCGCACTGGCTTCCATCAAGCCATCTGCCTCAGCCCGTAGGCCATAACCCTCTTCATTGGTCAGGCTCATCCAGCGCACCTTGGTCTTGTTGCCATTTTCCTGAGGTCGCACATAATTTACAAATTCCTCATCCACTGTAGATTTATATACCTTTACTCTTCCGCTGTTCATGATATCCGAATAAGTCTGATGTTTACCATTTCCATACCATTTCAGCGTCTCATACCCTTTCGCAAGCTTCATTTTAATTCCAATTCTGGGCGGGTGCATATTTTCCTTCAACGGAACTACATGCAAGGTAATTTTCATACTGCCGTTTCCGTCAATAAGATAGGTCATTTTGGTCTTATAACTGGCATAGATACTGTGCTTTCCGTGTACGGACTCCACTGTCAGCAAAACCTTTCCCTCCTTTTCCTCTACAGAAACCGCCATTACCTTCTCCTGCATATTATCCAGACCAAATTTCTTCCACGTATGAATCATTCCGTCCTCATGCAGAGGTGCTAAATCATTGTCTGTGGGAGCTCTCCATGCATTAAAACGTGGCCCTTCCGCAAACAACTCCCGATCTTTCATTATGTAAGAGGTCAGGATACCTTTCCGCAGATGAAATTTCATTCTGACATCGCCCGCACAAATTTCTGCATATTCTCCATTCATCGTTATTACAGGAGAAGCTGTGGCAGAGTCGGTATCAGATACTTCCTCTTCTTTCATGCCAGAAACCGTCTTCAATTGAAACTGCTCAAAAGCAACCTCATGGCCTTTTGCCGCCCAGGGCATATCCTTTTTCAATATCAGGCTGATTTCCAGAAAGTATTCCGAATTGGGCTTTCTATCATACCTGCAGGGGATTGATACTACTTCCGATTCCAATGGCTTAATATCCGGTAGGGCAAACTCTCCGAACTCGGCCTGTATGCCATTCTCATACAACTGCCAGCTTGCCTGTAAATGACTTACATCAGTGAAATAGTATCCATTTTTAATTCGCACTTCATAACAATCTTCCGAAATAAGCTGCATCTCCACCGGCTGCACGAGCTTCTTAAATTCCAGTATGCCGGGCCTGGGATTTCTGTCAGGATCTACAATACCATCAATACAAAATTGTGCATCATTAGGCAAATCGCCAAAATCACCTCCATAAGCAAACCATTCTCTTCCACCTTCATCCCTTCTGCGGAATCCATGCTCGCAAAATTCCCAGATAAATCCACCTATCAGACGCTTATTTTGCTTAAATAGCTGAATGTATCGATCCAGGCTGCCCAGGCTGTTACCCATACTGTGCCCATATTCGTTCAAAATAAAAGGACGCGGATCCTCCAGGTTTGCCTGCTCCTCCAAAAAATCAAAATTTGAATACATCCTGCTGACTACATCCACACAGTCATCTTCGTAAGCGTGCAGATAATGCACCGGTCTGGAGGTATCCACAGACTTGATGTATCTGCTCATAGCCTTCTGATTGCAGCCAAATCCACACTCATTGCCCAGAGACCAGAAAATGATGCAAGGGTGATTTTTATCTCTCTGTATTAACCGTTCTACACGATCCATCATTGCCTCTTCCCAGTCAGGGTCGTCGCTTAATCTGCTGTATTCCCCGGGAATCACCTGAAAACTGTGAGTTTCCAATTCAGCCTCGTCCATTACCAAAAGCCCATATTCATCGCAGAGATACAAAAATTCCGGATCATTAGGATAATGCGATGTACGAACTGCATTTACATTATGCTGCTTCATGATAAGAATATCTTTTATCATATTTTCTTTTGTCACATAATAGCCCGTATCAGGATTAAAATCATGGCGGTTCATGCCGCTGATAATAATGGATTGCCCGTTTAAAAAGAGCTGCTGTTCCTTAATTTCAATCTTTCTAAAACCTACAGGTACACAGAGTACCTGCTCGTCTCCATCCACCTCCAGAATCAACTGATATAAGCTGGGACACTCATGGGACCACAACTTGGGCTGCAAGATAGCTGCTTCCACATAAAATTGCTTCTCTTTGACCCTTAATTCCTTCTTGAAAACAGCCTTCCCGCCGTCAAGAAGTTTCATTTTCACCTGTATACCAGCATCTTGATTTCGCCCCAAAGTGACAGTCCCTTCAATTTTCAGTATTGCTTCCTCAAATTCCTTTGTCCAATCTGTCGTCACAAAAATATCCGATATGTGGCTTAAAGGACGAGACCTGAGATACACATCCCGAAAAATTCCGTTCAATCTCCACTTATCCTGACATTCCAGATAAGAACCATCACACCACTTTAAATTTGCCACCATAACCGAATTTATTCCGGCTTTTACATAAGGGCTGATATCAAATTCTGACGGCATATGACTCCCCTGGCTATATCCAACAAATATGCCATTTATCCATAGATAAAAGGCCGCATCCACTCCCTGAAAAGTAATTGTTGTCTGTCTGTCCAGCCATGCTTTTGTTACTGTAAATTCCCTGTAATATAAACCTACTGGATTATCGTCCGGTACATAAGGCGGATCTACCGGAATGGGCATATCCCTGTTTACATATAGCGCTATATCATACCCGGCATTTTGCCAGCAGCCAGGAACCGATATCCGTTCCCATTTGTAAGCAGATACATTTTCCCATATCTTATCTGGAATCTCCCATATAGATGAATAATACTGAAACTGCCAAGTTCCATTCAGCAACTGATAATATGGGTTTTCCCTGTAATTTCTGTTGATAGCATTATTTTCATTCTGACAGGTAATCAGATGCGCATGTGATGGCATTCTGTTAATATGTAATAAATGATGATTTTCCCAATGGTTATTTCTTTTTCATTCCATTTTACGAACTATCCTTACCTAAATTATTATTTTCTTTTATCAATTCAAATGACATTAAAGCAACCGCACCCTTATTTCTAACAGGTGCGGCTGCCGGTTCATGAAAATAAATTTACTGCGCTAGCTTCGTTGTCAGCCCATTGTCATAAGCTTCTCCTCTTTCATCAATAACCGTCTGATACCCAGCATCAAGATACTCTTGAGCTCTCTGGTCATACAGAGTGTCAAAGTCGTCTGGATCACACATCGTCAATTCATCGCGGTACTGAACATAAAGGGACGCAAGTGAATCTCTATATTCCGTTTCCGCGTCAATAACAGTCGCAAACATACAGGGCACGATGGCAAGCCCTTCCTCTTCCTGTTCCACACGTGTATTATAATAGTTTAAAATCTGCTCAACCAACTCATCTGTCTGTGGCAGGTTTGTCGGAAAGCTGGCACGGATATCTGCTTCCGGATCGCCAAGAACTCTGGAAGCTGTTACAGGAGCGACATAGTCAGCATTATTGTTGTAACCCTGGACGTAATCTCCGCTATAGTCACCAACACCTACAGGATTTCCGTTTTCATCAAGCGTATAATTTTCACCTTCGATTCCCCATTGCAGAGTAAAGAGTACATCGTCCTGGCTCATCCATTCCAGATACATCCATGCCGCCCTGATTTCATCCTCCGTAGCGGTGGACGAAAAGCCTACGATAATACCGAACGGATTTTCTGCCCGGTAAGCGCAGCTTGTGCCGTATTGATAGTCAGCCGGTTGAATTGCCAGCTTTCCGTCCGGATTCTGCTCATAAAATGCGGTCAGGAAATCCATATTTCCAGAAATGTATCCGCCATACCAGTAGCTGTTTCCATTTACGAAGTTTGCTTTTGCTGTTTCCGTATCAGTGACATAATATTCCGGATTGGTAATACCGAGATTATACTCTTCATTCTTGGCTCTGAGCAGTTCCTTATTGGCGTTCCAGCTCATTGCGACGATGTTGTAATCTCCGTACATCGCCCATTCCCGCTCGTCCAGCGGACAGGTACGGAACGCATCATTCTGATCGGGACCTGCGTTACCGGTTAACATCCAGGCTCCATCAGGATGCTCACAGATACCAGCATCCATAATTTTCTGCATGGCGTCAAGATACTCTTCCCGGGTAGCAGGCACATGGTCATAGCCTACCTGTTCCAGCCAGTCCATTCGCACAAATACCTGATAGCTGTAGTTGGTATCAGAATATGGCCTTTCCGCAAATACAAAATAGGTTTCATCCTCCATTCCCGAATATTGTAACTGATCCAACTCAACCATTCTGTTGTAATAAGTAGGGGCTACTGCCGCAAATTCCTCCATATCAAAAGTAGTAAGATACCCATCGTTTGCCCACTGGGACAGCTTGGGATAGTCGAATTCCATCAGCATTGTAGGCAAAGTTCCTGCTGATGCCAAAAGAGCGTAATCGGTCATGGCGTCGTTTCTTGTGATCGGAACGAACTCCACAGTTATGTTCCACGGATCACCGAAATTTTCCTGGATCCACTGAGTCCAATAGTTATTGCTAACGTCCGGAACTCCGTCCAGTCCCCTGTCATAGACAGGCACCTGAAGGGTTACGTTCTCGGCAAATGGTTCCCAGCTGTCCATACCTCCGCCTTCCGCAACAGCTGACTCAGCGGAAGCAGTATCTGTTGCTGCGATGCTTTCCGCTTCAGACACGGTTCCTGCTGTGTTTTCTGCCGTTGTTTCAGCGAGAGGCTCACTTTCTGTAGTGGTCCCACTGTTTCCACAGCCTGTCAGTGTTCCAAGGGACATCACAGCAGCCAAAGCAATTGCGAGCGTTTTTTGAAGAGAATTTTTCTTCATAAACCTTTTCCTCCTTTATAAAAGTGATGATTTATGATAAGCCGGATCTTTTCCCGGCAGGTGACCGAAGTTTCAGAGAAAGACGTCCGCTCTTTTTCATGAAAATAGCCCACATCCACCCTCCACTGTTTTTCCTTCCTGATCAAACGACAACTGGAAAGTCTTTCCGTCCCGGTTTTCTTCCACATTTCCGTTTTCCCATTGAACCGGGCCAAACTCTTCCGGAAGGGAAAGTCTGATACTGTGAGGACGTGCCGCTTTCAGCCGGACATGGAAGTTCCTGTTTTCCAGATCCCATTTCATGGTTATGCTTCCTCCCGGATACTGAAAATCCCGTAGAGAACCCTTTTTCAGCCGTTTGGGAAGAGCGGGGAGAAGCATGACCAGATCCTCCGAAGCATATACCAGCATTTCCTGCACTGCGTTCACATATCCGAGAGCGGCATCCAGTTGAACCGGAGCCGGATCCATATCCAGAGTAACGCTCATTCCCCTCCAGTCGTTATGAAGAGTAAAAAAATTGGACAGAATACAGGATTTTGCCATATTATCCAGACATTCTGCCGCCTTTTCTCCTTCGTTAAATCTGGCATAAATGGATGCCATATGGGCCATGGACCATCCGGTCTGCGCGTCTATTTTTCTCAAACTGACAGCCTTTTTATATTTTTCCATTTTTTCAGGCTGATCAATGGAATTTACCTCATGTCCAGGGAACACCGGGTAAATATGGGACAGGTGTCTATGATCGTACCGATCCTCAAACTGAGGAGCCTGCCATTCGCGGATGGCTCCCAGATCGTTGGAACGATAGGGCGGGATAGAAGCAAGGATTTTTTCCCAGTCCTCCATTTTATCCTGATATATGTCATACCTTTTTCCGAGCCGGATCATACCGGAAAAAAATTCCTTTATAATGGCCAGATCGATGGTAGAGTTGATCGTTGTCGGCATGGGATGAGCGATCATCTCCGTCAAGGGAGGCATAAAATTCTGTGGTGTATTCTCCGGAGAAACGCTTGGGTAAATCTTGATGGTCCCATCCGCATTGTACCGTATAAAGTCTTCATAAAAGGCAGCCGTTTCCTCCAGATACGGACAGATTTCTTTTCGGATATATTCCTCCTCTTCAGGCCTGTAGGACGCATAGGTACAGTAATGCTGTGCAAGCCATCCTGCGGCCCCCACCCAGTTAATGATTACGGGAACCACCTGACTCGGCGTGGATACGTGCGGAGTTGTTCCTGCTGTCATGTAGATACCCCGGCAGTTAAAAAGATTTCGGGCATTTTTTCTGTAGATGTCCATCCGATCATTGTAATAGCGGAACAGGGAGCGATGATAGTTCGCCAGATTCCCTACGAAGCTGTGCCAGTAGATCATCTGGGTATTTTCGTTGGCCATGTTATGACTCCAAATCAGATCATAGCCGCCGCCCCATAGTCCATACAGCGGAAAGGGATCCGCTTTCTCGTCCGTTCCGCTGATAAACAGATAACGGCCGTATTTCCACATTTTTTCCATGAGTTCCGGCGGCTGTTTTCCCTGATAAGCGAGGGAGAGCAGGTCTTCGTTGTCCGTATTCTTCCAACCGTCAAATTCCAGCCGGGCACTGAGGTATTTCTCCCGGTGCAGAGGAACATGGCGGTAAAACAGGTTTTCATACGATTCCGGAAGTTGTGACAGGCAGGCGATTGTCTGATGGACACCCTCTCCGTCGGCATCTCTGATAAAAGAACGGATAGTCAGAACAATCTCATCGGCTTCTTCCACATAAATTCGTCCATACTGAACCTTCTGCCTGCCATTCGAAGTGATCCGTACCGCTATACCGTAGCGGAGGCCGTCTGTATTGATGGACTGATAAGTCAGGTAACCGTTTGAGGCCCATGATTTTGCATTTTCTTCCATTGTCCGACAGGTTTCCGGAAGAGGTGTCCCTGGGTTGCGATGGAATTCCGTTCGGAAACTGGCGCTGATTACAGGCTTTTGTGCGCGAATCCGATATACGGTAACACCATCCGCTCGAGAAACAAAGCCGTCACAACGGTAGAATACACCGCTGTCCGTCCACTCACAGGAAGCTTCTCCGGTTTCCATATTCAAAGCTCTTTTATAGGCCTGAAATCCGCCTTTCGGGTCAATTTCAATTTTAACATCGGCCAAGGGAAGAGGAAATTCCAGAGTGGTCTGATAACCTTTCTCCTTTAACGCGTTGACGATTTCCCAACTGGCCTCACGGTATTCGCCCGCATCCATTTTGGAGCGCATACGTTCCAGTGCGTCATGGACATCAGGGAGCATATCCTCAACACCGCCATACCACAACCCTCCGTCCGTGATCATAATGGTCTGCAGCCTGGTTCCGCCGTAAAAGCTGGCTCCCATGTGTCCATTTCCGCATACTAATGCCTCTCTCCAACTATCTCTCCACCAGGATGCTGGATAGTGCATAGTGAGCGTGTCTCTTGTCACTTCGATTTTTTTGATCATTATATATCTGTCCTCCAAATGTCATGGAATGGAATCCGGTCATGTGTCTGACCATAAAATCAGTTTGTGACTCTATTATATGAATAAACTGGAAACGGATTTAGATGATAACTTGACATCTTTTATAAATTATGTCATATTTTCAGAAGGTTTATTGAGTTTTTACCATCTTTTTGCTACCATATATGAAGATCTCACTTTATAAAGGAGTCATTATGAAGCTACAGGTATATCCAATAGACTGTTTTTTTTACTGGATGGCATAAAATTCCACATTTTTCAGATTTCCCGTGGAACTGTCGCTGAGGTTCCATCTCACAGCCATGGGGCGGGTAACTATGAAATCCACTACCTCTCCAATGGATCCGGAACTGCGAAGATCGCTGACCGCAGCTATGTAGTAGGAACGAATACACTTTATATAACAGGCCCCTTTGTGGAACATTCTCAGTTGCCTTCCGCTGAGGCCCCGTTATTGGAGTACTGTATCAATTTGCAGGCAGAAGAGGCCGACAACTGGACTAGGAACGCTCTGTCTGATCTGTTTTTTTCCAATCCAGCCTGGTTTGGACAGGACAGGCAGAACCTGCTTCCCCTTCTACAGCAGATATTTCGAGAGCTTGAGGAGAAAAGACTTGGATACGAGGGACAGGTTTCAGCTCTATTGGCTCAGTGTATGATCGCGGTGGTACGAAACTATGAAATGGCATCACTGCCGAAATACCGCAAAAAGAATTCGGAAAAGATAGGAGTCTCCCCTTTATCGAATAAAGCGATGCTTGTGGAACACTATTTTCTGTATGAATATGAACATCTCGCCTTGGAAGAGCTCGCGGAACTGCTCGGTTTTTCCGTCAGACAGACTCAGCGCTTTCTGCAGGAACATTATGGAAAAACCTTCCGCGAAAAGAAAGAGGAAAGCCGGATGGCTGCCGCTCTACTACTCCTTTCCACTTCAGTGGAAAGCGTTACATCCATTTCCGAAAAGCTGGGCTTTGCGTCAGTGGAATATTTTTCCTCTTGTTTTAAAAAATTCCACGGAAGAACACCAACAGAATACCGAAAATCTCTGCAGTCTTAAATGGGTGTCCAACTCCTCCCCGGCTGTCGATAAACGGTAGCAGCCGACCGCATCAGGATAATGGTACATTGGAACGAAAAGTGCTCTCCTTCCGTCAGAGCGCCTTCCCCGCTTCATATAATTTTCTGAAATAATCATTGGTTTCCAACAGCCCTTCAAAGCTGCCATCCCCCACAATTTGCCCCGCATTCATGACAATGACGCGGTCACAGCCCCGGATGGAGTTAAGCCTGTGAGCCACGCAGATCACCGTCTTTTCTTTCCACCAGGAAAAAACTTCCCCAATCACCGCTTCTTCGGTCAGATTATCCATGGCCGAGGTGGCCTCATCCAGAATGATAGCGTCCTTCTGCTCCAGAAACAGCCTGGCAAGCGCCGCCCGCTGCTTTTCTCCGCCGGAAAGCATGACGCCCCGCTCCCCCAGCCGGGTTTCCAGTCCCTCCGGGAGTTTCTCATAAACGGAAACGAAGCGGGCCATTTTCATGGCGCCAAAAAGCTCTTCCTCCGGAATCCCTTCCTCAAAATCCAGATTTAAAAAATAACAAACTTCGAAAGCAGTACAGCCGCGGCTGTCAGATTATTTTACAACTCTTTTTCCCTCAATACAGCCTCTGACAGCGTTCTGCGGCCGTACTGAGAATCTACCTCGGGCATATACCGGATCTTTCACGATGTTTTCCCCCTATGCTTCGTCCTTCGGCGGTTCTTCCAGAATCACGAGCAGCGTTCCGTTCTTCACGGTAATTTTTCCTGCCTCACCGATAAACTCATTGCTCACTCCCACCGGAAAGGCGTTGGTCACCACCGCCTCGTTCAGAAGATATTTCATATTTCGTATGGTTACCCCTTCTGCTTTGTCTCCCAGGGAAAACAGGGAAAGAAAGCCCTTCTTCCCCTTCTCGAAGGTGATGGTTTCATTGCGCAGAAGGAGCACCGTCTCCGACGCTTCGATCAGACGGCCCGACGCGCCCTGTTCTTTCAGGTAGTTCAGGCACTGGATGTTGGCGATGGTATGAGAAAGACGTTCTCCACGGGCTGCCGCATAAATATCAAAGTTCCGAAAGCCCCGCTTCAGCCCCTCCTTCATCGCCGCCAGCATATCCGTATCATCCTTCATGACGGGAAGGATCTGCACCTTGCCCGGATGGTCCTGATGAACAGACTCCACATGACGCCTGTTTTCTTCATCCAGGGAATCAAAATCTCCCAGAATCAGATCCGGTTCCACGCCGAGCTGCCTGCAGTACGCATAGCCACCGTCCGCAGCGATCACGAAATCCTCTTTTTTTACAGGTATGTCTCTTATCGTAAGCTGTCCCGCACCGATGATGATACAGGTTCCCTGCCCTTGCCTTGTTCTGTTATCCGTTGCTCTTCTTTCCGCTTCTTTTTCCATCATATGGCTCCTCATTTCCGCGCCTTTTTAAGACGCAGGTTCTTCTTTTACCAGATTTCTTCTGCTCCATTTTCCGGTCAGATACCGGATGAAGGAGATCAGGAAATTCACCGTCCACCCCACCGGTACCGCATACCATACGGCCGCCACGCCGATGACGGGAGCGAGAAGAAATGCCCCGGCCACGCGGATCGTCAGATTGACCAGGTTGGCGCAGGTAAACACCACCACATCTCCGGCGCCGCGGAGCACGCCGTCGGAAATGGCCTTCAGGCCGATGCAGACGAAGAAATATTTCAGGAAGGACAGATAGCCGTATCCCGTTTCAAATGCCAGTCCCTCTCCGCCCGTATCCAGGAAAGCGCCGATGATCGGGCGGCCGAAGGCGGACAGAATCAGAAGAATCAGTACGCCGAAGCCCGCCACAATTCCCCAGGCGGCACGGTATCCGGCTCTCACCCGTTCCGGCTTCCTGGCTCCCATGTTCTGAGCCGTAAAGGTGGAGACCGCGTTTCCGGCAGAAATCATGGGAACGATGCAGATGGATTCGATTCTGGTTCCTGCCGAATATCCCGCCAGGACAGAGGAACCGAAGCCGTTTACCACAGACTGCACCAGCAGCATGCCGATGGATACGATGGACTGCTGCAGAATGGAGGGAATCGCAATCCGAACCATGGAAGCGAGGATTCCCGTATCATATTTTGCTATGTTTCCTTCCGTCTCAAAATCCCTCAGCCTGCGCAGCAGCAGAAGGAAGGAAAGAATGGCCGCCAGCCCCTGCGCCATCACGGTGGCGATTGCCACTCCGGCCACGGCGAGTCCGAAGGAAAGAACAAACCACAGATCCAGCACCACGTTCAGCACAGAGGAAAAAATCAGAAGTCCCAGCGGCGTTCTGGAATCTCCCAGCGCATTGAACATGGAAGAAAGAATATTGTACATGAACAGAAAAGGCATACCCAGAAAATAGATTCCCAGGTAGGTTCCCGCCGCGTCCAGAATGTTTTCCGGCGTATTCAGCCACACCAGAATCTGCCGGTTCATCACGAATCCGAACAGGCCGAGAAAGATCCCCACGCCGAGGAAGGTGAGCAGCGCCGTATAAACCGAGGTTTTCATCCGGTCAAAGCGGCCTGCCCCAAGATACTGGGAGGTGATCACCGAGGCGCCGATTCCGCCGCCGATGGCGATCATCACGAACACATTGGTCAGAGAATAGGAGGCACCGACCGCTGCCAGCGCGTCCTCTCCCACAAACCGTCCCACGATGATGGAGTCTGTCATATTATAAAACTGCTGAAAAAGGTTGCCCAGAATCATGGGCAGGGCAAATAAAAACAGGCTGATGCCCGGCGAGCCCTCCAGCATACTTCTCTTTTTCGTTTTTTCCATTGGGTTTCCCTTCTTTGTCTGTCATTTCTCATGCGCAAAGGTGCACACAGGCAGAAATATCCGGTATATATGTCGGCTCTCTGCGTTATATGTAAATACCTGATTATTTTATCAATTTTGTTCGGATTTGAAAAGATGTGTAAAGAGAATCTCAGAAAATGCAGGCGGTTTGGAAAGTCTCCTTTCCCATTCTTCTGTCTGCCCTGCCTGTTCAGGCAAACATACCTCCAGCGGCAATCCGTTTCAAAGCGGTAACAGCGGTATCGTAATCCACTTTCTCTTCCAGAAGCTTTTCCGTGAGATTCCGGTAATCCTCCCGGTAAACCTCATTTCGGATGATCTCTGTAAGAAGCGCCGGAATATCGACTCCATCCTTTGCCGACAGGCAGATGAGCGATGGTTTTCTGACGGTTCGAACTTCCTGAACCAGCGTGCGAAAGGCTTCGTCCTGCCTTACCAAAGGCAACAGCATGTAGATATCGTACAGATGTCTGGAATGCTTTCTGACCCGGTTCTGAAGATAGTAATCTCATACCGCAAAGACCTTGTCCGCCAGCGTCCGGTCAAGCCCCTGCACCTTCATGCGGAAGGCGTTCAGTTCGTATTTTTCAAGAAGCTCCGGCGCTTCCGCCTTCAGCATATCTCCGACCATGCTTTCTACCGGCATGATGACGGTTGGGAAAGAACACGCTGTAAAGGAAGTTTCCAGCATAATGACTGAACTGATCGAATTATAATATGATGAAAAAACAGAATCATACTCAATTTCGTATCTGTTATAATCTCTTCGGCTTCTTGTTTCATCCAAATTTATAACATTCAGCCCCAGCTTATGCACCACATCTATGAGCGAATATTTCATTTTTTTCTTTTGCCCCTGAGACAGCGGAATGTCCGCCGTAAGATCGATGTCCTCAGAAAATCGTTTTATTACCCTGTAGCATTTTGACAGGGACGTTCCTCCCTTAAATACTGCAAACGGGAGGGTTTCCGACATCTCTCGCAAAATCATGGAAAAGTAATAGTCCTTTTCAACCGCTTCTGCCACAAATCCCGTGTCTGCTGCGGTCCGGGCTACTGCTTCCCTAAACTGTTCTCTGTTTTTGTGCAGGTATTCCATCCATTAATCCTCCTTCGTATAAATTTCTGAAAAGCTTATCCGGGTACAAAGAAAGAAACGGTTCCAGATCATCAAAGTACAGCGGGCAGGCACGCATATAGGCCAGTAATCTTTCTGTCAGGCGCTTTCCTTCCAGTTCCGAAATCTGATCCACATCCTTTATCAGATCAAGGAACTGCAACGCCCGGAAATTGTCCTCATTGATTTCTGTTCTGGGTCTACGCAAAATGACTCTGGTCTTTGCAATCGTTATTTCTCTGTATTCCCGTGATGCTTTATTGGTTACAATTTCGTACAACATTGGAATCTGGGTGGTAAGTCCAAGTTGATTGGCAAACAGGATTCCGCTCTGGTATCCGCATCTCTTTTCCCCCTCTCTTAGATATTTATCGTTTAATACCTGTTCCACCGAAAGTGTGGAGCCGGATTTGAACACACTCTTTTGGGGAATAAAATAAATTCCGGTATCATAACGCTTCAATAACCCGGCATCCGTAAGTCTCTTAATCTGCTGACGCAGTGTATTTTCTGACATTCCCTCAATCTTCAACCGGGCAATGTAAATCGGAGTATTTTCCCCATAATTTTCTTTTAAATATTCATACAGCATTTCTTATCCTCGTAATATTTTTGAATAATGTTTTTTCACTTTTATTATAGTCTGTCATATCCCATCCGTCAATCAGTAAAATACCTGTATCCTGAACGGCCCCGCTTTCCTGCCTCACTCTATTTTTTTATGCCAAAATGTGACATATATAATTATTTTCGTTGTATTTTCTGTTTTCTATAGTATACTGTCTCTGAACTGGTATGTTCATGTACCGAACTGCAATTAAGAAGCAAAAAGGAGCCCTCATGCTGACTTTCCCCAAAAACCTGACCGTTCCCCAGAAGCAGGCCTTTGAAAAACGCTACCGCCAGGCGGCTGCAGAGTATATTCCACGGCGCGTTGCCTATTTTCAGCCTTTCACCGGCGGAACCTATACGCGCATCACCATCCGCGGGCAGCATACCCGATGGGGGAGCTGCTCCAGCCGGGGCACACTCTCCTTCAACTGGCGGCTGATGCTGGCTCCGCCCCGGGTGCTGGACTATGTGGTGGTGCATGAGCTGTGCCACCTGACCCACATGGATCACTCCAAAGCCTTCTGGGGCGCGGTGGAGCGGGTGATGCCCGACTATAAGACCTATAAAAACTGGCTGCGGGAGCACGGAGCGGAGCTGTTCGTTCTGGACACCTGATTTTTTTGTTGAAACATGGAAAAAAGAATGATAAGCTGTCTGGGGATTCTTACACATTGGAGGACAGCTTATGCAGAACAAAAGAAAAGTTCTCAAAAAGGCGCTGTATGCCGCCTTTCCCAATACCATTCCCATTCTGGCAGGCTTTCTGTTTCTGGGAATGACCTATGGCATTTACATGAATGTTTCCGGCTTCAGCTTCTGGTATCCCTGCCTGATGAGCCTGACCATCTTTGCGGGCTCGGTGGAATTTGTGGCCGTAAACCTCCTTCTGGGAGCCTTTCATCCCATCCAGGCGCTGGCGATGACGCTCATGCTCAA
>CAJFMW010000048.1 GCA_904392525.1 uncultured Eisenbergiella sp.
TCTACACAATTACAAAGAGGACACGTAAAGGCATGCGTAAAAAATCGCATGCCTTTTCTGATGCTATAGGGCAAAAACCAACATTAATTATCTACACCCCTGACAACCTCTCCGAAAACACCCAAAACATTCACACAGCACAAAAGGATGCCTCGGCGCCCTTTTTTCCACGACTCTGTAATATTCTTCTCATCGGAAGCGGTACCCAAGGAACCCGCATCCTCCCGCGTTATTTTCTCCAACTCCTGTTCCCAGCGCCATATAAAGAAGCTCCTGCGCCGTCTCGTTCTGGGCTGCTGTCAGGCTCACCTTGTCTCCCAGAAGAGAGATGTTCTTATGCGTTACGCGCACGGGCTTTCTGTTCATAAATTCCATCCGTCTGAACAGGCAGAAATTGCCGTCCAGCTGTGTATGCTGAAAAAAATTGTATTTTCTGATCAGGTTGGCTTTCAGCCGTTTTTCAAATTCATCCTCCTGCATCTGATTGCGCCAGTATCCCTGTTTTGTTTTTACGATCACCGGTGTCAGCGTATGCACACGCTCCAGAAGATACCTGGGAATGATCTTGAGTTCTCCCCCAAGCACCTGCAGGCAGCCGTCTGCATACAGCGGGAGACGCCCGATAAAAAATTCGGCCAGTTCCTGGCTGATCGTTCTGATACGAACCGTATAAATCTTTCCTTCCTGGTAAATATGCTCCGATTCGAGCGGAAATGGCTGATCGAAAGTATAAGACTGAAATCTGTCGTTTTTACGATACAATGAATCATTCTCTGACATGCGCAGAGCGCCGGAAATAAATTGGCCGATCTTCTCCGAAACACACACAGATGGAAGCGGTGTCAGGAAACAGATCTTAAGCGGCAGCTCATATACCAACATAAATAAATGTCCTCCCTCACTTTGTCTCACGCAAGCAGAGGACAGCCCTGTGCTCACCGCAAGATATTTTGTTTTTTATATAAAATACACTGTGTGTTATGGTTCATCCACGTTCACTTTTTTAATAAGAAAAGAGAATGTCTTATTCCTAAAGTAAAACAGACACGCTGTAACTGAAAGCGCAGGATATGGAATAGAGATATGACATGAATGTATTTTAATACGAAAATATATGTCTGTCCATACAAAAAAATATTTTCGTCCACATGCCCCAGAAAGAATACAGGAAAATTTCTCCCTGCACTGACTATTTCCGTGAATTTTACCAAAATCGTGCGGTTTTTTGTCAATTTCCCATTGCCCTATATAGGAATTCCGTTTAAAATAGGATATGACAGACTAAACGTATGCCGGCGTATTTAAACAGAAAAAAAGGAGGTAATTATGGAAATTGAAGAAAGACTTCCCCTTACGGACGAATATCTGAAAAAGATGGACGCCTACTGGCGGGCCGCCAACTATCTTGGCGCGGCGCAGCTTTATCTGCTGGATAACCCGCTTCTGCGCGAGCCCCTCAAAATGGAGCATGTAAAGAAAAAAATCGTAGGACACTGGGGAACCGTTCCCGGACAGAATTTTATTTATGTCCATTTAAACCGCGTGATTAAAAAATATGACCAGGACATGATCCTGATCTCCGGCCCCGGCCACGGTGGCAATTTCTTCGTGGCAAATACTTATCTGGAGGGCACCTACAGCGAGGTGTATCCCAACATCGGAGAGGACATGGACGGCTTAAAGAAGCTGTGCAAGCAGTTCTCCTTCCCGGGCGGCATCTCCAGCCATGTGGCCCCCGAAACCCCCGGCTCCATCAATGAGGGCGGCGAGCTCGGCTATTCCCTGGCTCACTCCTTCGGCGCGGTGTTCGACAATCCCGATCTGGTGGCCGCCTGCATCGTGGGCGACGGCGAGGCTGAAACCGGGCCTTTAGCCACTTCCTGGCAGTGCAACAAGTTCCTGAATCCGGAAACGGACGGCGCTGTTCTGCCCATCCTGCACTTAAACGGCTATAAGATCAGCAATCCTACCGTGCTGGCCCGTATCTCCCATGATGAGCTGGAGCACTTCTTCGACGGCTGCGGCTGGAAGCCTTACTTCGTGGAAGGCGATGTTCCCATGGAAATGCATCGCAAAATGGCCGAGGCTCTGGATGCCGCCATGGACGATATCAAGGCCATTCAGAAAAACGCCAGGGAAAACCATGATTCCACCAGACCCAAGTGGCCCATGATCGTGCTGCGCACGCCCAAGGGCTGGACGGGACCGAAAATGGTGGACGGCAAGCAGATCGAAGGCTCCTTCCGCGCCCATCAGGTGCCGATCATGATGGATCAGCCGGAGCATGGTGCCGATCATGATGGATCAGCCGGAGCATCTGGACATGCTGAGAGACTGGCTGATGAGCTACCATCCGGAGGAGCTTTTTGATGAGAACGGAAAGCTGATTCCTGAGCTGAAAGCTCTGGCTCCTGTGGGAGACAGAAAGATAGGCTCCAACCCCCACGCCAACGGCGGAAAGCTGCTGCGCGACCTGCGTATGCCCGACTTCCGCGATTACGGCATTGAGGTGCCCGCTCCCGGCGCGGTGGAAGCCCAGGATATGGTGGAACTGGGTGGCTTTGTCCGCGATATTTTCAAGCTCAACGAGGATGCGCACAACTTCCGTATTTTCGGACCGGACGAGACCATGTCCAACCGTCTGGGAAAGGTGTTTGAAGAGACAAACCGTGACTGGAACAACGAGCTTCTGGATACGGATGAATTTCTGGCCCATGACGGCCGTGTAATGGACTCCTTCCTCAGCGAGCATATGTGCGAGGGCTGGCTGGAGGGCTATCTTCTCACGGGACGTCACGGCTTCTTCGCCAGCTATGAGGCGTTTATCCGCGTGGTGGATTCCATGTGCGCCCAGCATGCGAAATGGCTGAAGGTCTGCAACCAGCTTCCCTGGAGACAGTCCATCGCCTCTCTGAACCTGATCCTCTCCTCCAACGTATGGCAGCAGGATCACAACGGCTTCACCCATCAGGACCCCGGCTTCCTGGATCACATTTCCAATAAGAAAGCGGATGTGGTGCGCCTTTACCTTCCGCCGGACACCAACTGCCTGCTTTCCTGCTTTGATCACTGCATCCGCAGCCGGAACTATGTGAACGTGCTGGTGACCAGCAAGCATCCCAGACCTCAGTGGCTGACCATGGAACAGGCCGTCAAGCACTGCACCCAGGGCATCGGCATCTGGGAGTGGGCAAGCAATGACGCCGGTGAGGAGCCGGACATCGTAATGGCCTGCTGCGGCGATACGCCCACCCTGGAAACCCTGGCGGCTGTCACCATTCTGCGTGAGGCTCTGCCGGAGCTGAAGATCCGCGTCATCAACGTGGTGGATCTGATGAAGCTTCAGCCTTCCACCATGCATCCGCACGGCCTGGCCGACGCGGAATACAACGCGCTGTTCACGAAGGACAAGCCCATCATCTTCGCCTTCCACGGCTATCATACGCTCATTCATGAGCTGACCTACTGCCGGGAGAACCGCAACATCCATGTGTTCGGCTATAAGGAAGAGGGCACCATCACCACGCCCTTCGACATGCGTGTGCAGAATGAGATCGACCGCTTCAGCCTGGTGAAAAATGCGGTTCAGAACCTGCCGCAGCTCGGAAACCGCGGCTCCTACCTGATCCAGAAGATGAACGACAAGCTGGTGGAGCACAAGCAGTATATCCATGAGTACGGCATCGACCTGCCTGAGGTACGCGACTGGAAGTGGCACGTGCCGGAAGCAAAATAAAATCTTCTTTTATCCGGAAAAGGCGCAGTCATGCAGTACGGCCGCGCCTTTCCGACTGCCCTTTTTGAGGACATCTGTTTTTTGAGGTATCCATGGAACGAATCTTAGTGGTAGAAGACGATCTCGCGCTGAGCGCGGGACTTTTGTTTGAACTGGACAGCGCGGGATACGTCTCCGTTCCCGCCTATAACTGCGCCAAGGCAAGGGCTCTGCTTGCGGACGGCGCATTTTCTCTGATCCTTCTGGACGTGAACCTTCCGGATGGAAACGGCTTTGACCTGTGCCGGGAAATCAAGGCGCAGAATGCAGCACAGCCGGTGATCTTTCTGACCGCAAACGATCTGGAAGAGGATGTGCTAAACGGCTTTGACCTGGGGGCGGAAGACTATGTGACCAAGCCCTTCCGCATGCAAATCCTGCTGAAACGGGTGGAGGTCGCCCTTCGCCGAAGCGGCGGCTCGAATAGGACTCCGAACGCGGCTTCCGATGCGTCACGGGACGGAAAGGCGGACCGCTGGAGCGACGGCTTTCTTTCCCTGGACTTTTCCTCCCTCACCGCAACCCGCGGAAGCGACTCCCGTTCTCCGGAAACGCTTTCCATCACGCCCAACGAGTATAAGCTGCTCCGGGTGCTGACTGAAAATGCGGGGAACATTCTGACCAGACAGCTTCTGCTGGAACGGCTCTGGGACAGCGGCGGGAATTTCGTGGACGATCACACCCTCACCGTGACCATGAACCGGCTGCGCGCCAAAATTGAAGACGAAAATCACGCCTATATCCGCACGGTGCGGGGCATGGGCTATATCTGGACGGGAGGCCGGAAATGAACGAAACGAACGAACAGCCGAAGAAGAGCCTGTCGGCCGGTTTCCAGAAGGGCCGTGGCTTTGTCCGCAGCTTCCTTCATAACCCCTCCCTCATTCCCGCCCTTTTTCTTCTGGCCGCGGTCTGCCTCGCGGCCGTTCTTTTGTGGCTTCTGTGGACTTTTGTCCCCAGAGCTCCTGTGCGCTGGGGAATCCTTTCGTCCTGTACCGGCCTCTGCGCCCTCACCGGGCTGTGGGTTTACAGACAGCGCCGCCAGACCGACCGGTTCGCCGATGAGCTGTGCGAAACCCTGGACGCCCTCCTGTCCGACCAAAGGCCCAGGCTCTCCCATCCCTACGATGATTCCCTGGCCTCCCGGGTGCAGGGAAAGCTGATGCAGTATTATGAATTCGCCAACGAAGGCAGGCTTCAGAGCCGCAGGGACAAGGAAACCATCCAGGGACTGGTCAGCGACATTTCCCATCAGGTCAAAACACCCATCGCAAACATCCGGATGTTTGCGGAAATCCTGCAGAAGCACAACCTCTCTGACGAACAGCGCAACACCTTTTTTTCCACCATGACGGAGCAGATCGACAAGCTGGATTTTCTCCTGCAGTCCCTCATCAAAATGTCCCGTCTGGAAACCGGGACCTTCGTTCTCCATATGTCGGAGAGGCGGCTGAACGACACCATCGCCCGCGCCATGAGCACGGTGTGGACGAAGGCCGAACAGAAGGGAATCTGCCTGTCTGCGGACTGCGCAGACGATGTCAGCGTACAGCACGATCCCAGGTGGACCGCAGAAGCCCTGGGAAACATTCTGGACAACGCGGTCAAATACACGCCGGATGGCGGAAGCGTCTCCGTCTCGGTGCGTCCCTGGCAGTTTTATACCCGCATCGACATCACGGACACCGGAATCGGCATTCCGGAAGAACACTACCACGATGTGTTCCGGCGCTTCTACCGCGGCGAGGAAGCCGCCGCCATGGAAGGCGTTGGTCTTGGCCTGTATCTGGCGAACGGCATCATCACCCGCCAGAAGGGCTACATCAGCGTGGCTTCAAAGGTTGGAAAGGGAACCACCTTTTCCATTTATCTGCTCAGCTGAAAGAGGAAATTATGAACATCGTAACCATTCAAAATCTGAAAAAATATTACGGGAAAGGCGAGAGTCAGGTCAAAGCCCTGGACGGTATCGACCTTTCCATTGAAAAAGGGAAATTCACCGCCATCATCGGCGCCTCCGGTTCGGGAAAAACCACCCTGCTAAACATGATCGGCGCGCTGGACAGGCCCGACGAGGGGGAGGTTATCGTGGACGGCGTCCGGCTTTCCGGCATGAAGGAAAAGGAACTGGCGGTGTTCCGCCGCAGCAAGGTGGGCTTCGTATACCAGAATTTCAATCTGGTTCCCACGCTGACGGTACGGGAAAACATCCTCTTCCCCTTAAGCCTGTCCGGCAATACGCCGGATACGGCTTTCTTTCGGGAAATCACGCAGACCCTCGGCCTTTCCGAACGGCTGGACGCTTTTCCGGAGCAGCTTTCCGGCGGCGGGCAGCAGCGGGCGGCCATCGCCAGGGCGCTCATCATGCGGCCTGCGCTGATTCTCGCCGACGAGCCCACGGGAAATCTGGATTCCAGAAACGGTCAGAATGTGCTCGGCCTTCTGAAGCTTTCCGTGGAAACCTGGCACCAGACGCTCATCATGATCACGCACAATCTGGAGCTGGCGCAGATGGCCGACCGGGTGGTCCGGATTGAGGACGGACGTATTTCCGGATAATGAAGCCGGCCTCCCACCGGACGCCGCCTCAAAAGGACGGCATATTCCAGAAGCATAACGGCCGCCGCCAGCGGCAGAAACGAGGATTTACATGCTTGCAAACAACAACCTGAAAATCTGCCGAAAGCTGGTGCGGCGGGATTTTTCTTTTCATAAAACCAAAAATTTCATTCTGATTCTCGCCGCCGCCCTGGTTACGGCGCTGTATTCCTTCGTGTTTCTTCTGGGGAGCGCGGTGGAAGGGGCCTTTCTTCTGAGTTATCAGTACACCTATGGCTCCACCAGCCATATTCTCTATATCGGACTGACGGAGCATCAGGCGGAGCGGATTGCCGAAAATGCGGATGTGAAAAGCGTCGTCCGGCTCAGCAGCCTGGGGCAGCTCACAGACCCGCAGATCGGCCAGCGTTCCGTGAAGCTTGCCGTCACCGACCGGGCCTATGCGCAGACCATCCTTTCCGTGCCCACCACGGGACGGCTTCCCGAACAGGCGGATGAAATCGCACTGGATGAGTTCACCATGGATTCCCTTGGCATTCCTCATGAACTGGGCGCTGACCTCCGCCTTCTGTGGACCGACTCCGAAGGAAAGGAGCACACCTCCGACTTCACGCTCTGCGGCTGGTGGGAAAGCCCCACCAACTTCACCGAGTCCTGTGCCTGGATCACAAAGGAGGCCGCAGAAGGACTCCTCCCCGGCTACAACGATACACATGCGTCCGGCATCACGCTGGGCGTTACTCTCTGGCAGCCCGGAAATCTGGAGGAACAGGCCGAACAGATCCTGAAGGAGCAGGGCATCTCCGGCGTATCCTACACCACCAATCTGGCCTATAACGAGGCCAGGCGGGAACAGGCGGCCGGACAGTCCCGTCCCTATTACACGCCTGCGATCCTGGTGCTGGTGTGCGGCTTTCTGATGATTTTCGGTATCGTCCATGTGGCTGCAGACCGGGATATTCTGTTCTTTGCCGGTCTGAAGGCGCAGGGAATGACGCCGCGCCAGATCCGGTATTTTCTGCTTGCAAAAGGCAGTCTCATCACGCTGTTCGGACTGATTCCCGGATGGCTGACCGGTTTTCTTCTGGATGTTCTCATCACCGGACGGGTCATCATCGGAATGGAGGAGCATCCTGCCCTTTATTTTCTGAACTGGCCTCCCTTTGCGCTGGCTGCCGCCTGTACCCTGGGCACGGTTCTGCTCTCCTATCTCCTGCCTGCACTGCGCCTGTCACACAGGCTTCCGGCCCTTTTGTTCCGGGAACAGGCAGGCTCCGGCAAAAACGGCAGAGGCTGTCCGGATGGAAGGATGACCCTGCTCCGCCTTGCCCTGCGCACGCTGCGAAGGAGCAGGGGCCGTATGGTTCTGTCCGCGGGCGTTCTGCTGCTTGCCACCCTGCTTCTGTCCTATCTCTGGCTGATCTTTCTCGGCCTGAAGGAGAATGTTTACCTGTCCGCCCTGTCCCCCTGGGACTATTCCATCACCGACGGCTCAGCCGCTCTGTCCCTTCAGATTTATAATCAGGACAGCCATGCCCTCACGGAGGAAGCCGTGCAGGCGCTTCGATCACGTCCCGAAGCCACCTCCGTCAGCGCCCTGAAAACCAGGGAGGTTCCCATGACCGCCTCCGCCGAACTGCAAAAGCGGCTGACGGACTTCTATAATCAGCCTTATGACGAAAGCCGGTCCCTCCGGGATACCCAGGCCGCCTTTCCGGAATGGGGCGAAGGACTGGACCGTCTGGAACAGACCGGAGAATATACGGCCCTCATCATCGGCCTGGAGGGTGTCTATCTGGACTACCTACTGGAATACTGCCCCTTCACCAGCGGAAGCTTTGATGAGGAGAAATTCCTGTCCGGCGGCTGCGTGATCACAGGCGGCGCATACCATGAAGGCGTTTCCGCGCCAATGGCAGGAGAGACCGTCACGCTGGCAGACCGGACCTTTACGGTGATAGGCTCCGTGATGCACGACGACGCCTACATCAGCGGCTCAGACAGTCCGGCGGCAGCCTTTTCCATCGCCTATATCGTTCCCCTCTCCGTCTTCGATGCCCTTTTCCCCGGACAGGGCATCCGGCAGATCGCGGTGAACATCGACCATTCCGCCCAGGATTCCTTTGAAACATGGCTGGACGGCTGGTCCCAAAGCCTGAAATATGGAGCGGGCATCAGCCGGCGCAGCGAGTATCAGGAAAACTTCAGAAACGCCCGTCTGAATACGGTGCTTCCCCGGCTGATCGTCGGCGTTGTGCTGATGGGCATCGCCCTTTTGAATCTCTGCAACCTGCTGGCCGCAAAGGCCGTCAGCAGGAAACAGGAATTTGCCGTATACGAAAGCCTGGGCATGACCAGCCGCCAGCTTGCCCGGCTGCTGGCGCTGGAAGGCCTCCTTTACGCCGCCCTGTGCTTCCTCATCGTGGGTCCTCCCACCCTCCTGTTTACCTGCTTCGTCATGCCGGATGTGGTCAATAACTACTCTTGGGCGTCGGCTTATACCTTCTCCCTCGCCCCGTTATGCATCATCCTGCCCGTCATCCTGGTTTTCTCCCTTGCGGTGCCCCTTCTGTGCCTGCATTTCCTGCGGCGCGGCAGCATCCGGCAGAGGATGGCCGATCATGATTTTAAATGAAAAACAGGCAGTTTTACTGCAATTTTCAGGAATAAAACCTTGTCTTCCAACGCCTTATTCATTATAATAAATGAAATATCATTATTTATGGAGGACCGCGTATGCTGCAGCAATTTTCTGTCACAAATCACCGTTCCATCAGAGAGCGGACGACGATCAGTCTTTTGGCTACCAGGGACAGCTCTCTTAGAGACTGTATTCTGTCACCGGATGAAACACAGCGGGCCTCCCGTTCCGCCAGCCGCCCCTATGGCTCAAAAGCTCTGGTTCCTGTTCTGGCGCTCTATGGCGCAAACGCCGCCGGAAAAAGCAATCTGATCCATGCACTTCTGCTGATGCGCAGTTTTGTTGCCGGGGAATATGCCAGACCACTAAAGGATGCCCCGCTGCCTCAGGAGCCTTTTGCCTTTACGGAAGGACACAGCCTTCCCACCACGCTGGAGGTTATTTATTATTTTGAAGGCATCAAATATGCCTATGGTTTTTCTTTTGACCGAAAAAAAATCATTGAAGAATATCTGTATCACTGGCCGAATGGCCGGGAAGCACTGATTTTTTCACGCACAGGAAACAATTATCAATTTCGTGAAAATATTTCCGAACAGCAGACATTGGCCGGACGTACGCCGGAAAACCGGCTGTATCTGGTATCCTCCAATGAATGGAACTGCCCGCAGACTGCAAAAGCCTATCTTTGGTTTACCAGAAAGCTTTCTGATCTTTCCGGCGAAACGCTCTCCTTTGACCAGACTCTCGCAGCCCTGAAACAGGGTGAAAATCTGAAAGGAAAAATCCTGCATGAAATGCTTGTTGCAGATCTTGGAATTGTTGATATCAGGATATCTGACAGTTCTGACATTCCCCAGATTACAATGGTGCATCAGCTTCAGACAGCGGAGGGCGATGTGAAGCAGTATCCGCTTCTGTTGTCTCAGGAATCTCAGGGAACGCAGCGTTTTTTCTCCCGCATCGGTTCCTGGATCCAGGCTCTGGAAATGGGGGGCGTACTGATTGTTGATGAAATTGAAGCCAGCCTGCATCCTCTCCTGACCCGTCATCTGATAGAAACCATACAGGATAAATCCGTAAACAGGAATCAGGCCCAGCTTATTTTTACAACACATGACGTGGGGCTGCTGGATCAAAACCTTCTCAGACGCGATCAGATCTGGTTTGCCCAGAAAGATGAGAAAACGGCGGAAACCGAAATCTATGCCCTTACGGATTTTTCCCCGCGGAAAAGCGAGAACATATCCAAAGGATATCTGCAGGGCCGTTATGGCGCAATCCCTTTTATCGGAGGCAGCGATATATGAGCAGAGTAAAGGAAATAAACCGCAGTTCAAAGCATCGGAAACGGAATCCTGTCGTATATCTGATCTGCGAGGGAAACGAAACGGAAATACGCTATTTTAAACGTTTTCGGACCCGTTACTGCCATATTGATATCCTGCCGATACCATCCCAATATAAAGCTGCGGATAAGCTTGTTCAGAAAGTAAGCAGCACTTTGGGATCAAATCCTTATTATCCGGATGAAGGCGATCAGATCTGGTGCGTATTTGATCGAGATGAAAATACTGATGAAATGCTGAAGAGGGCCGAAACTCTGGCGGGCAAAAATGGGTATCATATCGCTTATTCCAATCCTGCATTTGAGCTGTGGTTTCTGCTTCATTTCGTGAATCAGACCACAGAACTTACAGATTGCAATGCCGTCATTCGTCAGTTAAAGCAAAAAGGACGTCTGGAAAATTACAAAAAATCGCAGGACATATACAGTATTCTGCTTGAGAAACAGCCAGAAGCCATAAAACGATCTGAAAACCGGATTGCAGAGCTGCATTCAAAAAATCTGGAAATTCTGGTCAGGAAAAGTAATCCCGTAACAACGGTCTCAGAGCTTGTAAAATATCTGAATCAACACCGCGGTTCGTAGACTTACGATCTTATGTATCAATATTCTGCCATGGCGCTATAACAAAGATAGCGCCATACATTTTTCCACAGGCATATCCAGCCGCAACTGAAATCACTCCCCTGAAAAATCAATCTCATATCTTTTCCCATGTGACAAAAGAACGCCGTCCGAAAGGCGCACACAGAGGATGCAGGTATTTTCATCCGTAAAATCATTGTGTCCGTTGTCAATCCAGTCGGCAAAGGCCTTTCTCAGCTTTTCTGCGAGATCCCGGTTCTCCTCTTTTCCGAAATATCCCAGATTGATTCCCGTCCCATGCGCCGTAAACCACTCTCCGGCGATCGCTGCGGCCGGATTTTTTTCCAGCTGCTTCATCTTCCCGGAAAGGGCATAAGTGATGATGTAAAACGCCCCATCCTCATAAAAGGCGTTCACATACCGGACATGAGGAATGCCGTCCTCCGTGGTCGCCAGGGCGATCACCGTGTCCTTTCCAAAGCGCTCTGCCATGATCCGTTCTGTTTCCTGAGTCAGTTTTTCCATATTCTTTTTCCCTCCTGTTACAAAATTGTACCATAAAAGTACCCTGCCCGTAACACTGGCATGCTATTTTTTTACAGAAACAAGAATGAAAAACACTTCAGCAAGGAGGCAACCATGAACAGCGACATCATTCTGCAGGCCCGGGGCCTGAAAAAATATTACGGCAGGGGAGAAACGGAGGTCCGCGCCCTGGACAATGTGGATCTGGACATCGAACGGGGGAAGTTCACCGCCATCATCGGCACCTCCGGCTCCGGAAAATCCACCCTGTTAAACATGCTGGGAGGCCTGGACACACCAAGCGCAGGAAGCATCCTGGTGGATCATACGGAGCTTGCGAAGCTGAACAGCGAAGAAGCCACCGTATTCCGGCGCAAGCAGATCGGCTTCGTGTTCCAGAACTATAATCTGGTGCCGGTCTTAAGCGTCTGGGAAAACATCATTCTTCCCATCTCCCTCGATGGCCGCAGGCCGGACCGGAAATTCGTCATGAAGATCGTCCAGCTTCTCGGGCTGGAGAAAAAACTGGACAGCCTTCCAAACCAGCTTTCCGGCGGCCAGCAGCAGCGTGTGGCAATCGCGAGAGCCCTCGCCAGCAAGCCCTCCATCATCCTGGCTGACGAGCCGACCGGAAATCTGGACACCCGCACCAGCGACGACGTGATCGGACTTCTGAAAATGACCAGCCGGGAATTTCACCAGACCATCGTCATGATCACCCACAATCCGGAGATCGCCCGGATGGCCGATCGGGTCATCCACATCGAAGACGGACATATCGTAGGAAGCACAGATTAAATAAGGAGAAATCATGAAAACCGTTTCTGAAAATAAAGAATTTCATCCAATCCGGGTGCTGGGAAGCCGCACCTTTCGGAATAACAGAGGGAGGAATCTGGCCGCCATTCTCGCCATCATTCTGACCACGCTGATGTTCACCACCCTGTTCACCCTGGCCCAGAGCCTGAACCGGAATATGATCGAAATGACCTTTCGCCAGACCGGAAGCGACACCCAGGCTTCCATTCGCGGCATCACCGAGGAGCAGGCGGCGCAGATCGCCGCCCATCCGGATGTGGCGGAAACCGGAGAAAGCATCGTTCTCGGTCTTGCGGAAAATACCGCCCTCGCCGGAATGTCGGTGGAAATCCGCTGGGCGGACGACAGCTATGCCGCCCACTCCTTTTCCGCGCCCACCACGGGCCGGATGCCCCAGGCGGCAGACGAAGTTGCGCTGGACATCGTCACCCTGGACCGTCTGGGAATTCCCCACAAGCTGGGGCAGGCGGTCACACTGGAGTGGCGCAAAACTCCCACTTCCGATGAAAAAATCTCTTCCACTTTCACTCTCGTCGGCTTCTGGGAAGGAAATGAGTCCTCCTACTCCCATTTGGCATGGGTGAGCCGGGAATATGCCGACACCATGACAGCGGATGCCGGAGACAACACCGGAAATGATCCGGAGAATCCCTATCTGGGGCTCCGCATGCTCCAGATCAGCCTCTATGCGGATCAGAACATCGAGGGCATCATGGACGGCATCCTCGCGGACACCGGGCTGACCGGGCTGGAATACAGCGTAAATCTCGCCTACAGCCCGGAAATGAACGCCTCCGCCTTTCAGGAAAGCCTCCCCATGTATCTGGGCATGGCGCTGGTGTTCGTCGCAGGATACCTGATCATCTATAATATCTTTCAGATCAGCGTCACCGCGGACATTCAGTTCTACGGCAGACTGAAAACCCTGGGCGCTTCCACGCGCCAGATTCGAAAGCTCCTCTACAGCCAGGCGAACCGCCTCTGCCTGGCGGGCATTCCCGCAGGCCTGCTTTTGGGCTGGCTTCTGGGTATGGTGCTGGTTCCCGTGCTCATGGGGACGGCGGAACAGTCCTTCGTTTCCGCAAGTCCGGTTATTTTCATCGGCTCTGCCCTGTTCTCCTGGCTCACCGTACTGATCTCCTGCCTGCGCCCCGCCCGGATTGCCGCCAGGATCTCCCCGGTGGAAGCGCTTCGCATGAACGACGCAGACGGTACCGTGCCTTCCGGCCGCTCCCGGAAAGCATCCTCGGCCCACTCCCGAAAGGCACGTTCGGCCCGTTTCCGTTCGGCCTACTTACGGAAAGCGGGCAGACGTCCCGGGAACGCGTCCCTGTTCTCCATGGCGCTCGCCAACCTGGGCCGGAACAAAAAGCGCACCGTAACCGTGGTCTGCTCCCTGACCCTCGGGCTGGTGCTTTTAAGCTGCTTCTATGCGCAGAACGCAGCCTTTGATATGGAAAAATATCTGGCCGATCTGACCCTGGCGGACTTTGAGCTGTCCGAAGCCACCAGCGAGGATTATATCAACGGCTACGATCCGCATGGCACCACCCTTTCCGCCGATCTGATCAGCCGGGCGGAAGCCCTCGACGGGCTGGAGGAAACCGGTCATCTCTACTCCGCGCAGGTGGACTGGGAGATGACGGAGGATACCATTCAGAATCTGGCCGCCTTCTACACCGAAGACCGGCTCGCCGACTGGGAAACCTACGATTCTGCAGGCGCAGACCAGCTTCGTGATGCTCTGGACAGCACAATGGCTTCTGCCATTCTCCTGGGACTGGACGGTATTCCGCTGAATGCCATCACTCAGGAATCCTGTATCATGGCCGGCTCCTTTGATACGCAGGCCTTTTCCACCGGAGATTATGTTCTGGCCGTTGGCCCCAGTGTAGAGCCGGGAACGATTCCGGATGCGATTCCCGCTCCCACGCCCGGAACGGAAGTAACCCTGAACGGACAAAGCTACACGGTGATGGCCGTCGTCTATCCCCTGAATCCGGTAACCGCCGGCGCTTCCCAGCAGAACGCCGCAGGCCGGTTTGAAATGCAGTTCATCCTGCCAGCCGACGTATTCCGGGCTCAGTGGCCGGATCACACCTTAAGAAAGCTGTTTCTCAACGTGGACGACGCGCATCTGGAGGAAGCACAGGCATTTCTGGATTCCTACACGGAAACGGTGAACCCCGGCCTGCCCGTGGTTTCCCGGCAGAGCATGGCCAGCCAGTATGAGGCGGAAACCCGCTCCTCCGCCGTTACAGGCAGCGCCATCAGCATCGTCATCGCTCTGGTCGGCATCCTCAACTTCGTCAACTCCATGGTCACGGCCATCGTTTCCCGCAGACGGGAATTCGCCGTCATCCAGTCCATCGGCATGACGAAAAAGCAGCTCCGCCGGATGCTGGTAAATGAAGGTCTCTGCTATGCCATCATCACCCTGGCGGCCTCCTACCTGCTCGGCTCCCTTGCCGTCGGAATCGGAGTGCGCGCCATGGTGGCAGGCGGCTTCACCACCTTCCGGTTCACCCTCCTGCCCCTTCTCATCTGCACGCCCATCCTCCTGCTGTTTGCGGTGCTGATTCCCTGCATCTGCTTCCGGAATCTGGAAAAGCACAGCATTGTGGAGTGGCTGCGCACGGAATGATCCGCCGGAATGATCCGCCGGAATGATCCGGAGTGATCTGTTGGATTAGATCCTGAAAGACAAAATATTATTGTGATTGAGAATGGTCAAATAATGCAAACAACATCAGGGAGCAGTCTCTAATGTGGCTGCTCCCTGATAACACAACTTCAAAGACTCAGCCTCTTATATGGCTGAGCAGTCTTCCTATATTGCTTCCCACAGAATATTCCAATTCCACAATATCCTCACAAAACCTTTTCTCATTCTCTATCGCCCTGTCAACATCCCTGACGAGTGGTTCTGCCCGATAGGAACTTTTACTGTATCCCGGAAAAAACTCCCGCAATTTATCTTCTACATACCGTCTTTTTGAAGTAACCCTGGGATTCTCCAGTAACTTTTCTTTATCCAGTTTAAACACTTCATCAAAATGTAATAATAACCAGAATTCAAAGCATGGATTGGTAACACAGAAAAAAAGTTCATTTCCCTGCACTTATCCAGTACATATTTATATTGATTATTTTCAGGCTTTGACAGAAAGCTTTCCCTGTCTCTGTCAACAATCAGACATATTTGATTAAATCCCTCTTCATATGTCAATCCCCCTTCCCGGATAATTCCCGAAATATCTCCAACAATATTGACTACTTCATATTGGTTTTTTAATGCATCAAGGACTTTTTTACATGAATTCTCTATATCATCAACCTTGTCATACAATGATTTCTGTAGTTGTTCAGAGCAGATTTCCTGCATTGTTTTCCATATATTTTTTGCCAATACTCTGCTCGTTGTAATGACTCTGGTTTCATAAAGATAATCCATAATACGATTCAGCAATGATTCATACGAGATATAGCTTTCCTTGCTTTCCTGCAGATTTTCGATTACCCTGTCCAAGATTTTCTTGGGATTGCTCCATCCTTCTTCACTGAAACTCCGGATAATGGGGATTAATTCGATCAATGGACTGATCCCAATATCTTCCCTCAACGCGCAAATTGCGTCAAAGTATATAACTTCTGTATCTGACCCCTCATATACAAGAAAGTATTTCTTTCTTGCTTCATCAGACTTCAATACTTTGGCCCGTTCCGCAAATGTTCTGCTTTCTCTCATGCATTACACCTCTTCCTCGACCGGAAATATCGTATTGAATATCGGAACACCCCCATATCTTCCCTCTAAATAAGCTTTGTCTATTTTTTGATCAAACCGCGTATTATACTCTTCCAAAGAGTAAATATCACTTTCACCGGACTTTCTTTTATTCACAAACCAGATTTCATCCCGACGCAGTAAGTTAAAATCCAATAATCTTGATTCATGAGTAGTTACAATTAACTGCGTATTTCTTTTCGCTGCTAATTGAAGGAAGGTTTCTACAAACTTATGTGTTAAACTTGGATGAAGACACCGGTCCAGTTCATCTATCACATACGTTTTTCCTTCTCCGGCAAGCAAAACCTCCAGCAAATCCAATATTCTTATTGTACCATCCGACTCTTCGGATATTTTAAATAATACATTTTCTTTCCCATGTGAAAACTTAATTGTCTTACATTCAACATTTTCATCCTTGTCAACATTCAGGATAAAGAAATCCCGCTTAGACCGCATTATCATTCCAAAGCCCTTTTTGTTTCCACTGCTTCTCGTCTCCGCTGTTTTTTCTTCTATATCAGAGATTATCTTATCCTGCATTTGTTTCGGAAGTTCTCCCAGAACCTTTTCCGGCGGAACATCCACCATCTTGAATCCGGTTATACCGGTTCCAAAGGCTGAAATAATTCTACAAACCTCTTCTACATTTTCTGTCTTTGCCATATATGAGTAATCAGATATGATACTGTCAGGATAATTAATGTCTAATCTCTTCTCGACCCATGTATAAACATCCTGAAATATGGCAGCACTGCCATATTGCTGATACAAAGTTCTTTTATTCTTATTCATCGTTGAAAGCAATAATACGCTGTCATCCTCCTGAATATCCTCTGCATATACGTTCAGCTTATTTATTAACCCCTTTTCCTTTAATACATCTCCAAATTCATAATTTCCTTCATTAATATCTCTGCTGAAAATTAATTTTTCTTTATTATCGCCGGAAAGTTCGATCAGCCACTCCGAAACAAATCTGCTTTGACTTAGAACCGCCTCAAAACCATAGGCATAGTATTTTTCTCCCAACATGATTTCCACTTCGAAATAGCTTTCTTTCTCTTTGTTGGCATCATCTATCTTACAGTACATATCTGTATGACCTTTTGGCAGTCCGCGCACAACAGTATGTCTCATAAAATCCAACGCTTTTACCAAATTCGATTTTCCAGATGCATTTGCTCCATAAATTGCCGCAAGCTTTAATAACTTTATCTTATCATTCTCATATACATGGGTTTTCTTATTTCTTACCTTTCCTGCAATCATGGAAAATTCTTCTGATTTACCCTCTTCTCTTTCAGAAAATGACAAAAAGTTTTTTACATTAAATCTGATCAGCATCCTGGCACCTCCATTCTCTTTCATATTAAGTGATTATTTCTCTTTAGTCAATATATTATGCTTTAAATCAACTGCTTTTATTCATTTTACGTGATTTTTTCACTTTCAGTTATATATTTATTATAGTTTTCATTCCCCTGTCAAACAGTTCAACCGTGAAAATTTTATTTGAATTCTTTTTCAATACCATATCGCCTATCATATTGACTTTTGCCACCAGAACTGCCATAATACATTCAATACTGCCGCGCCGTAAGGCGCCGTCTTTTGGGGATAAAGGGAGAAATGTGTTGTTCGGGATATGGCTGGGTAAACTTTATCCTGAACAGCATTTTTTTCGGCCTTTTATGAATTCTGACACAAGCCATGCGGGTGCCTGACGCCTGCAGGAAAGGAACGGCATGGAACGTTTCAGGGGAAAATACCGTCATGAACAGAAGTTCCTGGTGGATGAGAGGGACATCGCCCTCATCACCGCCAGAATCCGTCCGCTGATGAAGCCGGACGCCTTTCATCCGGAAGGCGCCTACCGCATTCGGAGCGTTTATTTTGACGACTGGCAGGACTCGGCCCTTCGCCAGAATCTGAGCGGTGTCTCTCCGCGCAGCAAATTCCGGATCCGGATCTATAACGAAAGCATGGAGACCATCCATCTGGAACAGAAAATCAAGTCTCATGATCTCACGCGGAAAAAAAGCTGCCTGCTCACCGAAGCGGAATGTCTCTGCCTGCTGCACAAAAAACCGGTCCGCTCCGCAGGTCAGGAACGGCCGCTTCTCACTCTTCTGCAGACGGAGATGCTGCTGCACCGGCTTCTGCCGAAGACCATTGTGGAATATGAACGGACTGCCTACACCTGTACCGAAGGAAATGTGCGCGTCACCTTTGACCGCAACCTGGCGTCCTCCGACTATGTGCTCCATTTTCCCGACCGTGCGCTTCCCAAACGGCCCGTCATGGCCGCCGGACAGCACATCATGGAAGTAAAATACGACGAATTTCTCCCCGGCTTTATCCGAAATGCGCTGGATACAGGAAAACTGGAACGGATCACTTTTTCCAAATATGTGCTCTGCAGAACCCACGCGCTGAGCGGAGCCTCCCGGAAGAACGGCCTCCGTGCCGTTTCCAGATGTCGATAAACATTTCATCAATATAATAAATAAAAAAGAAAGGTGTTTTTCAAATGAGCTTCCAAGATATCATCAAAAACTCCATTCTGGAAACGATGGAAAACAACACGCTGTCCACAGCTTCCATCTGCATCACGCTTGGCATCGCCATCCTGTTCTGCATTTACATCTACGCAGTCTACTATCTTTCGCAGAAAAAGGGCTTTTACAACAAGCAGTTCAACATCGTGCTCGGCGTCCTGCCCATCATAACAGCGGGCATCATCCTGGCGATGCAGTCGAATCTGGTCATCTCCCTCGGTATGGTGGGCGCGCTGTCCATCGTCCGCTTCCGTACCGCCGTCAAGGAACCGAAGGATATGCTTTTCCTTTTCTGGTCCATCGGCATCGGAATCATTCTCGGCGCGCGCAACTATGAGCTCGC
>CAJFMW010000049.1 GCA_904392525.1 uncultured Eisenbergiella sp.
ATCACGATCGGGCCTGAGCCGATGACCATTACTTTTTTTACATTCGGGTTCTTAGGCATCCTGCATTCCTCCATTCATCATCGTAATAAACCGGTCGAAAAGGTATCCGGAATCCTGCGGTCCCGGGCACGCCTCGGGATGGAACTGCACGGTGAAAATATTTTTTCCCGTATAGCGCAGGCCTTCGTTGGTTCCGTCATTCACGTTCACAAAAGCGGGCACCGCAATCTGAGGATCCAGCCGGTCGGTATCCACCACATAGCCGTGATTCTGGGAAGAAATGTACACCCTTCCCGTGGATAAATCCTTCACCGGATGGTTTCCGCCCCTGTGGCCGTATTTCATTTTATGGGTATCCGCTCCAGTCGCCAGCGCCATGAGCTGATGGCCCAGGCAGATGGCAAAAATCGGGATGTCCGTCTCATAGAGCTTTCGGATCTCCTGAATGATGCCCGTGCACTCCTTCGGATCTCCGGGGCCATTGGAAAGCATGATTCCATCGGGCGCGTCCGCGATGATCTCCTCCGCCTTCGTTCCCGCCGGATAAACCGTCACATCACAGCCTCTCATGGCAAGGGAACGGGCGATATTTTCCTTCGCGCCAAGATCCAGAAGCGCCACTCTCTTTCCCGCGCCGTTCAGCGCCCTTACCATGGACGGACGCTTTTCCTTCTCGCCCGCCGCAAACGCTTCCTTATTAAAGACAGCGCTTCCGGAAACGGGTCCGTTCTCAGAAAGATCCTTCGCGCCCTTCACCTCATATTTCTCCGCGCAGGTGACCTTCTCCACCACCTTACCCGTGGTGTAGGCGGAAAGCTTCGGCAGGATCTCTTCCAGATCATAATTCTCATTGGTGGTGATCATGCCGTTCATGGTTCCCTTTTCTCTCAGGATCTTTGTCAGCGCCCTGGTATCAATTCCCGCGATTCCGGGAACGTCATATTCCTTCAGATATTCCTGAATGCTGCAGTCGGATCGGAAGTTGCTGGGCATTCTGGACAGTTCTCTCACGATAAAACCGTCCGGCCAGGGCCTTCGGGATTCACAGTCCTGCCTGCACACGCCATAGTTTCCGATCAGCGGATAGGTCATGCAGACTGCCTGTCCCGCATAGGAAGGGTCTGTCAGCACTTCCAGATAACCGGCCATGGATGTGTTGAATACGATTTCACTGATTACCTCTTTGTCAGCCCCGATCGAAGTTCCTTCAAATACGGTGCCGTCTTCCAGTATCAAATATGCCTTCATGTATTAACCTCCAGATTCGAAGCAGATTCCGCTTCGGTACGAATCCACATGAAGAATGGCCCCGCGGGCCATTCTCCGGTACGAGTTCCCTGACGGTACCTTCCCGTCAGGGCAGTTCTCAGCCGGCTTCTTCGCCGGTCCGGAATTGATTCCCGTACAATTTGTACATTCCATAATCGATTTATTGTATCACAAAAGAGGAGGGAGGGCAATTTCTTTTTTCAGCGTATCTTGAAAGATATCACTGCTTTTGATTTGTCGGCTTTTTCCTGGAAGAAGTTATTCGTTTTCCGGAGCCTTCAGGCCAGTTTTTCCCAGAAAGTCTTCTACCGAATCCGTCGTTACAGCTGCCCGCATCCATTCTTCCACAGGCTCCGGGTCTGTTTCCTCCATAATCCGCTTTTTCAGCCATTCCGGCACAGTCCCGTGACTTTCCAGTGCAAATAAGCAGGATCTGGCTAAACCTTCAACCTGACCTTTTATTTTTCCTCTTTTTTCCCAGATCTCCCGTTCCCCTTCTCTGAGCTTTCTCATTTCCTCTTCTTCGTTATACTCAAAAATCGACATGGCGATCACCTCCGCTCTCTGGCTGCGCAGAAAGTCCGCAAGAATTCCTTCTTCTATGCATTCCGTCACAGCCCTGTCTACCGCTTCCTCAATCGCTGTTTCCCCATCCGCATATCTCCTGATCCGGGCCACAAACGCACTGTATTCCCTCAGCGTTCTGCACCTTTCCATCAGTTCCGGATTGCATCCCTGATTGATGTTCAGGAAACGAACCTTCAGCTCCAGTTCCGGTTCCTCTTCCTTCTGCAAAAAGGCATCCGACAGCTTTATGGTGGTATCCTCCGGCTTCTTCTCTTTCCCGTTGTAAAACACCACAAAATGGGGCGCCGGGATCTTTATCATTTCCGACTGATACAGCGATTTTTTATTCACACTCTTTTCCATAAGCCGTGCGATATAAAGCAGATCGCGCAGAGGCATGTTCGGATTCCACGTGGACTGATGCTCATACAGAGTCATCCTTGCGTCCAGAAGAAAAGATACATCATTCTTCATGGCAAGATAGACCGCGTTCTCCAGCGTGGTAATCGTCAGGTCATCCGGGTTCTGATAGTCCGTACCGTTCAGGGCGTTGTACAGCTCCAGAATAGCTTTTTTGTCACTGTACAGCATCCGGAATACCGTATCCTTATGCTTCCTGTTGGCATATAATTCTTCACTCATCGTACCTCCGTTTCCGCAAAGCCTTCCTTTTTGATTTTCAATAAAAAAAGAAAGGCTTCGCCTGTGCGGCGGGTACGGTCATTCCCTTCGTCCGCTCCCGCCTGTTCTTTTAGTTGCATTTGTTCTGGGATCAAGCATAGAGCTTCTGAATGAAATGTCAGATTTGACAGATGGCGGGAAATCCGCCAGTTGCCGAACGGCTTACAGAATTTTTATGCTTAGCTGTATTTTATCATCCCGGTTATCCGGTTTCAATATCATAACCTGCTTTTTCTCCCCTTCTTTATGGTCACTTTCCGCCTCTCACTCCCGCGTGATATTCTTCACCCACCCATACTTTTTATAATGGGCATATACCCAGGGGAGCTTGATGATCTCGTCCATGCTGAGGATGAAATACACCCAGACCACCGGCAGCTTCCACCAGAACGCCGCGCAGAGGGCGACAGGGATGATGATTCCCCACATGGTGACCAGCAGGCTCTGGGCGTCAAATTTCGTATCGCCTCCCGCCGAAAAAATGCCGCAGATCACCGTATCATTGACGCACCGCGCAATACAGTTGGCGGCGCAGAATACAAGCATCCAGGCAAGAAAATCCCGCGTGGTTGCGCCTGTTTTGAAAAAAGCGGTGATAAACGGGCCGCACAGAAGCACCAGAAAGGCCGTAAATAATCCGCACAGCAGGGCGAGCCGGGAAAGCCTTCTTCCATAAAGCTTCCCCAGGCTGAGGCGGTTCTCTCCCAGCACTCTTCCCACCAGGATCCCGCTGGCGCTGCCCATACCCGTGCTGATGCAGATCACCAGATTCTTCACCACCGTCACGATGGAATTGGCCGCCGTAGCGTCGGTTCCCAGATGGCCGATGATGACGGAATACACGGTCACACCTCCGCCCCAGGCCATATCGTTTAAGAAAATGGGAAAGCTGTATTTCCAGAACTCCCGTTCCAGAGAAAAGTCCGGCCGAAGCAGCTTCCTGCCTTTCACGCGGACAACCCCCGCCGCCCGGAAATAAGCGGCAACGGCAATCAGCTCAACGCCCTTGGAAAGCACGGTTGTCAGCGCCGCTCCTCTCGCGCCCATGGCAGGGAAGCCGAACAGGCCGAAAATAAAGATGGCGTTCAGAAACAGGTCGAGAAAAACAACGCCCGTCGTAATGAACGTTCCCGTCTTTGCCCGGTCATTCACCTTCAGCATACACAGAAAGCACTGGCTGAAGCCCGAAAACAGATAGGATACGCCCGCGATCCGCAGATACTCCGCCCCTATGCCGATCATCTCCGCTTCTCCGGTAAATACCCGCATCAAAAGCTGCGGACAGCATTCCGCCAGGCCAAAAAAGATCAGAGATACCAGGAGCGCATCCCGAAGAATGAGCGCCAATACGCCTTCCACCGTATCCATATCCTTTTTCCCGATATACTGGGCAGAAAGGACGGTAGCCCCGCCCGTGAGCGTGCTGATAAACAGGCTCATCACAAAGGAAACCTGAGAAGCCAGCGACACCGCCGCAAGGCTTTCCTGGCTCACAAGGCCCAGCATGAGGGTGTCGCCGAAGCTCACCGCATTCAGCATCAGAGTCTGAAGGGTGATAGGAATCATCAGCTTTTTCAGACCGGAAACAAATTCCTTATCTTTCAGAAGGTTGTTCATTTGGCCTCCTTTTCTCCAGCCGTCTTCTGCACGAGAACATGGTAATGAAAGGAAGAACGGGTACTCCCTTCCTGCTCCCAAAAATCCTCCACATGATTGATCCAGATAATTTTGAAAGCCGAAAACAGCTCCTTCACCAGCGCATAGTCCGCGTAAAAATGCGGCACCTCATATTCCGGTCCCTCGTCCATGCAGAGCCGGGTATTTTCATCCACTTGAGGCCATTCCCTGTGCCTCTCCTGCCAGGTGGCCTTGGAACCAAGCGTCAGATAGCATTCTCCGCCCGTCTTCAGCACGCGTCCGATTTCTGAAACAGCCCGCTTTACCCCATTCGTATCCGTATGGGAAATCACGTTCCGGCAAAGAATGCAGTCCGCGCTTTCCTTTTCATAGGGAAGGGCAAGCATGTCGCCGTCCGCATAGTCAAAAGCCAGTCCCTCGCTCTCCGCCCAGGCTCTCGTCCTGGCGAGCGCTTCCCGGCTGATATCAAAGCAGCGCACATGAAAACCATTTCGTCCAAACAGCATGGAATGTCTTCCCAGCCCGCAGCCAAGATCCAGAAAGTCCATTTTCCCGGCCATTTTCCACCGGTTCAGCAGATAATAAGATTCTATACAGGGGTTTTTCCAGATACTGTTTTCGTCCTCCTTCACCATTTCCCACTGCCAGCCCTTTGACTCCACCATCATACCCCCGCCTTTCTTCTCTCATTTCAGCCATGAAACGCATGCTTTCCCGACTGTTTTCTTTATGTATCAAAAAGTATAGCACGGGTCGGATTTGCTGAAAAGTCCCGTATTTTCCCGTGCAGGTTCGGCAAGTCCGCCGGAATTGGCGCATTCGTGCAAAACAGCCGCAGGAAAATCCTGCGGCCGCAACATGATCAATTATTCATAACTTCCCGTTATCCGGAAATTTTCTTCACCTGTTCCATCCAGGCATCCAGCTCTGTCTGCGGGGTTTCCAGATGGTCTCCGCCCTGGGAATCGAATTTCACCTCCATCTCGCAGGCAAACTGAGCTCCCCTGCAGGCTTTTTTCATATCCCGAAGCACATGGCCGGGCCAGCCGCCGTTCGTCATGAAGGGGATCACCGTTTTTCCCGTAAAATCCTTCCCTTCCAGAAAAGTCAGCACGGCCGGAGCCATCGTATACCACCAGGTAGGGGTTCCCACCGCGATCACATCATAATCCGCCACATTCACACCAAGGGGCTGAATCGGCGGACGATAGCCCTCATTGACTTCCCGCTGTCCCTGATCCACCACCTCATCATAGCTTCCGGTATAGGGCTGCACGGTCTCAATCCGGGCGATATCGGCGCCCGTCCTGCGGGCAAGCTGTTCTGCGATCCGCTTCGTATTTCCATTCGACCAGGAATAATAAACAACCAGCATTCTGCTCATTTCTAACTGTCTCCTTTTCTTTCCGTTTTCCTCATTGTATATCGACAGCCGGGAAGAAAGAAGACTCCATTTGTTTTCAGGGCATAAACTGAAAGTTTACAGCAAACCGCATGTAAACGCTTTTTTCATGCGCCCGCACCGGTATTTTCACAGTGAACCATTGCCCGGTATCCGATGAGAACCGTCCAGACATAGGCGCAGGTCTTGGGAATCATGAGCATGCCAATGGCGGGGATGGCGTCCGCCCAGAGCACCACCGGAATGTAGAAGCCAAAGCTGAGCACGATTGTCAGCCACATATGCCGGAACTCTCTGTCCTGATGCTCCTTTGCACTCCGATAAAACAGGACAATGATCAAAAGGCCCAGCAGCGCAAAGGGGATATTGCGGTAAATCCCCCAGGAAAGCGGTGCATCTTCGCTCAGCCATCTGTTCTGCGGGAAAAGGCACAGAAGGATTCGGAGCGCAGCCAGCGCATATACCGCTGCAGTGACCGCATTTCTTCCTTTTACCTCATACCGGATTCTCCACACATAGTACAGAATCACATAAAAAATGGTCATGGTGATGGAGGTGATAAATTTCCCCGCTCCCAGAGCGACGGTATAATTTTCCAGTCCCGTCGTGCAGAGCGCCAGCGCGCGCGGCACCAGATGAAACGCGTCTCCCGCGCCGAGCACCACCGCCATGATGCCGAACAGACGGTACTGCCGGTTTCCTTTGCACGTTACAATCATACGGATTAAAATCCCGATGCGGACGGCTTTGGCCCGCATGCGGGATTTTCTGCCTAATAAAGAATTCTTTTTATCATTTCCAGCAATCCGCTGCAGTCATAATCCTGCCGCAGCATGGCGGCAATGATCAGCGAAAAAATGATGCCTGAGAATTTTTCCGGAGTGAACGTTTCATCAAACACCTCCCGCCGGACTTTCCTGTCCCTCCTGAGCGCTTCATGAAGTTCATCCTGAATCCATTTCCAGGAGTGAAGCATCCGGTCCTTTCTATCCGCTTTTTCTTCTCCCGGAAAAATCGTGGAATGGAGCATAAAAAACCCCGGATAGCTCTCGCTGCCTTTTTTCATGCACGCGAAAATCCATGCAACGCAGTCCGTAAAGCTGTCAAACCCGTTTCCCTTCTCCGGAAAGCAAAAAATGTCATTCCAGATGCTCTCCACCGCAGCCGCAGTCAGCTCCGATTTCGAGTGAAAATAATTATAGATGGATCCCACGGATACCCCGCACGCCGAAGCCACCGTTCTGATGTTCAGCGCCGCGCCATTCTGTTCCTTCAGCAGCTCCCTGCTCACTTTCAAAATTTCTTCCCTGGATGTCACAACTTTGTTCAAGCTTTCCTCCTCACCGCAAAATGAACATCGTTCATTCTATACCTTTCCCGGAAATCTGTCAAGACAGGCGTCCTGAATGGAGGAACGGATTAAACCCGTCCATGATCTGTTCCAGCCGCTGTTCCGATACCATATTGGAAAACGTGGCGGAAAACGCCATACCGATCAGCATGAAATTCAGAACCGGGCTGGGCATGACATAATTGTTGAACCAGAAGCCCACGCCGGAGGCAACCACAATCATCACGATCAGAAGAACCATAGTTGCCGGCGTGCTCCGCTCCTTTTTCAGCACCAGTCCTGCCAGAAGGCCCACCACGACGCCTATTACCAGCGGAAGCACAACCATCAGCGCGATCATATAGGCGGGAAGCTCTCCTGCCGAAAGATTGCCCGCAACGATCGCTATTGTGGAAAAAAAGATTACACATCCCACAATATCATCCAGCGCCGCCATGGGAATCAGCGTTTCCGTCACGGGGCCGGAGGTTTTAAATTCCCGGACGATGGAAAGCGCGGGGGCCGGAGCCGTCGCAAGCGCAATTCCGCCGAAAATGAAAGTGAGGTAAACCGGAATGCCCGAAATGTAAAAAACGATTCCGAACACCAGGGACACCAGCAGAAACGTCCCTACCGACTGGGTGAGCGTTGTAATGATAATGGCCCTTCCGGAACGTTTCAGCTTATTCCACACAAGCTCCGTGCCGATCATCAGTCCGACCGCACATTCCAGCACATGTACCGCAGTCTGGTACCACGAAGCGTCCAGGATCTGCTGGTTCATCAGGGACAGCGCATGGGGTCCCAGAACCATTCCGGCAATCAGCCATCCCAGAATGGACGGCAGTTTTATTTTTGAGACCAGCTTTCCGGTCAGGAAAGCGAGCCCGACAGTAATACAAAGTCGAAGAAACAGCAGCATTCTTTGTCTCCTTCCTGCTGATATATGTGATTTTATAAAATCTCTTGAAACAATCGATTTTCAAAGGAACGGCTCACGCCTTTTTCTCCTCTGCTGACGCGATTCCGTACAGAATCAGATCCAGCATCTTCAGCGCATGCTCTTCCCATTCTTCGATTCCGGCGCCCTCTCCGTCTCCCCGGTCCGTACCGGAACGCCTGCTGTTAAACGCCTCCTGCACCAGAAAAAAGTATGTTCTGGCATCTTCAGCAGTTATGCCGGACCGAAGCGGCATCTCTTTCAGCATCTGATCAAAGCATCTGTTGGCAAATATCTCATACTCCCTGCGGATCTCCTGCACGTCAGAAGCCAGCTTCGGCGGCGGGGTCAGAAGCGCTTCAAAAAAGATGTTTCCCATCAGGGGATTCTCATGAAAAAAGGACTGCCTGTCCTTCAGCATCTGCACGACGGGATTTTGCGCCCGCGCCATATTCGAACGGCTTTTCAGATATTCCAGCGTCCGATCATATACATACCGCACGCAGTATAAATAAAGCTCATCCTTACTCCCGAAGTTATGATAAAGCAGCCCCTTTGACAGATGATTTTCACTGCAGATGCTGCTGATGGACGCAGCCTCATAGCGCTTTGTCCCAAACTCGGTGAGAGCCGCTTCCAGAATCCGCTCCCTTGTCCTTTTTGTTTTTTCCTCCTGCTTCATAGCATATCCTCCAAAAACAAACTGCTCAGTCTATTATATTTAAAATAGACTGAGCAGTTAATATTTCAAAACAAATCCTCTCTCTGATTTTTTACCGATCGGTATGTCCACTTCCCTGTTTCAGGCCAAAGTGCCGCTCCACCAGCTTTAATGTATCCTGGATACTCCTGTTTTCATCCCGCCAGACACATCGAAAGCCGCTCTCCATAAACACGCGCCGGTTCTCCTCGCTGTTGCATGCCCTCAGACACGCCCGGTAATTTTCAAAGGCTTTTTCCTTCTCTTCGCTCTGCTGTAAAACCTGATAGAGAAATTGCTTCTCCCTGTCTTCCCTCTCAAAGAAGCGGTTCACAGCGGTTTCCCCATCGGAAAGCAGAAACAGCACATGATGATAATCGGAAATCCGGCTCAGCGTTTCCGGGCAGAGATTGGTATCCACAAAAACCATCCTGCCCAGACCGGCATAACGGATCAGAAGCACCATTTCCAGTTCTTCCGCCTCCCTGGAACACCCCTCTATCCAGGCGGCATATTCCTGCGGCGTTCTGGAAACAAACTGCTGCCAGTCCTGACAGTTTTTGAGATACCACAGATTCGGCTGGTGAACGCCATCAATCAGATTCTTCAGCTGATCATGATAGTTCTCCCCGCAGCAGATCCCATCATACTTTTGAGACAAAAGCTTTATCATTGTGGATTTTCCGGCGTAGGCGGTTCCGTTGATAAAATAAACATTCTGAAACAGGCCTTTCAGGATATTGGCGGATATTTCGATTTTTTCTCTTTTCATTTTCTTCTCCTTTTTTGTACGACAATAAGGGCTTATCAAATAAGCCCTGCATTTTTACTTTCCAAAATGACAGTTCGGGATATCACCCCGGAAAGCTTCTTTTTTCGTCCGCATTCTCAGCGAAGTCTGTTATTGCCGTATAAAAAGGTCAGGTACATCTTTTTCTCCTCAACGTTCACTGGGTAATCTGAAACACATAATTCGTATCATAGGTCCTGACAAACAGCTGGTCATCCTTCTGAATAATATAATCCGCCTGAGAATTGACCGGAATCTGCTTCAGGATCCTCCCGGTGTCCCGGTCGATCTGGTAGAGGAAATCATCCTCCGCCGTGAAACCGTAGCCGCAGACGATCTCGTTTCCAATGATCTCAAAATTCCGGGCATTGCTCACCAGCGGCTCCGTTTTCCACAGAATGCTCATATCCGTCAGATCAATCGCTGTAATATAAGCGTGATTCGGCGCGTTTTCTGAGTAGGTATTGTGGGAAAGGGACACATACAGCATCTGTCCGTCCACCCTCGCCCATCTGACCCACTGATACTCGCCGTATTCATATTCCTCACTGCAGAAGGCGGAAAAATCCAGACTCATCACCGGTTCGCAGGTATCTTTTTCATACAGGTTCAGAAGATACCCTTCGTAATATACTTCTCCGTAAACACAGTAAATGAAGGAATCGTCAAACCAGGACTGCGTCAGGGGAAGGCTCTTAAAGCTGTCCGGGATCTGCTCCGGCAGCTGCTCCCCTTCCGCGAAACTTCCCGGCATGCCATAAAACGGGATCTCCAGCTGATTTGCCGCAAACCAGCCTTCCTCGTCCGTGATGGCATTCGCCTTTTCGTAAATCTGCTCCAGCTGCAGCGTATGCTCCTGCACGGTTTCCGGCTCTTCGGCCAGATAGTAGCCGACGCCGGGGTTTTCCAGATGGATGGGGGACATGTCCGCCGCTGCCGGAGAGCTTGCGTCCGGGTCTGTTTCCGGAGCTTCGTCCTGAGCTTCCATGGCCGCGTCGGAATCTGTACTTTCCATTTCATTTTCTGCATCCGATTCTTCTGAATGGGTTTCCGGGGAAAGGATTTCCTCTGTCTCAATATCCGTATACTCTGACGTGGACGTATGCTCTTCTTCCTCTTCATGCTGAGAGGTGCAGCCAGTCAGTAAAATCGACAGACTGATGAGCATTATCACAGCAGTGCGCATTCCGGGCTTTACTTTTTTAATCGGTTTTTCGGAAGTATGTAAGCATGGCACACTTCTACATATTTCAGACCGTTTCTTTTGTTTATGGTTAAAGGAATCCCAGAGTTTCATTTTCTCACCTTTTGCTTTTCTGTTGTCAGGCTCCATGTGGAGCCTGATGCAACAATCTGGCCCATCACCTGATACAAGCCTTTATTTCAATCCCCAAGCTCCACACGGAGCCTGACAGCAAAACCACACAAATATTCACTGGCTTCGCTTATTCTTTTTATTCATCTCACACATAAAACACCCTTTCCCCCACTTTCCATCCCCTTTTTCTGAACTTTTACTCCCTTTTTCCCCTCCATTCTCCGGTGCGAATCCCCCGGCATTTCTATGTCCGCTTCCCATTCGCACCAGAGAATGCTGGTTAATGTCCCTGCCTTCCCATATCCGGCGTTTCTCTTTCACGCATCCGACCGGGAATAAGCGTTCTTCATCTGTCCGCTCAGCTCATACAGCACTTTATCCAGCGTCCCCGCAAGTTCCTTTTTCACCATATCCGCAACGGCACGGTTCGCTTCCTGCCGGAGCGCTTTTCTGGCAGCCGCGTCCGTTTCCTTTTCCAGAAGCACGTCATACCGGTTCAGAAGCTCGTAGCTCTTCGCCGCCACCTGCTCCTGACAGCGCTCCACATGGATCAGGGATTTGCTGTAGGACGCGTCCGCCATGGCCGCGATCATACGGCTGGTCCAGTAAAAATTATCCGTGGATACCTCTCCCGTGGTGTTTGCCAGATACTCCGGCGTTTCCTCCACATCTGCGTAGAAAGGCGCCAGCACGTTAAAAGCGTTGGAGGCAAAGGCCAGCCACTCTAGGCATCCGCAGTCCGCCTGTTTTCCCGGACGCATCTGGATCAGCGCGCAGAAATCGTTCCGGTTAATGCCGATGGAACGATACGCGCCGCGCATGGCGCTGTCGCTGTAGGAGGCGTAGGGATCGTAGGGCGTCCCCTGAAAATGGGAGGAAAGCACATATTTCACATCCTCCACGGTGATCTTCTTTTCCGGCACCATGCACCAGGGAATGTCATCGGAAACGGGCGTATAACGCGCATCCGGGCCATCCCACCTGCAGGTATGGGGATTGAGATAACGCTCCATGAACCAGGCGCGGGGCGTGTTGTAGACATGATCTGCGTCGTCATGACTGCCAAAGGCATCCCTGGGATTCAGCACGCCATCCTGAGACAGGTTCAGGTGATGGGCGTTGATGAACTCCTTCAGATCCGCAGAGCACATGTGCGTTTTCTGCGCGGAAAGGGCATCCTCCAGATCGAAGCTGTCGATGCCGAGCTGATTGGGCATCACCACGTAGGCTTCATCCGGCACCCGCTTCGCCATCCAGTGATGTCCGCCGATGGTCTCCAGCCACCAGATTTCCTCATGATCCTGAAAAGCAATACCGTTCATTTCATAGGTACCGTACTGCTCCAGCAGGCTTCCCAGCCGCTTTACGCCCTCTCTGGCACTGTGTATGTAGGGAAGCACCAGACAGACGATGTCCTCCTCCCCGATACCGCCGGGCACCTCCTCTTTTCCATCCTCCGCAGGCTGATAAACCACCAGCGGGTCAGCCCCAAGCACCCGGGGATTGGAAGTGATCGTTTCCGTAGCCGTCATTCCAACGCCCGCCTCATTGACGCCGCTGGCAGCCCAGATTCCCTCTCCCTCCACGGCGTTCGGCACTGCGGTATAGCGCATGGGATTCTCCGGCAGTTCCACCTTCACATGGGAAATCACGGACTGATAAGTCCCCGGCTGTTCTTCGGGCTTTACCACCACGAATTTCTTCGGGGTAAAACGTCCCGCGCCGGAATCGTCGTTTCTCGCAATCATCGTCGATCCGTCGTAGGACGCCTTTTTTCCGACCAGTATTGTTGTACAGGGCATATTTTCCTCCGTTCCGGAGCACAACAAAGCTTTGCTTTGTTACGCTCCCTTATGTATTTTACTTTTTCTGTCCAAACGTTTTGTCAGGATCGTAAATTTATTTTTATCATACCAGATCTTTTCGATTTCTTCCATATTCTCGTCCGGATTTTGCAGCAATCCTGCCAGCTCATCTATTTCCCTCAATTCTGTTTCATCCAGCATGCCGGAGCAGTTCCTTAGATATGCCGGCTGATAGGAGTAAAAAATTTCATTGTTCATTAACGCGTGAAAATCCATGAACAGATATTCCTGGATTCCTTCCAACAGGTTTGGCACGAATATATTTAATTCTGCATTTAAAAAGATATCGTTCTCCGAAGACACTTTAAAAAAATGACTACATGGTAATACTGTCCATAATGCACTGAACAGAATCGCATGCATCATCAAAGGAAATATCCTTTGCATAGTCAAAAGTGCGTTGATATTTTTCCCAAAATTTCCTAAGCTGTTTACTTTCACGAATTTCCGCTACAATATCCGTGTACAAATTCAGAACTTTACGACTGCCACGTTTGTCTGCTGTCCGTTCAAGAGCCTGCAACAACGTTTTTCTACTACATTCTGCTCCGCGCAGAGCCCACAGAATATGTATGTCATAAAAATCTCTCGGTCGGGTATTGGCTACTCCACGAGACAATACCGTTTCGATTTTTTCCGCTAACACTGTTTCAAGATTATAGGCAAAGATGCTGATTGTTCAATCATCAAAAAGCAGAAAAAAGGTGTATTCAATTTCTCCTGGTGTAATAACATCTCCGGTAGTCACATCTACGGTTAAGGGTACACTGATTGGTGGGTAGTTTGCTTTCAGGGAGACACGTATACCTGGATAATCATCCCCTTCGCGTATGTCTGAAATATCTGTCAGTTCAAAATGCACATCATCAGAAATTTCTATGGCGCAGATTTCCTCAAAGATCTCACGGATAGACTCATGTGTCAATGTAAATCCCCTGATCGTAGTATCCAAATCCATCGTTGCCCGTGTATCCAGGCCGACGATCGCAGAGATGAGAAAACCTCCCTTCAAAATGAAATTTTGCTTATATTTTGACAGGGAAATTCTCTCAAGGAGCCTTTCCAGCATATAATTCTGCATCACAAGTTGGGCCGAAATATTCTTCTCTGCAGCTTTTTTCCTGATAAACGCTTTAAGCTGCATTGGATTTTTTGTAATCATAATAATATCTCCATATAGCGCAGAACTTTGAGCTTTACGCGAAGTTGTTCCGCATACCGCATCAGTTTGTGTATGTCTTTCTCCCGGGAAACCGCATATTTTTTCATTGCAGCACCTACGATTTGAACATCACTGCCGCTGCCTCTCAGGATATCACACAGCGTTCTTTCAAGATCATAGACACGGATTGGATTCCCACAGGGGGACTGTAATTCAATTACACCAAAGGAATAATTCTCTGGTACAACACGTTTGACAATAATGTGTTCCTGTTTCAAAGACGGCGAATTATATCCTTTAGGAAATGTCATTGTGTACTGTGCAGGTGTTCTGTCCGAATAGCCCAACAGATACAGCGCAGTATCATGGGAATAAATTCCACGGCTATATCTGCGTTGCAACAGGTAAAAGTCATCTTCCCACACATCACTGCGAATATATAAACCGCGCCCAAAGCGGTAAATTGCCCCATCCCTTACAAGTTCCTGTAGTACACTGCGATGCAGCCCCGCAGCTGTCACTTGTTCTGCTGTAATTGTTCCATCTGGCGACGATCTCAGGAGTGCTTTGATTTTTTCGTTGTTAATCATAACTATCACTCTTTCACTATTGACAATGACACATTATATTTTATTAAAATAATGTGTCATTGTCAATACGCTATAAACTCTGTCAGCGGACAAAAATGACAGTAAAATAGAGATTAAAACCAAATAAAAAGGCATACGACTGCCCCTGGGACCTTGAAACTTTAATCCTCTACAGTGATCTTTATCTCCTCCCCGCCCACAGCGTCCACAATATCCTGCAAAACCTTCCCTCTCCCGTTATCCACCGTCTGAAAAATCCAGACCGGAATCACCTCGTACTGTCCTTCCGCCATCTTTTTTTCCATATAATACAGCACTGCCTGTCTGACCGTGTACGTGCCCTCCTCCGCCAACGTCTCATATTTGGCTTCCAGCGCTCCCGCAATCTCTTCAAAGGGCTTCAAGTCATAAATGCCTTCCTGCTCCGAAAAAGCAAATACCTTTTCCAGCTGAAGGAACTGAATGCCGTCCCTGTTGTACAGAACCTGAACCGGGGCGGTCTCGTCTGCAGCCAGCGGGGAATGATCGTAAAAGGCGTGCCAGGCGGGGGTATCCCCGTATTGCTGGCTGATGACAAAATAATAGGAATCATCCTCCTGCGTCCACGCATCCTTGTAATCTGCCGGATTGCTGTTTCCGTTCATATCCATGGCATATTCTTCGCTTTCCAGCATGGAATGCTCCAGCACATAGCATTTGTACCGATCTCCGATGTCGATTCCCATTGTCTGAAACGTCTGGCGGATATCCTCAAAGGCTTCCTGCCTGGTGGCAAATCCCAGATCCTGATCCAGCTCGTATTGATCCGCATTATAATCGGAATATCCCTGCTGCAGCCGGAACGCGTTGCTTACATAGACGAAAAAACGGGTGGAAAATCCGACCGATGTATTGTTAACCGTCAGGTTCTCCCCATTCGCTCCCACATACCAGTAATTGTTTTCCTCCTCATTTTTCTCTGTGATTTCCACATCTCCCATAAGGCACTCCAGCGCCTTTGTCGGGTCAGGCTTCTGCACGGCGGCAGACAGTTTCCGCAGTCCGTTTTCCCGGACCTCTTCGGAAACGGCCACCTCTGTCTGGAAGGAGATAACGTCCCCCTCTTTCTCATAAAATTCCGGAAATTCCACGCCCGTTCCCGAAAAAGCGGATTCCGTGGAGTTCTCCGTTGTTCCATCCGCCAAATCCGCTTCCTTCGTTTCTTCGGCCCCTGAGGAGTCCGTCTGTGGCAGAGTCTGCGCACCTTTCCCGCACCCGGCCATAGAAAGGCAGAGTGCAGCCGCCATAACGGCGGAAATCAACCGTTTCAGTCTTTCGTTTTTCATGAACATTCCTCCTGATATTCTGCAGCGCACGGCTCTCGCCCTTTCTAAAGGGCAGGCCCGCGTCCGCCATTTTCCCCTGTAACATACCATAAAAAAGGACAGCCTCCCCAACTGTCCTCCAAACATCGGGTAACTGTCCTCAAACCTTATGGATAAAAAGCATGACGCTGACCGAAAAAACGGAATCCGCATAACCGTATTCCACGGTTCCATCATATTTTTCCGCCGCCGACTGAACGCTTTTCAGTCCCCATCCATGCAGCCATTTCTCTTTTTTGGTCGTGACAAGCCTGCCGTTCTGCTGTACCGGCGGGGCTGCGGCGCTGTTTTTTACGTTGATCAGGATGAATTGATGGATATGCCGGATGGTGATATCCATCCTTTTTTCCATATACGCAGGACATTTTTCCGCGCCTTCCAGCGCGTTATCCAGAAGATTCATGAGAATTGTGCACAGATCCACCGGCTCTATGCCGCAATCCCTGATAGATTCCGCGTGGATGGTTACGGCAATCTGCTTCCGCTCTGCCTCCCCTGCCTTTTGTCCCAGAATATAATCAATCGCTTCCAGCCCCGTCCAGCAAGCTGCGTTTTGAATCGCTTTTCCTCCGCTTAACTGTTCCAGATAGCTTTGTGCCTCTTCGACTTTTCCATCGGCAAGATAGTTCTGAAGCAGGAGAAAATGATTTCTCATGTCATGGTATAATTCCGCGTTGGCCTGGTAAGCGGTCCGGGCCATTTCATAATTTTTCTGCAAAAGCCCGTTCTGGCGGGCGGTAAAGATCTGCTCCTTTTGAATCAGCTTCAGGCGGTAGCATAAATAGGCGAAGCACAGCAGAAACACGATCGCAATCATCAAAATCATCTGCGCGGGATTGATATCCGGCTCGAATCCCGTGCCAAAAAGGCTGAACAGATAAAGCGATGACAAAAATGCTGCGGCCGCCGCAGGAATCAATGCCAGCCTCACCGGCTTCTCCCCTGACCGCTTTTCCTTTTCAAGCCTGTGCACCAGCCTTTTCAGAAGCGGTGCGATCAGCAGGCAAACCGCAATCTCAATCACCTTGGCCAGCGTAATGATGAAAATCCTCTGCGGGCTGAACCCTGTCCCCATTTT
>CAJFMW010000050.1 GCA_904392525.1 uncultured Eisenbergiella sp.
GGGAAGCGTCAGCCGTCTGGAGCAGTATGCGTCCTGCGCCTACGCCCATTTTCTGCAGTACGGTCTGTATCTGAAGGAACGGGAGGACTACAGCTTTGAAGCGGTGGACATGGGAAATCTGTTCCACGGGGTGCTGGAGATTTTTGGAGATCGGCTGAAGGAGAAGGGCTATACCTGGTTTGATTTCCCGAAGGAAGTGGGAGAAATGCTGGTGGAGGAGGCGGTGGAGGCCTTCGCGGCTTCCTACGGCAGCGCCGTCCTCTTTGACAGCGCCAGGAACCGTTATCTGATCACCCGGATGAAGCGGATTCTGAAGAGGACCGTTTCCACCCTGCAGTACCAGCTGAAAAAGGGAGCCTTTTCTCCGGAGCATTTTGAGGTGTCCTTCTCCGTCCTGGAGGATCTGGAGGCGGTGAACATCGCCCTTACCGGAGAGGAAAAACTGCGCTTGAGAGGCCGGATCGACCGGGTGGACACCTGGCGGGAGTCGGAGCAGAACAGTCCCTCCGGAAAGGACAGGATTTATGTGAAGGTCATCGATTATAAATCGGGCAGCAGAGATTTCAGCCTGGCGGCCCTGTACTACGGTCTGCAGCTTCAGCTGGTGGTCTATCTGAACGCGGCTGTGGAGCTGGAGCAGAAGGAGCATCCGAAGGACGAGGTGGTTCCTGCGGCCATGCTCTACTACCGGGTTCATGATCCCATCGTGGAGGTGGAGGAGGAGCCGGATGAGGACGAGGAGGAGTTGGTAAGCCGGGTGCAGAAGGAGCTTCTCGGACGCCTGCGCATGACGGGGGCGGTCCGCTCGGAGGAGCAGGTAATCGAGGGGCTTGACGCCCATTTCACCGGAAGATCGGACGTGATCCCCGTGGAACGCAAAAAAGACGGCCAGCTGGGTGCCCGTTCCAGCGTCCTTTCCGGAGAGGAATTCCGGGTCATTTCGGACTATGTGAACCTGAAAATCCGGGAGATCGGCACCGAGATTCTGGACGGCAGGATTCCCTTAAATCCCTATCGCCAGACGGGAAATGGAACCGGCGCCTGCACGTACTGCCCTTACAGCCGGGTCTGCGGCTTTGACCGCAGGATTCCCGGTTATGAGGGAAGGACTCTGGAAAAGCTGGAAGAAAAGGAAGCCTTGAAACGGATGGAGGAGGCGCTGCAGAGCGGCCTGGCCGAAGCCCTGAACAGACAGGAGGATAACCGTGGCAGTGACATTTACGAAGGAACAGCAGGAAACCATTGACGCCAGAAAAGCGAGCATCCTCGTGTCGGCGGCTGCCGGAAGCGGCAAGACGGCGGTGCTGGTGGAGCGGATCATCCAGATGGTAAAGGACCCGGTTCATCCCGTAGACATCGATCGTCTGCTGGTGGTGACCTTCACCAGCGCGGCAGCGGCACAGATGCGGGAGCGGATCAGTCAGGCACTTTCCAACGCGGTTGACGAACATCCGGAGAACGCCCATCTGACCAGACAGCTCACCCTTATCCACCACGCACAGATCACCACCATTGACAGCTTCTGCTTGTACCTGATTCGCAACCATTTTGATGAGATCGGCCTGGACCCGGATTTCCGCGTGGCGGATGAGGGCGAGGTGCGCCTGCTGAAGCGGGACGTGCTGGATGAGATGCTGGAGGAGTATTTTGCCAGAGATGCGGAGTCCTCTGACGAGGATTCTGCCGCGGGAGATGGCAGTCGGCCGTCAGAGGCGGAGAAAGAGCGGGAGACAGGAAAAGGCTCAGAAACGGACGGAAGCTTTCAGGAGATCGTGGAGTATTTTTCTCCGCAGGGAAATGACAGGCGGCTGGAGGAACAGCTCCTTTCCCTGTATGAGTTTGCCATGAGCTATCCCTGGCCGGAGGAATGGCTTCGGGAGCATCAGAAGGATTACGATGTGCCGGAGGGCGGTCTGGATGCCTGTCCTTGGGTGGAGGAACTGAAAAGTTATGTGAAAACGCAGCTTTCGGAGGCGGCTCAGCTTCTGGAGCAGGCGCTGTCACTTTGCCGGGAGCCGGACGGGCCATATATGTATCTGGACACCCTTCTGGAAGATCAGGAGAGGGTGGAGGAGCTTTCCAGCGCGGAGGACTTTTCTGCGCTGTACGAGGGCTTTTCTTCCCTTTCCTTCGGGCGGATCAGCTCGAAGAAGGACGCGGCCGTCTCTCAGGAAAAGCGGGAGCAGGCGAAGGAGCTTCGCGGCACGGTGAAGGAGCTGCTCACCGGCCTGAAGGAAAAATATTTTTATGCCTCCGAGGAAGCGCAGGAGGAACGGATGCGCGCCTGCGCGCCTCTGGGGAAGGAGCTGCTGGAGCTGACTCTGGATTTCTGCCACCGCTTTTCGGAGAAAAAGCGGGAGCGGGGCATCCTGGATTTTCATGATATGGAGCATCTGGCGCTACAGATCCTCATCTGCCGTGAGGACGGAAAGCTCTCCGCCACCCGAACGGCCAGGCAGCTTCGGGAGACCTATGAGGAGATCATGATCGACGAGTACCAGGACAGCAATCTGGTGCAGGAATATCTGCTCCTGAGTATTTCCGGCGAGGAGGACGGCCGTTACAACCGGTTCATGGTGGGCGACGTGAAGCAGAGCATTTACAAGTTCCGCCTGGCCAGGCCGGAGCTTTTCATGGAGAAATTTGACCGCTACCGGAGGCTGGAAACAGCGGAGCCGGGGGAGGCGGAATCGGGCGAGGCGCAGGGAAAGGCGGCAGGGAACGGCGAAATCCGGGAGCGCCGCATTGATCTGAAGAAGAATTTCCGCAGCCGCAGGCAGGTGACGGACAGCGTGAACGAAGTTTTTTCCTGTCTCATGGGAAAGGATCTGGGCGGCGTGGCCTATGACGCGGACGCGGCCCTCTATCCGGGCGCTGTTTTTCCGGACCCCTGCGGCGCGGCGCAGGATCCCTACCGCACGGAGGTCCTTCTCTGCGTGCCCGGCGAGGACGGCATGGAAGAAAAGGAGAGGGAGGCCATGGCGGTGGCCGGACGCATTCGGGAGCTGGTGGGACGGCTTCCCGTGGTGGACAGCGAGACGAAGGAGCTGCGTCCCGCCCGGTATTCGGATATGGTGATTCTGCTGCGTTCCCCCTCCGGCTGGGACGAGACCTTTAAGAAGGTGCTGGAAACCAGCGGCATCCCGGTGTACATTTCCTCAAGAACCGGATATTTTGCGGCCACGGAGGTGCAGACCGTCCTGAACTTCCTGCGGGTGCTGAACAACCCGCTGCAGGATATCCCTCTGTTCGGCGTGCTGAAAAGCCCGGCGGCGGGTTTTTCCGACCGGGAGATCGCCCTGATCCGGGCGAAGAAGGAAAAGGGCAGGCTGTATGAAAGCCTGTGCGCCTGTGTGCAGGAAGGGCAGGCTGCAGAGAAAAAAACGGAGGAAGCTAAGCTGTGCGCCAAAGCGCAGGCGTTTCTCACCCTTTTGGAGCGGTTTCGGAATTACGCCGTCTATCTGCCCATTCATGAGCTGATTCGGGAATTTCTGGAGCAGACCGGCTATCTGTACACGGCGTCCGCCCTGCCCGGCGGAGAGCAGCGCCGGGCCAATCTGGAAATGCTCCTTTCCAAAGCGGAGAGTTTTGAAAAGACCAGTTATTTCGGCCTGTTCCACTTCATCCGTTATATGGAGCAGGTGGAAAAATATGATATCGACTATGGAGAAGCCAGCCTGCAGGATGAAAATGCGGATACGGTGCGCATCATGAGCATCCACCGTTCCAAGGGGCTGGAATTTCCCGTCTGTTTCGTTTCCGGTCTGGGAAAACGGTTCAACATGCAGGACATCGCAAAGCCCGTTATTGTGGATATGGACCTTGGAATCGGCCTGGACTATGTGGACAGCGCCCTGCGCGTGAAGCGGGGAACCCTGAAAAAGAACGTGATGGCGGGAAAACTGCAGCGGGACAGCCTGGGAGAGGAGCTGCGGGTGTTGTACGTGGCAATGACCCGCGCCCAGGAGAAGCTGATTCTCACCGGCGGCCTGAAGGCGGAACGGGCGGAAAAGCTGAAGGAGGAGATTGAGAAGGCAACAGCGCAGAATACAACGGCACAGAAGGCAACAGCGCGGGACAGGGACGGCAGAGCCCCGGGGGAAGGGCTGGATTCGGAGCGCCTGCTTCCCTTTTTCCGGCGTTCGGGCGTTTCCAGTTATCTGGACTGGCTTCTGCCTGCCTGGCAGCAGACCGGACAGCAGATTGAACTGGTGGATGCTTCCCGGCTCCTTACAGGACAGATGGAGAAGGAACAGAGCCGGGATCAGCAGCTTCAGGGACTGAAAAGTTTTTTGGAGACAGAACCGGCGGGAGCAGAGGAAAAGGAGACGGCAGCCCAGGACGCCGCAGCCCGTCTTGCGGCCCGCCTGAAGAGCGAATATCCCCACCGGAATCTGGAGCGGCTGTATACCAAAACCACCGTATCGGAACTGAAGAAGGCGGGAATGGAAGAAGCTGCCGAGGAGGCTTACCACCTGTTTGAAGAGGAAGAGGTGGTTCCCTATCTGCCCCGCTTTGTGAGAAGTGAAGATAAAATGGGCGGCGCGGCGAGAGGAAGCGCCTACCATAAGGTGCTGGAGCTGTTCCCCTTTGGAAGCTGGATGGCACGAAAGAACGCAGGAAGGGGCGGTTTGGCAGAGGGCGGCCCGGAGAGGGACGGCTCGGAGAAAGAAAACGCGGGGAAGGATCGCGTTTCGGAATCTGCCGAAAACGGCGCGGACCGGAAAGCGCTGGAAGCCCTTCTGGATGGAATGCGGGAGCAGGGAAGGCTGCTGCCGGAGTACCGGGAGGCGGTGAGCGCATGGCGGCTGGAGGCTTTTCTTAAGAGCACTCTGGCGGCCCGGATGGGCCGGGCGGATGCGGCAGGCCTTCTGCATAAGGAGCAGCCCTTCGTTCTGGGCATTCCGGCTTCGGAGCTGGGAGAAGATTTCCCGGAGGAGGAAACGGTGCTGATCCAGGGTATCATCGACGTGTATTTTGAAGAGGACGGCGGGCTGGTGGTGGCCGACTATAAGACCGATGCCGTCACACAGGCGGAGGAACTGGTGAACCGTTACCGCGTTCAGCTGGACTACTATGCCCGCGCGCTGGAGCAGCTGACCCGGAAAAGAGTGAAGGAAAAGATCATCTATTCCTTTGCGCTGCAGAGGGAGATTGCGCTGTAGGAAAAAGGAACTGGATCATTCAAAGTTTCTGTCATACAGCAGTGCGGCAATCAGAACCACAAAACAGGAACCGGCATTATGTACCAGCGCTCCGGTAGTAGGCGTCAGCACTTCCATGAGTGACAGCATAATCGCCACAAAGTTGATACACATGGACAGGGTAATGCTGGCTTTGATGGTCTTAACCGTGGCATTGGACAGCCGCTTCAAATATGGAATTTTTGAAAGATCATCGCTCATCAGAGCGATTTCCGCAGCATCTATGGCTATGTCGCTTCCCATGCTTCCCATCGCCACGCTTACATCGGCCACTTTCAGGGCGGGTGCGTCGTTGACACCGTCGCCGATCATACAGACCTTATGATCCTGAGCCTGTAATTTTTCAATGCTTCGCACCTTTTCCTCCGGAAGAAGCTCCGCCCGGACTTCGGAGATACCAACCTGCTGTGCAAAATAGTCCGCCGTTTTCTGATGGTCTCCGGTGAGCAGGACGGTGCGGGTGTGCATATCCGAAAGGCGGGAAACCATGTCCTTCGCTTCCGGGCGCAGTACGTCAGAAAGCGCGATGATACCGATACATTTTTGGTTTTCCGCTACGGCAACGGAGGCCTTTCCCTGCGAGCGGAGCCGTTCCAGCGCGGATTGAACCCGGTTGTCAGGCAAAACGCCGTTTTCGGTGAGAAATTTTTCATTTCCGCAAAGGAGTCTGTGGTTTCCTGTCTCCGCAAAAATCCCTCTTCCGGCAGTCATTCTGAAAGCGGCTGTTTCCATCAATGGGACTTCCTTTGCCTTCACATACGCTACAATCGCTTTTCCCAGTGGATGTTCGCTTCTGGCTTCGGCGGAAGCGGCAAGAGAAAGCAGGTCTGCTTCAGGGATCGTTTCGTCAAAGGAAATCACGTCACTGACATCCAAGCGTCCATAGGTCAGGGTTCCGGTCTTATCAAAAGCGATCGTATCCACTTTTCCCATTTTTTCAAGGGCTTCGCCGGACTTGATGATGACGCCGTGCTTTGTTGCCTGGCCGATTGCCGCCATGACAGCGGTGGGCGTCGCCAGCACAAGGGCGCAGGGGCAGAACACAACCAGCACGGTTACGGCGGTAACGATATTTCCGGTGAACACGTAGGACAGGATGGCGATAAGCAAAGCGACAGGCACCAGCCAGCTTGCGGCTTTGTCGGCAATTCTCTGCATGGGAGCCTGTTTGTTCTCTGCGTCCTGCACCATGCGGATCAGCTTTTGCAGAGAGCTGTTTTCACCGACCTTCGTTGCTGAAATGTCAATCGAACCAAAGCGGTTGATGGTGCCGCAGAAAACTTCCTCTCCCACACCCTTATCAACCGGAAGGGATTCGCCCGTCATAACAGACTGGTCAACGGAGGTTTCGCCGTTTACGATGACGCCGTCAACCGGAATCGTTTCGCCGGGCAGAATACGCAGAATATCTCCCTGCCGGATTTCCTCCGCCGGAATCATTTCCTCTTTCCCGTCCATCAGCCTGCGCCCCTTCGTCGGAGCAAGGCTGATCAGCTGCTTCAAGCCTTTTCTGGCACGATTGGTGGTGGCCTCCTCCAAAAGCGCTCCGATTGCCATGATGAAAGCGACTTCTCCTGCCGCAAACAGATCCCCGATTGCAATAGCGGCGAACATGGCGATGCAGATCAGAAGGGCGGAAGATATTTTGCTGATACCGGGATTGTGAATGATCCGCCAGACCGCCAGATATAAAAGCGGAATACCGCAGATTATGATGGTCACCCATGCGGGGTCAAATGGCAGAAAAGCCGGAAACGCCGATCCGCCGCCAAATTCCTCCATTAAGTGCGGGATTAAATCCAGCAGCAGGAATGCGCCTGCCACAATCGTCATGGGAAGTCCGGCCAGAAAATCATTGAGCTTTTTTAACATGATAATTCCTCCGTTACATGTCATACACTGACCAGCAGCCGTTCTTGACGTCTGCCTGCATCTGTCGTACAATCAATTTGATAACAAACACTTTGTTCTCTTTTATTGTAGGCAGGAAGCCAAAGAAATACAATGAATAATATCCAGCCCGTGTTTCATATGGAACATTTTTGGAAAATTGTACGGAAGGAGCCACCATGGACAGGAGACAGCAGAAAACAAGGGCGGCCATTTTTGCCGCGTTCAGCGCGCTTCTGGCTGTAAAAAGCTACAGCAAAATCACGGTACAGGAAATCATTGATACCGCCAATGTGGGGAGGACAACCTTTTACGCGCATTTTGAAACGAAGGACAATTTGCTGAAAGCCCTGTGTGAAGAACTTTTCGGCCACATTATCAGCAGCGCGCTGGATTGTACCCACACCCATGGCCTGTATTCTGACAGAAATGCGCCGGAGTCTGTATTCTGCCATTTGCTGCAGCACTTACAGGAAAATGAAAATAATATCCTTGAGCTGCTTTCCTGCGAAAGCAGTGAAGTTTTTCTGCGGTATTTCAAAAACAGCTTAAACGAATTGATACGGAATCAGTTTGTCAGCCAGAACAGGAAAAACAATACCGATATTCCTCAGGATTTTCTGGTGAATCATATCTCAGGCAGCTTTGTGGAAATGGTTCTGTGGTGGATTAAAGGACGGATGAAGCAGACGCCGGAGGAACTGGACCGGTATTTCCGGGCAGTCATCGAACCGGTTCTGTAAGACAACGGCAGATATTCCGGCGGATGGCCATGGACAGACAGCGGACAGCATGATACAATAGCGCTGAATGTTTTGGGGAATGAGCCGTGTAAGAAAGGAAAGTCAGATGAATATACTGGTGAGTGCCTGTCTTCTGGGCGTCTGCTGCAGATACAACGGAACCGGTGAGGAAAATGAACGGGTGATGCGGCTTCAGGAAAAGCATCGTCTGATTCCTGTCTGCCCGGAAGTCTATGGCGGGCTTTCCACGCCCCGTCCTCCGGCGGAGCGCGTAGGAGAACGGGTGATGGCAAAGGATGGCACGGATGTGACGAAGCAGTACCAAAAGGGGGCGAAGGAGGCGCTCCGTCTGGCGGAATATTTCGGCTGTACGGCGGCTGTTCTGAAGGCGAGAAGCCCGTCCTGCGGCAAGGGAAGGATTCATGACGGAACCTTTTCGGACGGAATGACGGATGGCGACGGTGTTACGGTGCAGCTTCTTGAAGCGCACGGCATCCGTGTGTATAACGAGAATGATGAAAAGGCGCTGGAGGAACTGTGAGAAGCCGCAGGTTTCCGCGCGGCATTTCCGGGCGGAGCGGGAAAAACGGAGCGCCATATATAAAACGGGAGAAGAATGAATGAAAAAAACGGACGAAAGGTATGAAGCCTATCTGAACATACTGAAGAAAGAGCTGGTTCCCGCGTTCGGCTGTACGGAACCCATTGCGGTAGCTTATGCGGCAGCCTGCGTGCGCTGCCTTCTGGGAGGAGCGCCCGAACGGCTGTTGGTAGAGGCTTCCGGCAACATTATAAAAAATGTAAAAAGTGTAATTGTTCCGAATACGGGAGGAATGAAGGGAATCGAAGCTGCGGCAGCGGCAGGTGTTCTTTCCGGGAAGGAAGAAAAGAAGCTGGAGGTTCTGGAAGAGCTGACGGAGGCGGACCAAAAGTCTTTGCATGCCTACCTTGCACAGACGCCCATCACGGTCAGGCAGGCTCCCGGCGATCTGACCTTTGATCTGATCGTGACGGGATACCGTGACGGTCATGAAGGCAGGGTGCGTATTGCGGGCGCGCATACCAATATCGTTCTTAAGGAACTGGACGGAAAGGTCCTTCTGAAAAAAGAGGTCGGAAGCTGTTATACGTCTGAAAGCGAACAGGAACATTCAGACGGGCCTGCGCTTACCATTGAAGGAATTGTGGATTTTGCGGAAACGGTGGAACCGGAGGATGTCAGGGACACACTGGAACGCCAGATTGCCTGCAATACAGCTATTTCCGCAGAGGGACTGCGGGGAGACTATGGTGCAAATGTGGGCCGTGTACTTCTCGCTACCTATGGAGACGATGTGAAGGTACGCGCCCGTGCCGCAGCTGCCGCGGGCTCTGACGCCAGAATGAACGGCTGCGAGCTTCCGGTGGTCATCAATTCCGGAAGCGGAAACCAGGGGCTGACCGCATCCCTGCCTGTGATCGAATATGCAAAGGAAACAGGAGCGGACCGGGAAACGTTGTACCGTGCGCTGGTGATTTCCAATCTGACCGCGGTGCATCTGAAGGAGGGGATCGGCAGGCTGTCCGCCTACTGCGGGGCCGTCACGGCCGGAGCCGGAGCCGGAGCCGGAATCGCCTGGCTGCTGGGCGGCGGGCTGGATGAGATCAATCATACCATTGTGAATACCCTCGCGAACGTTTCCGGCATCATCTGCGATGGAGCAAAGGCATCCTGTGCCGCCAAAATCGCCACCTCCGTTGAGGCGGGCATTCTGGGCTACTATATGTACAAAAACGGTCAGGAATTCCGGGGCGGAGACGGTATCGTGAAAAAGGGTGTGGAACGGACCATAGAAAATGTGGCAAGGCTCGGCAGAGACGGTATGCGGGAAACGGATAAGGAAATTCTTGAAATGATGATCGGGGATGCAGGACAGGCCGGGGAATGATGGCGGGACCGGAGGACGGCGTTCGTTCCCGGGTACAGGCATAAAAAATGGCTGCCCGGCATAGGCTGAAGATAAAGACGGAGAAACCGGAGATCTGCATGGATTCTCAGAAGCTGGAAGACATTCTGAACCTGAGCCTGGATTCTACGATGGAAGAACGGGAGAAGTCGCTGACGTTAAATGTGGGATTTAATGAAGCGGAGCAGACCTGGGAGCTGATCGTCAAATTTCACGGGGATTTGAGCCGTCTGAATGATGGCCGCATCAGCGTGGAGGTTCTGCTTGCCGGATACGCCATCGTGACGATTCCGGAAAGTCTGATCCCGGCGCTTGCTGCGCTGGACGAAATTGAATATGTGGAAAAGCCCAGAGAGCTTTTGTATAATATATATGATGCGAAGCGGCAGTCCTGCTTTCTTCCGGTGGGAGATTTTTCGGGGGAGGGGACTGGCGCTTTTTCTTCCCGGCAGGCCTTTTTGCAGGATATGATGTCTGAGCTGGAATACCGGAACGACAGAACATCTGCAGAGGTCACGTCAGGAAGCGGCGGCCTGACAGGCGCCGGATGCCTGGTGGCGGTGTTTGATTCCGGAATCGACTATTTTCTTCCCGATTTTCAGAACCGGGATGGAAGCAGGATTCTGTACCTTTGGGATCAGACGCTCCTGCCGGATGAAGAAAGGGGATTTTATCCACCTGAAGGCTTTATTATGGGTGTGGAATTTACCAAGGAAAAAATTGATGCCGCCATCGCCCTGGGAGAGGCGGAGGGCTTTAGGCTGGTTCCCAGCGCTGATGTGTCAGGTCATGGAACCGCTGTGGCGGCCATTGCGGCGGGCAGCAGCACCAACGCCCTCTATACGGGAGCCGCACCCGGTGCATCCCTGCTGATCGTCAGGCTGGGGCAGGCGGGAAGAGGTTCCTATCCCAGAACAACGCAGCTCATGCGGGCCATGGCCTATGCCCTGCAAAAGGCACAGGAGCTCGGCATGCCTCTGGCGGTGAACTTAAGCTTCGGAAACAGCTACGGGGCGCATGACGGCTCTTCCCTGCTGGAGCGGTTTCTGGACAACGCCTCCGAGGTGTGGAAAAATGTGATCTGTGCCGGAGCGGGAAACGAGGGCGCATCCGCCGGGCATGTATCAGGCCGTCTCACGCAGGAGCGGGCGGTGGAGCTGGCTGTCGGGGAATATGAAAGCAGCATGAACGTCCAGCTATGGAAGAATTTTTCAGACCGTTTCCGGATCGCCCTTCTTACCCCGTCCGGGCAGCGGATAGACGTGCCTGTGGACCGGGTCGGCCGGATTACGGTGACGGTGGAGCAGACACAGATTCTGATTTATGTCGGGGAGCCCTCTCCCTATTCGGTGAATCAGGAGATCTATTTTGATTTTCTCCCCGTAAATCATTTTATCAATTCCGGAATCTGGACCTTCCTGCTGGAGCCGGTGTATATCGTTGCGGGAGAATTTCAGATGTATCTGCCGGGCCAGGCGGTGCGCACGGACGACACCCGTTTTTTTGATCCCACGCCGGAGCTGACGCTGACCATCCCCTCCACCGCCGGAAAGCTCATCACTGTGGGCGCAATTCAGGGAAATTATGACGCCTATGCGGATTTTTCCGGCCGCGGCGTGCGGGGCCGGGAGCAGCTTCCCGGTTTCCCCAATACCAAGCCGGATCTCGCCGCGCCCGGCGTAAACATCGTTACCGCCCGTGCTGGCGGCGGTCACGAAGCCTACACAGGCACCTCCTTCGCGGTTCCGCTGGTGACCGGAGCCGCCGCGCTTTTGATGGAATGGGGGATCGTAAGAGGAAACGATCCTTATCTCTATGGGGAGAAGCTGAAGGCATTCCTCCAGCGCGGGGCCAGGAGGGTCAGGGGAGAGGAAAGAGTGCCGAACGATCGAGTCGGATACGGGGCATTGTGCGTTGAGGACAGCCTGCCGGGCGAGTAGGTTTGTTGGACTTTTTCTTTTCTGGCATGAAAAATTCATTGATGGAAAAGAAATGATAATATATGATAGTGTTATAAGGGATGCCTGTTGTAGATATGCGAGGGAGGTCCATATGAAACGGGAGAAATATTATATTTCTGATGAAGCGGTTGTAAAAAGAGCAAAAGCCGCGGTTAAGATTGAATTGGAAAAGAAAAAGGCAATGGATATTCCGGTTGTTGTATATGACCGGAAAAACCAAAGGATTTATCAGGAAAACAGTGATGGTTCACGAGTGGAAATCGGAAAAAGAATAAGGAAGGGACGCTATAGTGAGCGAGTTGCAGAGAAAGCCTGAGATTGTGGTTTTTGCTGGACCAAATGGCTCGGGAAAGAGTACATTTACGGAATTATTGAAACCTCCAGTAGACTATATCAATGCAGATGAGATAAAAAAGAACCTGAGGTGTACGGATTTGGAAGCTGCTCAGTTGGCAGAAAAACAGCGAGAAGAACATGTAAGCAGGATGGAAGATTTCTGCTTTGAAACGGTGTTGTCAACTGATCGAAACTTAAAGTTATTGAAAAAAGCCAGGCAAAAAGGATATTTTATTCGATGCTATTATATACTCACAGCCGATCCGATGATCAACGTGCTGCGTGTAAAATCAAGAGTGGAAGCAGGAGGGCATGACGTACCGAAAGAAAAAATTATTTCAAGGTATGACAGGGCCCTGGCATTGGTGAAAGAACTCATTAAGGTATGTGATATATGCCATATTTATGACAATTCCAGCAATAAGCCATTTCGTATATTCAAAAAAAGAAAAGAAGAATTATTCTATGATGAATGTGATGACTGGTATTTTGAGGATATTGAGGCATTAACAGGTAAAAAAAACATGAAAAAGAAAAACCTGAATTAATTCGGATACCATGTGATTTTCTTTTTCGCATGTTTCAATCTTTCTACTGCAGACTGGAGAAAAAATGTTTGACGAAAAAGCTATTATTTCAAAATGGAATGCCGATATGTATGATCTCAATGAAAGAGATACAGAGGATGTTGAATTCGCACTGTCGATCATCGGCACGACCTCAAAAAATATTCTTGAAATTGCCTGCGGAAGCGGACGTTTTCTTGTTCCCATGGCAAAAGCAGGGCATATTGTCACGGGACTTGATTTTGACGAGTACATGCTTAACAAAATCAGGGCAAAGTCAGATGGAATGGATAACATTACCTGGCGCAAAGCTGATGTGTTCAATGATGAATGGGGAAAAGGATTTGATGTTGTCGTAATAGCAGGAAATTTTTTGTTTAATCTCATTTCAGACATGGATTATGAAGAAGCACAGCGGCTTCTTTTTAAAAAAGCAGCAAAAGCGCTTGTGCCGGGAGGAAGTATTTATATCGATTACGGGTACACTATGCATCCGGAAAAGTGGTTTGCTGATTCAGGTGAAAATGTGATCTGGCAGGGCACGGACAGCGACGGAAATACGGGGCGTATGGTATTGCTCAACAGCACATTTGATAAAGAACGCAATATAAACCGGTTTACCCGCAGGTTTGAACTTACTCTTGCCGATGGCAGGGAAATAAAAGAAGATATCCTTTCCTCAAAGCATTTTGCCACCCTTGAACAGATTCATACCTGGATTTCTTCCAATGGTTTTATTGTCGAAAAAGAATATGGAGATTATAACCGCAGTCCAATCGGCGAGAACACAAACAGGGCCGTCATATGGGCAAAAAAGCTGGCACGATAATATTAAAATGGGACACTTTCGTTGCTTTTCATCTCTCTGCGATTCTTTGCCGGGAGATCTCACGGAGACCATTTTCTGCAGGCTGACCGCGGGGTGTGGATGAGCAGGAGTAGTCTGGTGTGGGGGCCCTTCAACATTGTCTGGGGCTTTGGATGCAGTATCCTCACCGCCCTTTTGTATCGCTGCCGGAACAAAAGCGACAGATATATCTTCCTTTACAGGACCGTGTTGGGAGGCTTTTATGAATATGCTGGAAATTTTATCCGGGATGTGCTACTCTGAGAAAGACAGGGGGAATTCCCCTGTGTCGATCGGTCGTTATTTCAAAGGAACCAGTCGGTTCACAAAAGGCACGCTTCAGGCCATTCATTTAAAACCCAGGAAACATGGAACTGCCCGGGAAACAATACAGGCTCGGGAACCGCTTCTTCCTGTGCCGCTTGTGTCGGGAAAAGAAGCAGGCTATAATAAGAACGGAGAGCAGATGGAAAACACACAAAAGAATAACGGACGGCTTCGCGCACGGGAAAAGCTGCTGGAAAGGGTGAAGAATTTCACTCTCTTAAGCGATGTATTTCTGTCAGTTGCCCTGCGCGATAAGGCTGCCTGCCAGCATGTACTCAGACTGCTTACGGGAAAGGAAAAGCTGACGGTGAAAGCGGTCAGAACACAATACCGGATTTCGAAAATCATCTCACACGACGCCATTCTGGATGTTTTGGCGGAGGATGAGAAAAAACGCCTGTACAATCTGGAAATACAGCGTAGGGATACCGTCGATCACAGCCGCTGGACCAGATTTTACGGCGCAATGATAGACGGCGAATATCTGGAAAAGGGAAAAGAATACGGACTGCATGTTTTTTATATTAACGCCGAGGTGGATGACGGTTCAGAGGCGGCTTCTCGGTAAAACGGAAGAAGCGCAGAAAACAGTCTTTAATATGTCTGCAAAAGGCTTTGGGATTGACATGATCGCGGAACTGACAGAGGTGAGCGCGGAAACAGTGCGGACGTGGCTGGCTCAGAAGAGCAGGGTTCCTGGCTGAAGGATATTGTCGGATGCAATCAGGAAAAACTGGTATTTGTTGCAGTAATGTACTAAGAAGTGTTGTGGGAGGAAAGCGCATTGGCGGATAAGGTGACAGGGGCAGATATTGAAGAGTTGTCCTTAAAGGAATTACGGGAAATTGTAAGGAAGCTGCAGGAACTGTTGTCAGAAGAGCAAAAGCAGAAATTTCAGGAAATCGTGAGGGAATGCAGGGAAAACGATGAAAAAGAGGATCTGCAGCCTGTTCCGGCAAGGATGTCGCAGGAGCTTATAGAAGAAAAGCTGGAGCAGATCCAAATATGGCAGAAGCAGATCGATGAGGGGGACCTTTACCTGGATACGGAGGAGTATGAAGATTATTCCAACGGATACTGGGATGCCGACTGGATTACGGAGTATTATGACAATCAGGGAATCGGAGAAAAGCTTATGTATATGATCCGGTTTGCGGAGGATTGTGTGGAAGACAGGCGGTATGCGGAGGCAAACGGGATTTACGAGTGGCTGTGGGAAATGGAGGTTTCCACAGACAGTGAATTCGGCGATTCGGCCGGAATTGAAGAACTGGCGGAAAACAGGCTGATACATACGGATATGAAGCGGCTGGCGCTTCTGACATTATATGCGGATTATCAGGCATTGCCGCCGGAAAGACGGGCAGAAGATATGTATCTGTATTTCTCCTCGGACACATTCGCCAAACTGCATGTGGAGGAGATGTTTCATGTCGGGAGGGAAAAGCTGAAGGATACGGATCGCTTCTGGAGCGACTGGATTGCGCTTCTGAAAGAAAAAAACGGGGATGTGGAGGCAAGGCTTCTGAAAGAGGCGGTCCTGTATTATAAAGGGGCGGACGGCCTGCTCGAAATGGCGGAAGAGAATGCTTCCGTGCATCCGTCGTTATATCTGGCTGTGATGGCAGAATATGAGAAAGGGCATTCCTGTGAGAAAACTGAGGAGGTCGGAAAGAAGGCTCTTGAAAAAATAGATGTCGCTTTCACAATACGGGGCGAAATTGCTCTGAAGGCGGCGTTTTTTGCGTCCCGTTTCGGACATGAGGAGGAAATGATGCGGTTCTGCTGGGAATGCTTCCTCTCTGATACAACCGTGAAAAATTATCTTCGTCTGTTTGGAACGAAAAAAATGGCAGAACAGTATGGCATGCGGGGAAAGGAGGTGCTGAAAAGCACAGTAACGGGAAATTCGGGAAATAACTGGAGAAATTCGGAGCTTCAAAGGAATATCGTTGATGATTACGAATATTACAGCCTGGCATTCTTTACGGGAGATTTTGAAATGGTAAAAAAAAGATCAAAAAATCCAAAGGGTTCACTGGGATGGAGCACTTCATTTATCAGTGTTGGAATCAGGCTTTTTTTGATCTACTTATATGAAAAGCCGCTTCCGTCAAAAGCGGCGGCCAGGATTGCGGCTGAAGTGGGCTTTCCTGATACGGAAGATGGGAATGCCCGGCTGGATTTTGAAAGGGCAATTCAGGAAGAATGCTCCGCACGAAAGATGAGCGAGTTCTGGAACTATTTTCAAAAATGGAAGGGATACTTCCCTATGGAAGAAGCAGAGAGAAAAAAATATCTGACATGGGCAGAAAAAATCGTTTCTGAAAGAGCAGATGCGATCGTGTCCGGCCAACACAGAAATCAATATGGGCAGGTTGCCGCGCTGTTGGCAGTCGTAGGAGAAATAAAGGAGAGTATGGGAACGCACGGGGCAGCAAGAGAGATTTGGACCCGGTATAAGAACAGGTTCCCGAGGCACAGTTCCTTCCAGAAAGAGATGAGGGATTATTTCAATATGTAGAATCGACAGGAAAAGGAGACGAGCCAGGCCCGCCTCCTTTCTGATAGCTTTGTCAATATTTTCCGGAAGCAGCTTTTCGGAAGAAATTTTCCGGTATAACTGCCGTCAGGCTGCCGCCTGCACCTCTGCGGAATTGATGATCTGAATGCGTCCTTCTCCGTAAGGATTCTCGTATCCGCTTCCGATGGTGCCGCCGAGATAATCGGTGATGTAATCGATCAGAAGCTGGTTATCCAGCATGGTGCAGTCCTGAATCAGCGTGTTGTCCATA
>CAJFMW010000051.1 GCA_904392525.1 uncultured Eisenbergiella sp.
CAGAATTTCTCGATTTCCTTTTCCCGGCCCACAAAATTCAGGTCGGTGTTCACTTTTTCATAAAGCGGCATCTTCTTCCTTCCTTTCTGCATGATCGATGTCTGCTGCATATGCAAGCCGATTGCTCCGTACCTTCGGTACTCCCGCAATCGCTTTCATTGAAAAAAGAATCCCGCTTGCGGGATTCTCCCGGCAATCAAAGATTGCCGGCGCGGCGGGTCGCGTAAGCGACATCTTCCATTCCGCCGCAGTGCGATCCATCGGCTTTTTTATACGATAGGGAAGGAACTTCCCTATCGTATAAAAAAGCCCCGTCCCTGTAAAAGGACGAGGCCTCGCTCGCTGTACCACCCGTTACATCATACGTCCGTACCGTCAGGCAGACGCCCTCCGGAAGCTTTCGGATTATATGGTTTCCCGTAACGGAGGAATTCCGGCTCCGCCTACTTGAGTTTCCTCTTTCAGCCCGCAGCTCCGAAGTGATCTTCTCCATTCCCTACTCGTACCGGCCTTCCACCCGCGCCGGCTCGCTGCACCTTTTCCGAAATGGATACTGTCTTCTTCCCAGCTTTTATGTGTATCTGCGGGTATTATAAAGCCCGCAAAGCCGCATTGTCAAGGGATTGCGCGAAAAATGTGCTTATGGTAAGATGAGGGCATTACAGTTCACTCGTCCGCCGTAGCCAGGCAGCTGTCGTGCTTGCACGAACAGATGACTGGCTACGGATGGACGAAGGGAGCGCCGGTTTATGAGCAAAGATAGCTGCGAAGCAGCGGAGAGCGCGGAGCGCGGCTTTGCGAATGGCGCGGAGTGAACTGTTTTATAAGGTAGTCACAAACGCGAAGGACAAAATGAGGCGGAGGGATGATATCAGTTATGGAATCGATCAGGCATTACGGAAAAACCGTTGGTTATAACATCGGCCAGTATCTGCGCTGGCTTTTTCTGGGAGCCGTAACCGGACTTGTGGTAGGACTCGTTGCTGCGGCCTTTTCCCACTGTCTGACGCTGGCGACGGCTTTTCGGACCTCTCACCGCTTCCTGTTTCTCCTGCTCCCCGCTGGCGGACTGCTCATCGTGTTTTTGTATAAAGCGCTTCATTATGAAAATAATCACGGGACAGATTCTATCATCGAAAGCATCCACACGAAGGTCGCCATTCCGCTGAAAATGGCCTTCCTGATCTTCGTTTCCACCGTCATCACCATCTTTTTCGGCGGTTCCGTGGGACGAGAAAGTGCGGCGCTACAGATGGGGGCGTCTCTGGGAACCTCCGTCGGGAACCTGTTCCATCTCAGTGAAAAAGATAAAAAGACCATTCTGATGAGCGGCATGGCTGCGGCCTTCTCCGCTCTGTTCGGCACGCCAATGACCGCTTCCTTTTTCGCCATGGAGGTTTCCAGCGTGGGAATCATGTACTACGCCGCTCTGGTTCCCTGCATCTGTGCGGCTCTGATCGCCAGACAGACCGCACTGTTTTTGGGCGTGGAGACGGACGTATTCCGTGCGCCAAACTCCCTGGAGCTTTCTCTGTTCTCCGGCCTGAAAGTCATTTTTCTCGCCGCCTGCTGTGCTGCTGTGAGCATCCTGTTCTGTCTCACGCTGCAGTTCGTGCATATGCTCATGGCCCGCTTTTTCAAAAATCTGTATCTGCGCGTCGTTGTAGGAGGTTTTCTCATCATCCTGCTCACCCTTCTTGTCAGGAGTCAGGATTATCTGGGAACCGGTATGGATATCATCGAACGGGCCCTTGTCGGGGACGCGCTTCCCTGGGCCTTTGCATTGAAAATCCTGTTCACCGCTATCACCATCGCAGCGGGATATAAGGGCGGGGAAATCGTGCCCTCCCTTTTCATCGGTGCCACCTTCGGTTGCTTCCTCGGTCCCCTCATCGGCCTTCCGGCCTCCCTGGGCGCGGCCATCGGCATGGTCTCCCTGTTCTGCGGCGTCACCAACTGCCCGGTGGCCTCCCTGCTCATTTCCTTTGAGCTGTTCGGTTTCAGCGATGCCTATTATTTCCTCATTGCCATCGCCACCAGCTATATGCTCTCCGGGTATTTCAGCCTTTACCACACCCAACGGATCACCTACTCCAAGTTTGAGAACCGCTTCGTGGACCGCCCGACCAGCAGCTGGTTTTCCTGAAACTTCGTTACAGTTCAGCCTTCGGCAGAACTGTAACGGCATCCGGCCATTCCAATCGCAGCACTCGCCTCATCGTGCAGCGATGGGCCGGATGCTTCCTCGCTATACGTTTTCGTACGGTCTGCGCAGTAAATGCGCAGACCTGGCTGAATAGTATACGTTTTCGTACGGTCTGCGCAGTAAATGCGCAGACCTGGCTGAATAGTAACGAAACTTCTCATCTTCCCCCGGAAATGCTTGCGTTCCATAAAAATTGCGGGTATGATAATGGAAAACTGATTTATGAATAACCAACTTACACTTACAGAAAGGGGAAGGCCTCATGCAAACACGCAATCTCACCCTCATGACCGATCTGTATGAACTAACGATGATGCAGGGTTATTTCCGAAATATGGACCGGAATGAAACGGTCATTTTCGACGCCTTTTACCGCAATAACCCCATGGAATCCGGCTACGCCATCTGCGCCGGGCTTCAGCAGGTCATCGAGTACATTGAAAACCTGCATTTCGGGGAAGAAGAGCTTTCCTATCTGAGGAGCCTGGGCATCTTCGATGAGGATTTTCTGGACTATCTGAAAACCTTCCGTTTTTCCGGAAGCGTCTATGCCATTCCGGAAGGAAGCGTCATGTTTCCCCGGGAGCCGATGATCAAGGTAATCGCGCCGATCATGGAAGCCCAGCTCGTGGAAACCGCCATTTTGAACATCGTCAATCACCAGAGCCTGATCGCCACCAAAACCTCCCGGGTCTGCTATGCCGCAAGAGGCGACGGCATCATGGAATTCGGACTGCGCCGGGCGCAGGGGCCGGACGCGGGCATCTATGGCGCAAGGGCTGCCATGATCGGCGGCTGCATCGGAACCAGCAACATTCTGGCCGGGCAGATGTTCGACGTTCCCGTAAAGGGGACGCACGCCCACAGCTGGATCATGAGTTTTCCGGACGAATACACCGCCTTTAAAACCTATGCGGATATGTATCCTTCTGCCTGCATCCTGCTGGTGGACACCTATGATACCTTAAAATCCGGCGTCCCCAACGCCATCCGCGTCTTCACCGAGATGCGGGAAGCCGGCATTCCGCTGACCTTCTACGGCATCCGGCTGGACAGCGGCGACCTGGCCTATCTCTCCAAAAAAGCCAGGAAGATGCTGGATGACGCCGGATTTACGGACGCAGTCATTTCCGCCTCCAACGATCTGGATGAATACCTGATCGACAGCCTGAAGGCCCAGGGCTGTACGGTGACCTCCTGGGGTGTGGGAACCCACATGATCACCTCCAAGAACTGGCCCTCCTTTGGCGGCGTATATAAGCTCGCCGCCATCATGGACGAGAACGGAAATTTTGTTCCCAAGATCAAGCTCTCCGAGAACAGTGAAAAGATCACCAATCCCGGGAACAAGGTCATCCACCGGATCTATGAAAAGGAAACCGGAAAAATCAAGGCGGATCTGATCGCCCTCGCGGATGAAACCTTCCGGGAAGATGAACCGATCCTTCTGTTTGACCCGCTGGAGCCCTGGAAGAAAACCCTTCTGCCCGCCGGAAGCTTCACGCTTCGTGAGCTGATGATTCCCGTTTTCCTGGATGGGAAATGTGTATACACTTCTCCCAGCGTCATGGAAATCCGGGATTACTGTCAGAAAGAGCTGGACACTCTATGGGATGAGACCCGGCGTCTCGTCAACCCTCATCAGGTTTATGTGGACCTGTCTCAGAAGCTGTATGACACCAAGCTGAAGCTTCTGGATCAGATGGGGCAAATTTGAAAATGAGCCGGCCGTTTTTTGAAACGGCTGCTATTCCGGGGCAGGCCATAATCCTGCCCCGACAACTGCAATAGAAAACGGAGGAACCTTATGCTGAAAATTGTTACCGATTCCGCTTCCGATCTGCCCAGAGAGATCATAGACCGATACGGGCTCCATGTCATCCCCACTCCGGTGGTCATCGATGATGTGGACTATCTGGACGGAAAGACCATTCAAACCAAAGAATTTTACAAAATTCTGGATGATACCAGCAGGAATGTCCGCACCTATCATATTAATCCGGCCATGTTTGAAGATGCCTTCCGCCCCTACGCCGAACGTGGAGACAGCGTGATCTATCTGTGCTTTTCCACAGGAATTGCCGGAACCTTCAACGCCGCAAACATCGCGCGGACGAACATTCTGGATGATTATCCCGATTTTGACCTGACCATCTTCGATACCAGATGCGCTTCCGCCGGCTTCGGCCTTCTGGTGCGCAAGCTTCTGATCATGCAGGAACACGGAGCGTCCAGGGAGCTGCTGCTGGAAGCCGCAGATTTCTACCGCTCTCACATCCGCCACGTGTTCACCGTCAATACGCTGGCCTATCTGATCAAGGGAGGCAGGCTCTCCAAGTTCAAGGGAAATATCGCGGAAACGCTGGATATGAAACCTGTTCTGATCGTGGACGGCAACGGCTCCCTGCAGGTATTGAAAACCGTAAGGGGCCGTAAGAAATCCCTGAAAAGCCTTGTCGAATACATCGGGGAATTCTGCGCAGAACCGGAGAAGCAGCTTTTTTCCCTCTGCCATGGAGAAGACGAAACGGCTGCCCATATGCTGGCAGAAACCGTACAGGAAACGTTCCATCCCGCTGACATCATGATCTCCATTGTGGGCTGCGCCATCGGCGCGCACACCGGCCGGGGCATTGTCGGCATCTGCTTCCTGGACGCTTCGGAAGAAAAGTACAGGAAGTATCTGGACTGATATGGGAAGCCCGGCGCTTCCCATCCTCAGCGCCCTTTTTATGGCGTTCTGGGGCACCCTTTATTTTCAGAACCGGAAACGGAAGAAAAAATGGCCTCTTTTTTTCAAGGCTGCCGCCACCTGCATACCTTTGGGGGAGGCTTTTTTCTATTGCCTTTCGGACGGTTTTCAGAATCCGGTCCGTCTGGGCATCATGGTGGGAGCCCTTTTCTGCGCGGCCGCAGATGTGCTCCTTGAACTTCATTTTTTATCCGGAATGACGGTTTTTGCCCTGGGACATGTCTGCTTTCTTGCCGCCCTGCTTCATGCCGTGCCGCTCTCTTTCCGGCATTTTCTCTTCTTCCTGCTGCTGTTTGCCGCAAGCCTTCTGTTCCATGGAAGGCAGCTGTCCAAAACGGGAAAGCCGGCCCTTCCCATCGTCCTCTACGGCGCCCTGCTTTCCGCCATGACCGCTGCGGCTCTGGCCGCCCTGCGCATCTCTCCCATGGCAGCGGCGGGAGCTCTGCTCTTTTATCTTTCCGACAACATGATCTGCCTGCGGCTTTATAAACCCGGACGCTCCGGCGCCTTTTCCGCCTTCGTTCTCATCTTCTATTATTCCGCTGTATGGCTGCTTTGCAGCTCGACCCGTTTTTTCTGAAGGCTTTTCGGTGAAATGCCCTTTCAAAATCCGGTGCATGCTTTCCCATCTCCGTTTTTTCTGCCTGCGCCGTTTACTCCTGCGGCCACACAGTCCGGCTGCAGCCGTTAAAGGCCGCAAACCGCCGGAGGCACCGCTCCAGCGCTGCGTCAAACGCTTTTGTCCGGCGCACGCCCTCCTCCAGCCAGATATGCTTCACGAGAAGATACCTGCCGCCTTCCCCCGCCACCGCTTCCACACGTCCGGCAAAGCTGTCCCCATAGAGCAGGGGCAGGACGTAGAAGCCGTATTTTCTCTTCGGCTGCGGCGTATAGATTTCCCAGGTATACTCAAAACCGAACAGCTCCCGGATCAGCCTGCGGTCCCACAGGAGGCAGTCCAGAGGCGCGAGCAGCTCACAACGCTTTCCGCCCGGGACCTGACCGCTTCGCACCTCTTCCAGAAGGGGCAGGTCAGCGGTCAGACAGTAGAGCATATCCCGCATCCCCTCCACCCTGATCTCACTGAGCTTTTCTTCCTCCAGAAGATGCGCAAAGGCGTCTTTTCTCTGCTCTGCCTTCAGACCTGGAATGTTCAGCCAGGCGTCCGATGGGCGGTTCCACATCAGGCCCACCGCGCCGATACGGCGCAGCACGCGCCAGCGCTGATGCGCCGCATCGTCCGGAAAGGGATCGGGGGCTTCAAGAAGTGTGCGGGGCAGATATTTTTCTGCCAGATCATAAAACTTCCTCGCTCCCTTTTTATGATGGATGATCAGTTCCCCGGTGGAATAAAGCTGCTCCAGAGCCGCCCGCGCAGCGTTGGATTTTCCGCCCCAGTTCCCGCTCCAGTGAATATGGGAATGCCAGTAAACCTCTCCTTCAATGGGCAGGCTGTCGGAACTGGCCGGTCCATGCTCCCGAAGCCAGGAAACCGCCTGCTCTTCCAGCGCGTCAAGTCCTTCAAACCGCCTGCCGCCCTCTCTTGCGGCTCTCCGGTAACGCGCAAAACAGGGCCAGTCCTCCACAGGCCAGATGGACAGATTCTTATCCGGATAATCCACCAGACAGCGGTCCTCATACAGAAGCGCATAGAGCATCCCTTTGGTAAATCCCTTCACCCGCGACTGCAATACCAGCTCCGAGTTCCTGCCGCAGACATCCACCGGATCAAACTGGATACAGCCCGCCTGCCGCACATATTCCAGCGCTCCCTGCTTCCCTTCGAAACGGTACGTTCCCAGCAATCCCTGTTTTCTCAGAGTGAACTGCCTTGCCTGCCGGTTTGTGAGCGTTATCATTCCCCCGTTCCCCTCCCTTTGTGTTTCTGATCCGCTGCTTTTATGTCTTCTATTCTATCATGTCGAACATATGTTTGCAAGTTTTTTATTTTCAGAAACACCTTCCTCATTTCCCCATCCATTTTGAACAGCGGCTTTCCGCCTTCCACAGAACCGCCACCGTCAGCAGGCACACGAACGCGAGGCTTGCCGCCGCAGTCAGAGCGCTGATGGGAAGCACGGCCATATAAACACACAGATTCGCCCCCAGCATCCTTCCCAGCGTATCCGCAGCGGAGACAGGATTCAGGCCGGGCAGTTTCAGAATACCGCAGAGGAGCAGAGACAGCCCCCATTGCATGATGGAATACAGAAGGGTCATCAGAGCGCCCGCTGCCATTTTGGCCGCAAGCAGCCTGCGAAAGCTGACCGGAACCGCCAGAAGGCTTTTCAGTACACCTCCGGTGCGTCATTCATGAAGGGCAAAAATATCCCCGCAGGAATCCTCCAGGGAACTGTGTCCCTGATTCCTGCGGGGATATTGCTGCCGGTGCCGGGCCTGCTATCCTCTGCCTGCCTCTGCATCCTTCCGGCTTCCGGCCGCCTTACGGCTGCCACTCGTTTTCAATTTCTTCCCGAATGATTTCAATATATCTGCGCGCCTTGTCCAGATCATTATGAATGGTATAAACATCGCGCTGGGTAAATTCCACCTTGCATCCCTTTGCCGCGCGCAGCGTGGTGCGGATATGCTCCCGCAGCGCGTCCTCATCCAGAATCCGGTCCACGCCCAGATAGTTGGGGCTTGGCTTTCTGTGGTAGATGACCCGGCTTCCTCTCAGCTGTTCTCCCATGTAGGCTTCATCACACCACGGCGAAATGGATACCTTGCGCAGATTTTCCAGCTTGCTGATGCAATTCTCCCAGATCGGATTCACCGGCTCACAGCATCCATAGGATAACAGTCCATACTGGCTGGAAATTTTCTGATAGCACGGGAAAATGAATTCTTCGTACATCTGAGGAGAAATGCCCACCGTCTCCTGAGAATCCATGAAGCCCCACACATCCTTCGTGGTGAACGGACGCTCCCGGAACACATCTTCACCCGGAAGGTCATTGGTGAACGCAAAGGTTCCCTGGCCCACACTTTCAAAGGTTGTGGTGGGAAGAATCAGTTTCTTCTCCTCCAGCATCCTGTAATAGGCGAGAGTATCATCCGCAATCTGTCCCATCATCTTCTTAAACAGCTCCGGATAATCATACATATTGAACATCATCTGTTCCATGCTCATGATATGTACCAACATCTGCGTAGGAACGCTGTACAGACAGTCCATCTGGATTTTCACCGGGAGAATATCCCCGATCATTTCCTCTATAAACTGCTTCTTCTTTTCTGTCCGTTCCAGGTCCACTCCGAACGTGGAGGGCTTGATTTTTCCCTCCTCATAATCCTCCTCCAGATCCTCCAGGCAGGGAATAAAATGATGGCCAAGGCTCTGATGTCCATCCAGCTGCGCGTTCTCCACCTTCACCTCGATATCAAACATCCGAAACCAGGCATCATAACTGAGCGGGAAGTAATCCGGCACCACCCGGTCATCATCAAACAGCTCTCTGTTCAAAAAATTCCGGTAAAGCTGCGCTTCCAGCGCCCGCGCTTTTGGAGTCACGCACTTTAATCTCTGCGGGATAATCTCCTGCTCAAACGTCCACATCTCCAGCTGCACCATGGGACGTTCTCCCTTCAGGTCATTGTGCAGATACCATTCTTTGATCCTTTTCTGATTCAGCTCGGATTTGGCATATTCCAGCTGTTTTCTGGCCAGCTCTCTGAGCCGCTCTCTTTCCCATTTCTGTACTGTATCGCTCATTGGTTTATACCCCCTTTTCTTTCCACTTTTTTTCAGGCGATAACCTGTGGGCAAAATTTTTTTATTATATTATACCCTAAAAACGCTGGACCTGCACTTTGTATTATTGCTGTTATATATAGAAAAATTGCTGAAAGGTGGTTCTCCGTTCCTGTGCGGGCATTTCCAAATCTCCGGCTCCTGTGTTACAATAAAGCAAATCAGGCGCGGTATGTCCGCCGGACAGACGCCGCCTCTCAGGAAAGGAGCTTCCCATGATTTTATCCGATCAGACCATTCGTCAGATGCTTTCCGAACATTCCCTGGTCATTTCTCCGCTCACCCCGGAACAGATCCAGCCTGCCAGCGTGGATGTGCGCCTTGGGAACACGTTCAGCGTTGTGGAAGGCCGCAGCTCCCTGGGAAGGCTGGGCCTGTTCATCCAGAATGCAGGCTGGGTGGATCCGGGCTTTCACGGCGAGATCACCTTAGAGCTGTTCAACGCCAACCGCTGCGCCATCAAGCTGCAGGCGGGACGGCGGATCGGCCAGCTGGTCTTCGCCCGGATGGACCGGGCTGCCCAGAGTCCCTACCGGGGAAAATACCAGGGTCAAAGAGGCGCCACCGGTTCCCGTGTCTTTCTGGATGAGGAACTGTAGGCAGCTCATTTATTCTTTTCCCCGAATCCGCATAGTCAGCCGGTGCAACGAGCGCACCGGGCGGGGCGCCGCCGTCAGCAGCAGCAGGTACAGCTTCTGCTGCTTTGTCAGGTAGGGATTCGTCACCGTTTCCCCCACATTCGCACGGCAGTAGCGGATGACCTCCCGGTAAAAGGCGTTTTCCCGGTTCATCTGTTCCACCGGGATGTGAAGCAGATAATCCAGGCGCTGGAACAGGCTGAAGCGGGCCGCCTCCTTTTTATACTGGGGAAAATGCTCTTCTGTCAGCTTCTGTGCGTAATCCGCATTTCTCACGATGTCCACAAACACCCTGGAAAATTCGCTCCGGTCTTTTTTGCGGGTATTGCTTCCCATGCGGTAATAGACATGATAGAGCTGCTGAGGCAGGATGCGCACACCGTCGGCCTCCGTAAGGAGCTGCAGGAGCAGGTAAAAATCCTCGTTCAGCTCCCCTTCCGGGAACCTCCTGTTCTGAAAAAGCGCCGCGTCAATCAGCTTGGTGCAGAAGGAGCAGTCTCCTTCATGCAGAAGCAATGTGCGCAGGAATTCACCACTGCCTCTGAAAACCGCCTCCTTCGGCGGCACACAGACGTCCGGCCTGCGCTTTCCGTCCTCTCCGATCTCATCCCGGGAAATCTGGACGATCCGGTATCCCCCTTCCTGTATCTCGCGCATCATGGATTCATACATCTGCGGCTCAATGAAATCATCGCTGTCCACAAAGCCCAGATAGGCCCCGTTCGCCTTCTCAATCCCCAGATTTCTGGCAGAGGAGGAACCGCCGTTCGGCTTATGAAAGACCCGTATGCGGCCGTCCCGTCCGGCCAGCGCATCGCACAGTGCTCCCGTCCCGTCCGTGGAACCATCGTCCACCAGAATGATCTCCAGATTCTGCCATGTCTGCGTGCAGACAGACGTCACACAGCGCTCCAGACAATCCAGAATATTGTAAACCGGTATAATGACCGTAATCAGCGGTTGACTCATATTCACCTCTCTATTTCCAGGGCCGGATCACAGGTGCATGAGACAGGGGGCCCTGTGCCGGGAAGCAGGGATCGCCCTTCTGCCAGCTTTCATACAGGGCAAGACATCTCCCAGCCGCCGTATCCGCGTTCCATTCCGTCAGAATCGTCTCACAGGCTCTTTCTCCCATCCTCTCCATGTCCTTTTTATGCTCCAACAGATGGCGTACCGCCCCGTAAAAATCCTCGTACCGGTCCTTATGATAAATCATCCCGTTTTCCCCGTGGCGGATCAGATAGGGCACCGCCCCCGCTTCCTCGCTCGCCACCACGGCACATCTGCTGTTCATGGCCTCATTGACCACAGCTCCCCAGCCCTCCAGATGATCGCTGGTAAACAGAAAGATATGGCTTTCTTCCATTGCCAGGCGCACCTCCTGAGGAGAGAGAAAGCCCGTCATTTCCACCAGTTCGGAAAGCTCCTCTTTCTGAATCTGCTCCTTCAGCTTCTCTTCCAGCTCCCCGCCGCCGATCAGCTTCAGCCGGAAGTCATAGCCCTCCCTCCTGAGATCCGCTGCAAGCCGCAGAGCAAACTCCGGATGCTTCAGTTCCATCAGCCTGCCGGCCCACAGAAGCCGGATGGGGCCATCCTTGGGCTTACCCACCTGCTGCTCCGGTCTTTTCGCCTCCGGAAAGTAGCCGAAACGCAGCATTTTTCCCGGATAAGCATGGATCAGGGTGAAGTCCGAGGCCACATAGGCCCCGGCGCAGAGCAGATAAACTGGCTTGTTCCGGTATCGGATGTGTTCCCTGTATTTGGCCGCAAGCCCTCTGGGAGACACCGCCTTCCACTGCCCCTCCCTGTAAATTCGTTCGCTGATCCGAAGGGCCGGCCTTCCGCTCTCCAGCCTGTCAAAGATCAGTTCCGGGTTTTCCATCCATCCGGCGAGCAGAAGGTCGCAGTCCCGAATCCGTTCCCGGCAGAGCTCTTCCTCCTCGTACAGCAGCTTCACATAGGGAAGCGCCGTCAGGCTTTCTCCCCAGCCCATCCGCACGCGCTCCTCCTCCATCGGCTCCGTCTGGATAAAGGTGAAATCCTCTCCCAGCCTCCGGTAGAGGGCGTCGCAGAATGGGATCTGATGGTGATTGATATAGTTGGATACAAAGGTTGCCTTCATGCTTCCTCTTTCCAGCGGCCGGACGGCCGCATTTTAAACAGTCCGAAACCGGCAAAGCCGGTTTCCGCTTACTCCAGAATTTCCCGGTAAATCTCTAGAAGTCTCCTGTAATTGGCGTCTCCATCGTGGTTCTGCCTGCCTCTGATCCGCGCCTGTGCGGACAGACTTTCCGCCAGCGCATCATCCCGGAAGATGCGCCGAATGCAGGAGGCAAGCTCATGCACATTTCCCTTCTCAAAAAACAGGGCGCTTTTGTCCTCCTCCGCCATATCCGGAATACCACCCGTGCGGGAGGCAACACAGGGTACGCCGAGCAGCATGGCCTCTCCCAGGGAGTTTGGAGAATTCTCAAGCGAAGAGGGGCAGACGAATACGTGGCTGTTCAGGTAGGCCTCCTTCATCTGCACATCCGTCAGATTCCCAAGAACAGATACTTTTTCTTCCAGATGATTTTCCTTCATGAGCTTTCTCAGGTACTTCCCGTATCCTGAGATCTTCAGCTTTTCCTTTAAGGTATCATAGCCTGTAATGCTGATTCCCGCCACACTGATATGTGCCCGAGGAAATTCCTGCAGGATTTCCTGCATTGCCGAAAGCAGGTAATGAAAGCCCTTCAAAGGATAGTCCCCCTGGCTTACAAAGATCTCAAAGCTCCGGCATTTCTCCCGGCTCCAGCTTCCCTCATAGAAGCAGGCGCGCATGGTCTCATTCAGTTTATGGTACTTCAGCTTCGGATTACAGGAAAGCGCTCCCTCCCGGTCGAACCGGGTGCGCCCCGCCACATGAGCACAGGAGGAAAGCACCTCTTTCTCACGGATTCCCCGAATGCGGAATTTCTCCTGCTGCTGCCGGAGGCTGTCTTTCCTCAGAAAATCCCGCAGCGTCACACTCCTTTGCACATCGACCGGAAGATCCGCCATATAGCTTTCCGCGCAGGCTCCCACAAGCCCCTGGATGGACACCAGTGTCCTCTCCGGCTTCTGAAAGGCACGCACCATGGCCAGAGCGTGGGGGAACTCCGTTCCGAAGATATGCACAAGATCCGGTTTGAAATCTGCAAGAATTCCTGCAAATCGTTCTTCCAGTCCATCCTCATACAGCTCCGGACGCTTCAGATCCTCTCTGAACCCATACAGCGCAGTTTCACGCCCCGTTCCCTTTCCTGCGTCCGTCATCGGATACAGCTTCCTGACGCAGGAAAGCTCCCCATCCGCGCCCTCAAAGGGGAAGCAGAGCCCGATTTCCAGCGTGTGCACCGACGCATCCGCCGGCTCGTCTTTGGCACAGAGATATCGGTTCAGCGCGCCGGTAATCCACCCCTCCCGCACGCTGTACTCCACTCCCAGCGCCTCCGCCGCCGCAGGCGGACAGATATTCAACAGCCACAAAATCCTCATCTTTCATCTCTCCCTGCCGAAGCGTCCTTTCTTCCCCTGTAAATCGCCGTCTTCACCGCGTTATAGCCCTTTGCCAGGGAAGGGTTCTCCGCGATTTTCGTCCGCACCGGAGCGAGCGTGGCCAGCATGAGAGCCGCATAGCAGGCGCTTTTTCTGTGGCCCAGATAATATCGGGTGATCACCTTATGTTCCAGCGCGGAGCGTTTCCGGTTTTCCTTCGTTTCCGAAAATCCGCCTCCCTCATAGGAAGAAACGAGGACAGGCAGATGCACCGCCTCCGCACCCCGCTCATAAATGCAGTAAAGAAAATGCTCATAGTCTCCCCGCACCCGGAAATCCGTATCGTACCCTCTTTCCCAGAACAGAGACGCGTCATAGAAGCAGACCTGATGGCAGGGAACGTTCCGGTAACAGGCAAAATCATTCAGCTTCGGAGCCGAACATACCGGGGTATGCTGTTTTTCATTGTACTGGTCCCCGTAAAAAAGGAAGGGTCTCGCCCGGAGGCGCGTATCCCGTTCTCCCTCCGCCTTTTCAATCAGTTCTGCGACTCTGGAAAGCACTCTGGAATCATACAGACTGTCCCCACAGTTTAAGAACAGTACATAATCCCCGTTGATGTGGGCAAGCGCCTGGTTCATCCCGTCATAGATCCCCTTATCCGGACTACTGAAAATATGCACCCTGCTGTCCGAAACGGACTGGCCCGGCCAGGCCACCGACAGGGAACCGTCAGCCCCCTCTTTCAGGGAACCGTCCGTAGAGCCGCCGTCCTTGAGGATGATTTCAAAATTTCCATATTCCTGGCGCAGGACGCTCTGCAGCGTTTTCACCAGCTTTTGTCCGGGATTGAGAGACACAATCACAATGCTAAAAAATGTATGAGCCATTCAGCCACTCCCTTTCCGTAAATACCCAGGTATGATAGGGAAGCACCCGCACCCCGACCTGATGGGCGGTCAGCAGAAAAACAATAAAATACAGGATGGAACACGCAAGCACAGCCCCGTACAGGACTTTTCTTTTGACCGGACTTTCGCCCTCCTTTTTCATCCCATACAGAATTCCAGGCACCAGCAGAAGGTGGGGCGTGATGAGATAATATCCAAGCCGGGAAACCAGCGGAACGAAGGAAGCGCAGGTATACAGCGCAAGCCCGAGCAGATTCAGCTTAAAATAGAACAGATTCGCTTTGCTTTCTCTAACCGCCTTCCAGCCGAACAGGCCGAGAAGCAGAACGGCAGCACAGCGCACAATGCCCATCAGGCTTCCTTCCAGTCCGGTCCCCTGCTCCAGATAGACCGTATTCTGATAGGAGGGATACAGCTTCAGCAGGATCTCCATCCAGAAATCCTGGAACAGCGGCAGGCTGACGGCAAAGGCCGCTCCGATGGCCACCTGCCATTTCTTCCAGGGCAGGAGGGCAATCAGATACAGCGGGATCACCACCAGAACCGATTTGTGAAACAGGGCCGCCCCCAGAATCAGAAGCACAAATTTCCCATATTCCCGCTTCAGCACATACCGCAGGCTGTACAGGGTGACGGCAAGGACAAAATAATAGCGTACCGTGTTGAACGTCCGAAAATAGAGTCCCAGCAGCATGAACAGGGCGAAGGACAAAGGGAAATCCAGGCTCTGGTCGTACATGGCCTTCAGAAACAGAAAGGTGGTTGCCGCCGCGAAAACGCCGAACACCAGAAGATAATTTTCCCCGCCGGACAGGGTGTACAGGAAGCGGACCAACAGATTGAAGCCTGGTTCCGTCACCACATAACCTCCCACATAGATTTCATGGAAGGTATTCACGTAGTTGCCGTAATCGTTTCCCACGTCGATGCGCAGAGCCGCCAGAGCTGTCAGCACCGTGAACAGAAAAAGAAGCGCCGATTTGTTCAGGAAACTCCGCCTGTTCAGAATGTATCGCCCCTCCCGGCATCCGTCGTCCAAAGCATATTCCGTTTTCACCAGACAAGCGGCACCGATCGTCAGGATGCCAATGAATCCGTAAAATAGTATTCCCATCATTCCTTCATCCTGATTCCCTTTCGCATCAGGGAAAACGCCTGCCCCATGGACAGCCCGGTTTCCGGGAGCATAGATTCCTGCGTCTCTTTCGCTTCCTTCTGTCCGAACATCTCCGTCCGGTTCTTCAGTAGGAAACGCACCGCCATGGGAAGCGCCGCCCAGCCATAGAGGAAGCGGTAGAGCACGCCTCTGTCATAAAAAAACTTTTCATTATATCCGTGAAACCAGGTGGACGGTCTGCCGTTTTCCCGGCCAATGGTCACCGGAGCCTTATAAACCTTCAGACCTTTTCGGATGCATTCCGCCAGAAACAGGCTGTCCTCTCCATTGCTGTATTTCGCTCCGCCGCCGAAAAGGAGGGAAAAGGTCACACCCGCTTCATGAAGCTTCTCCGTACGCGCCGCAAAGCTGAAGGTGGGGTATCTGCCGCAGTTATACCAGCGCACCCGTCCATAACCGTCGATGTGGTAGGTCCGCCGCTCCCTGGGTACATCCACGTTGAACAGGATCATGTCCGCATCCGGGTTCTTTTCAAACTCCGCGATGACCGCCTTCGCTGCGCCCGGCCGGTAAACGATGTCCTCGTCCGCGAACAGGCACAGCTCTTCGTCCGCCCGCATCAGACAGTTGTTCCGGGAAAGCCCCACGCCCCGCTCCGCAAAACTGTAGCAGCGGATCCGGTACTCCTCATGTGTGTACTCCCGGTATTCATTCCGGTCACACTGATTCACCACAATGGCATCTGCCTGAAGATTCATCCGCTGTGCCAGCGTCTCCACATCCTCGTTCACCGTGGAAACCAGAAACTGCAGTTTCATGCCCGGCCTCCCTTCTTCCCATAATACGCGCGCAGGAAGCCGTCCTTCGCACCGTAAATCACAGCTCCCACAACGGGAACCTCCAGCTTCTCAAGCCCGTTCACAAGTCTTCCGGCCATCCGGCCGCTTCCCTTTCCCCAGGGAAGCATCAGAAGGACGCCGCTTCGCCGCATCCGTTCCGCCGCCCCTTCGTCAAAGGGCCAGAGGCATTCTTCCCACTCCGGGCTTATTTTTACGGACTCATCTGTCAGACAGCTTCCGGCAGAGGCCGATTCTTTTCTCCCCGCCGTCTGCGCCGCATCCACCACACAGACGCACTCCTGTCCCTTCAAGCGGACCGCCAGCGCGGTTTCCAGTTCCTTTTGCAAAAAAGCGTCTCTCTTTTCCGTCAGAACGCCCAGAACGGGAATGCCATACCGGTTCTCAAAATCCGCTTCCAGATAGATGGAATCATCCAGACAGTACCAGATCAGCCAGGCAAAAAATCCGGCGGCAACCCCCAGAATCAGTCCGAGAAGCGCCGCGTTTCCTGCCTTCGTGCCGCGGGGCACCTCCTGCGCGTCCTCCAAAAGCCAGCAGTCCATGCCGCTTAACCCTTCAATGGAATGGCCAAACCGGTCCAGCCCATACACGTAGGCTTCCGCGATGGTCTCCGAAAGTTCGGGGTCCTGCGTGGTAATCGTGAGGGGCATGATTTTCACATCGTTCATCGCGCCGACAGAAACCGACGCCTTCACCTGTTCCTTCGTGATCCCCTCAGGAAGCGCTTCCATCACATAATCCACCACTTCGTCCGTCTTCATGATCTCGCCCCAGGTATAGGCGTTGTAATAATCCTGGATTTCTCCGTATTTTTCACTGTCAAAATAGATGCGGTACTGGGAAAATACCTGATACTCCGGCGGCCCGGCAAGCGCCACCGTGATGAGCAGATACAGCCCGGCAGAAACGGCCGCTCCGAGAATTCCCGCAGCGCCGAAAAGCCAAAGCCGTCTGAAAGAGCAGAGGGCAAAGCGTTTTCCGTCCATGCCCTCCCGCCAGAATTTTTCGTCCTTCATCACTCGTCGTCCTCTTGTGCGTCCTGCTTCATCGCAGTGATCTGCTTCTCATCCACGCCCTCTGTGCTTTCCGGCCGAAACAGGATTTTCAGCGTCAGAAGCATCAGCTTGATATCCAGCCACACGGAATAGCTCTCAATGTAGGTCAGATCCAGCTTCAGCTTGTCATAGGGCGTGGTGTTGTATTTTCCATACACCTGGGCGTAACCTGCCAGCCCCGCCTTCACCTTCGTGCGGAAGGCGAATTCCGGCATTTCCTCCAGATACTGTGCGATGATTTCCGGCCGCTCCGGTCTGGGTCCGATGAAGCTCATCTCGCCCTTCAGGATGTTGATGAGCTGAGGAAGCTCGTCGATGCGCACCGCCCGGATGAACCGGCCGATTGGCGTAATGCGGGAATCATTCTTGGCCGCAAGCCTTGCGACCCCATCCTTTTCCGCATCCACCCGCATGCTGCGGAATTTGAGAATGGCAAACTCTTTTCCGCCCCTGGTACAGCGGATCTGCTTATACAGCACCGGCCCCCCATCGTACAGCTTGATGATGATGGCGGTAACAAGCATAAACGGTGAAGCGATCACAAGCAGGATCAGGGAGCAGACAATGTCGATGCACCGTTTGATGATCCGCTGCTCCACCGTCAGCGCGCTTTCTCTGGTGAGCAGGATCGGCGTATCGAACAGATGAAGCTGCTCCGAGCCCTTGATGATCACGTCCGGAATCTTGGGCATCAGATAGATGCGGATGGAACGGCTGTAGCAGTATTTCAGAAGCTTGTTTCTCACTGCCGTAGGAATGTCCCACAGCACCACGCCGCCATACCCCTTCTCCATTTCATCAAAAAGAGCTTCTGCCCCTTCTTCCAGCCCCATACATTTTACAATGTTATACTTGTCCTTCCTGCTGGCGAATTTATGCAGGATGTCTTCGATGGAACGGTCCCCGTGAATCAGGAGGAGCTTTCTGGGCGGGAAAATCCTGCGGTAGACCAGATTGGCAAAATAAATCCAGACGGCTGAGAACACCAGCTGACCGGCCATCATCCGGAAAAAAGGCACCGGCCAGATCAGGTTGCCGTGAATCAGCGCGAGCTGGAAATAGGACATCACATTCACGCAGATCAAGGAAAATACCTGGGAAAGAAACACCTCCATCGGCTTCAGATAACCGATTTTCAGGCCCCCGTATAAGTTCGAAAACAGAAACAGAATTACCGTATAGATGAGCAGAATCAGAATATGCCCGTTAAAATACAGTTTAATATCATAGATAAGAATTTTAGGGTAATAAAAACCAAACCATATCCAGGCATAAAAGCCAACCATGGCGAGCATTCCGATCGCGGATATGAGCAAAATAAGCAGCCGTTTTCCGGTTTCCCTGTCCTTCATAGTTCCTCACAATCTGCCGCTCTGACGGCGTATTTCACGCCCAGACCTGTTTTCCGGGCGAAAAAATCTTTCTCTCGCTGCGCAGGAACGGATCTTCCTTTCCTTCTGCGGCATTTCCCTTAGTTTACCACACAACCCGGCGTCGGACAAGTGCCGCTACAACCGCCTCACCGTCGCCCGCAGGGCCCAGAAAAAGAGATAATACACGCTCGCAATGACGGAAAGTTTCTCCCTGTTCCGGTACAGATTCCAGATGCGCCGGATTGCCTCCAGCTTGTTGGAGGAAAGAGAATTCTTCGGTCTCCGGTAAACGGCCAGATTTTCATCCAGCCCATGGGCCGTATACCCCGCACGCAGAATCTGCCACCAGGTCGCCGTGTCCTCGCTTTTCACATCCGGCATGAAAATCAGGTTTCTGTCAATCCGTTCCAGATCAAACATCACCGTAGTGGTGAAGATGACGGTTCTGGACAGCGCCTCCCGATAGGAAAGCGTCTGTGGTACACGGACAATTTTCCCGTTTCCATTTCCGTTTTCATCTCCGAACTCATATGCGGTAAAAGCAAAAGCAGCCTGCCTTTCCTTCAGAAAAGCAAGCTCTTTTTCCAGCTTTGTTTTCTTCCACAGAGGCGGATTCCCGCATTGCGCGCGGCCGCCGCGCCGCTGTTTTTTTCCTGCCGCACCGGACGGATACGTCCGTCCATACGCGCCATTTCCTGAAGCATGGAAAAGCTTTCGTCCGAAGAACAGTCGTCCACGGCGATCAGCTCCCAGTCCTCATGGGTCTGCTCCTTCACGGAGGCGATGGTCTGCTTAAGCCATGCCGCCGCGTTGAAAACAGGCATCACGATACTGATCCGTTCACTCATAGTATTTCAGATTTCTTCCTTTACCAGATAAATGGGCCTTCTTTTCACTTCCATGTAGGTTTTGGACAGATATTGTCCCACAATGCCGAGACATAACAGCTGTACGCCGCTCACCATGCACATGATGCATACCATCGAGGGCCAGCCGCCCACCGGATCTCCAAACATAAGAGTCTTGATCACGATGATGAAAATGAGCAGAAACGCCACAATACAGAATACCACGCCCATGATGGAAGCCAGCGCAAGGGGCACCGTTGAAAAGGCGGTAATTCCGTCTATGGCGTACAGAAACAGCTTCCAGAAGGACCACTTGGTCTCGCCGTGGGCCCGTTCTATATTTTCATATTCCATCCACTTGGTCTTAAAGCCGACCCAGCCGAAGATTCCCTTGGTAAAGCGGTTATATTCCGTCATGCGCAGGATGGCATCCACCACCTGCCTGGTCATAAGCCGATAATCCCTGGCTCCGTCCACGATCTCCGTTTTGGAAATCCGGTTCACCAGACGGTAAAACAGACGGGCAAAAAAGGAACGGATGGGGGGCTCTCCCTTTCTGGAAACTCTTCTGGTGGCAACGGAATCATAGCCCTCATGGATATAGGCGAACATTTCCGGCAGCAGGGCGGGCGGATCCTGCAGGTCCGCGTCCATCATCACCACATAATCCCCCTTCGATTTTTCCAGTCCGGCATAGATGGCCGACTCCTTGCCGAAATTCCGGGAAAAGGAGACGAGCCGCACGTTTTCGTCCTTTTCGCGCAGCTTCTTCACCTCAGCAACGGTTCCATCCTTTGATCCGTCGTCAATATACAGAATCTCCACCTGAAGGCCTTCCTTTTCAAAAAAAGGCCTGTTCTTCATCAGCTCCTCATAAAAACAGGCGACATTTTCCTCCTCGTTATAGCAGGGGACAATGACACTCAGCAGACTCATTTGTGTTCCTCCTGGTTTTGCCGCCGAAGGCGGCATAAATTTATATGAAGAATTGCGTAAGCAATTCTTCCAGGAAATCGGCGGAGCCGATTTCCGCCTCCCTGGTTTTCAGGAAACGGACAGGTCCAGCCTGACCCGGTCCGCAATCCTGGCAATATACTCACTGTTGGTCGGGCGGGGTGCACCCGTTGCGCTGCTGTAGCCGAACAGCTCTTCAAATACGGCCGGATTTCCTCTCTCCCAGGAAACCTCGATCGCGTTGCGGATCGCCCGCTCCACCCTCTGGATATTAGTATGAGAGCGCTTCGCGATTCCCGGATACAGAAGCTTGGTCACGCTTCCCACCAGCTCCATATCGCGGGCCGCAAGCACGATGGCCTCGCGCAGATAGTAATAGCCCCTCAGATGAGCCGGTACGCCCAGCTCCAGCATCATGTCGGACACGTAGCGCTCAATCTGTGTTTCCGTAACCTCTATGGTAATCATATTCTGCTTCCTCCTGCGTTTTCATTTCCGGAAATCATTTCCAGAAATAATATTAACATGTCCGCAGTCAAAAACAGAACCGGAATCCATCGAGAATTTTCGACTTAAAGGTACTCTTTTTCGCCCTTTTCCGCAAGGGCTTCCACGATCTCCTTCACCCGCTGGGCCTGGGATGCGGGGCATACCAGCACCGATTCCCCGGCCTGCACGATAATCAGATCCTTCACGCCCACTGCCGCAATCAACCTGTCTACAGAATACGCGGTGCAGCCCTGACTGTCAAGCAGCAAAGTCTTTCCGACGGTGATGTTGCCGTTCTCATCCCGCTCCTTTAAGGCGTCGAAGGCATCCCAGCCTCCAACATCGCTCCAGCCGAAATCGCCGGGCACCATCAGCACGTGATCCGCTCTTTCCATGATACCATAATCTACGGAGATTTTGGGGATTTTGGGATAAATTTCCCACAGAAGAGCTTCCTCGTTTTCCGCACCGAAGCCCTCTGAAAGCTGTTCCAGATACGCGTAGATGTCCGGAAGCAGCTTCTCAAACCAGGAAAGGATGGTGGAAGCTTTCCAGATGAACATACCGCTGTTCCAGGCATAGCCCTCCGCCACATAGCGCTCCGCCGTTTCCTCATCCGGCTTTTCCACAAATTCTTCCACCCTGCGCCAGCCCTTTCCTTCCACGGCAGCATTTTTGATGTAGCCATAGCCCGTAGACGGGAAGGTGGGCCGGATGCCGATGGTCACCAGGGCATCCGTTTCCTCTGCGGCGGCCACGGCGCTTTTCAGCGTCTGCCGGAAGCCTTCCTCATCCCGGATATAAGGATCAGAGGGAACCACACACATGATGCCGTCTCCATATTTTTTCAGAATGGTCATCGCGGCATAGCCGATGCAGGCGGCCGTATTCCGCGCCGCAGGCTCCTTCAGAATGTGATCCTCCGGCACCCTTCCCGCAGTCTGGGAAAGCATTTCCTGTGCCTGAGAGGCGTTTGTTACGATGAAGGTTTCCTGCGCCACACCGGAGAGCCTGTCGATAGCCTCGTTAACCAGCGTTTCCTTCCCCGAAAGGTTCAGAAACTGCTTGGGTTTTCTGCTCGTGGAGAGCGGCCAGAGCCTGGTGCCTCCGCCGCCCGCCATCACAACTCCATAAACTTTCATAGTAATCTCCTTCCTATAATGTCAAGCCTAAAAGCATTGATTTTTCAGGCTTTTTCTAACTTGTTACCTCATATAAACAGAGCCAAAAGTGATGAACAGTCATG